>JBQCES010000099.1:0-7692 GCA_051960055.1 Angustibacter sp. | reverse complement strand
GAGCCCGACCTCACGGTCCGCGTGATCCGCGACGTGTTCAACGAGGACTTCAAGAACCTCGTCGTGAGCGGCCGCAGCGCCTGGGACGTCGTCCAGCCCTACCTGGCGTCGGTCGCCCCCGACCTCGCCGAGCGCGCCTCGCGCTGGACGTCGGAGGACGACGTCTTCGCCGCCCACCGGGTCGACGAGCAGCTGGCCAAGGCGATGGACCGCAAGGTGTGGCTGCCCAGCGGCGGCTCGCTGGTGATCGACCGCACCGAGGCCATGACGGTGGTCGACGTCAACACCGGCAAGTTCACCGGCAGCGGGGGCAACCTCGAGGAGACGGTGACCCGCAACAACCTCGAGGCCGCTGAGGAGATCGTCCGCCAGCTCCGCCTGCGCGACATCGGCGGCATCATCGTCGTCGACTTCATCGACATGGTGCTCGAGACCAACCGCGACCTCGTGCTGCGGCGCCTGCTGGAGTGCCTGGGTCGCGACCGCACCAAGCACCAGGTGGCTGAGGTGACCTCGCTGGGCCTGGTGCAGATGACCCGCAAGCGCGTCGGGCAGGGCCTGCTCGAGGTGTTCAGCGAGCCGTGCGAGCACTGCAACGGGCGCGGCATCGTGATCCACGCCGAGCCGGTGCAGGCCAAGGGCAACGGCGGCGGCGCCAAGAACGAGCCGAAGAACGACAGCGGTTCCGGCGGTTCCGGCGGTTCCGGCGGCTCCGGTGGTTCCGGTGGTTCCGGTGGTTCCGGCGGTTCCGGTCGCTCACGGCGGGGTCGCGGCAAGAGCAGCGAGTCGGCCGAGCCGGCTCCCGCGGCGCCGCCCGCGCGCCAGCCGATCCCCGCCGGGCTCGTGGCCTCGCTGGCCCACCACCACGACGAGCACCACGAGCACGCCGGCCCGGTGCACGAGCACGGCGAGGTCGCGCAGGCCGTCAGCGAGCAGGCCGTCACCGAGCAGGACGAGGCCCAGCACGCGGTGGCCGAGCAGGCGCCCGCGAGCGAGACGGCGACGCCCGAGCCGACGACTGAGCCGACGCCCGAGCCGGCCGCGGTCGCCGAGCAGGCCGCGGTCGCCGAGCAGCAGCCCACGAAGCCGGCCCGCCGGCGTCGGCGGGCGTCAGCTCCGGCCGGCCCGCCGACCGCGGCTCAGTAGCCGGCGATCGGGCGGGGGGTGTACGGCGCGGCCAGCCGCGCCAGCTCGTCGTCGCTGAGCCGCAGCTCGACGGCGGCGACGGCGTCGGTCAGGTGCTGCGGCTTGGTCGCGCCGACGATCGGCGCGGTGACGACCGGCTGCTGCAGCACCCAAGCCAGCGCGACCTGAGCCTGGCTCACGCCGCGCTCGTCCGCCACGGCCGCGACCTCCTCGACGATGGCGCGGTCCTGCTCGCCGTACAGCGTCTTGCCAAACTCGTCGGTGCGGCTGCGCTCGGTGGCGGTGTCCCACGGCCGGGTGAGCAGGCCGCGCGCGAGCGGGCTCCAGGGGATGACGCCGACGCCCTGGTCGGCGCACAGCGGCAGCATCTCGCGCTCCTCCTCGCGGTAGACGAGGTTGTAGTGCGGCTGCATGCTGACGAAGGGCGTCCAGCCCTCGCGCTCGGCGACGTGCTGGGCCTTGGCGAACTGCCAGGCCGCCATGGACGACGCGCCGAGGTAGCGGGCCTTCCCCGCGCGCACGACGTCGTGCAGCGCCTCCATCGTCTCCTCGATCGGCGTGTGGGGGTCCCACCGGTGGATCTGGTAGAGGTCGACGTAGTCGGTGCCGAGCCGGCGCAGGCTGTGGTCGATCTCGGTGAGGATCGCCTTGCGCGACAGGCCGGCGCCGTTCGGGCCCGGACGCATGCGGCCGTGCACCTTGGTGGCGATGACGACGTCGTCGCGGTCGGCCATGTCGGCGAGGGCGCGGCCGACGATCTCCTCGCTCGTGCCCGCCGAGTACACGTTGGCGGTGTCGAAGAACGTGATGCCCGCCTCGAGCGCCTGCCGGATGAACGGGCGCGAGGTCTCCTCGTCGAGGGTCCACTCGTGGTTGCCGGCGTGCGGGTCGCCGTAGCTCATGCAGCCGAGCGCGATGCGCGACACCTGCAGACCGGTGTGACCGAGCGAGACGTACTCCACGCGTGAACCTCCGACCACCGGCGCACCCCGGTGGTGCGCGACGCCCTCCAGGCTGCCACCGGCTGCCGACAGCCGCCGTCCGGACGCCGCCGGGGTGGTTCAGGCGAGCTCGACGACGCCCTCGGGGGGCGAGGAGGCGAGCGCCGACCACCGTCGAGGGATCCGCCCGGCCAGGCGGGCGAGGCGCCCGGCCTGCACGGCTGCGGCCATGGCGGCCGCCATGCGCACCGGATCCTCGGCCCGCGTGACCGCGGACGCGACGAGCACCGCGTCGCAGCCGAGCTCCATGGCTCGGGCGGCGTCGCTGGCCGTGCCGATGCCGGCGTCGAGCACCACGGGCACCTGCGCCTGCTCGGCGATGAGCGCGATGTGGTGCGGGTTGAGCACGCCGAGCCCCGAGCCGATGGGCGCACCGCCGGGCATCACGGCCGCGACGCCGACGTCCTGCAGTCGCGCGGCGAGCACGGGGTCGTCGGTGGTGTAGGCGAGGACGACGAACCCGGCCGCCACCAGCCGCTCGGCGCCGTCGAGCAGCTCGACCGGGTCGGGCAGCTGCAGTCGGTCGTCGGCGACGATCTCGAGCTTGACCCAGTCGGTGCCCACGAGCTCGCGGCCCAGCTCTGCGGTGAGCAGCGCCTCAGCGGCGGTGCGGCAGCCGGCGGTGTTGGGCACCACGTGCAGCCCCCGGGCCCGCACGACGTCGAGCACCGAGCGGGCCCCCGCTCCCGCCGTGGCCCCTGAGGGCACGCGGCGGATCGCCACGGTCGTGAGCTCGGTGCCCGACGCGGCCAGCGCGTCGTCGAGCACCTCGAGGCTCGGGGCGCCTCCGGTGCCCAGCACCAGTCGCGAGGTGAGGGAGCGTCCGGCGATGGTGAGGACGTCGGCGTCCAGCACGTCACCCACCCTGCACCGCCGTGACGATCTCGACGACGTCGCCGGCGCGCACCGTCGTGACCGGCCAGGCGCTGCGCGCCACGACCGTCGCGTTGAGCGCCACCGCGATGCCGGCCGGGTCGGCGCCGGCTGCGCGGACGACGTCGACCAGCGGGCGCTCGGCACCCACCGGCACGGGGCGACCGTTGACGGTGACCGTGCCGTCAGGGATGGGGTCGTTCACGAGCGGGCCTCCTGGAGGTCGAAGCGGTGCGGGGCGAACGGTTGCCACAGGTCGGACGGCGGGTGGCCCGCGACCTGCCGGGCCACCTCCTTGCCGGTGACGCCGCTGAGCAGGATTCCGTTGCGGTAGTGGCCGGTGGCGACGAACAAGCCGGGCAGCGCCGACCAGCCGACGGCAGGTGCGTTGTCGGGGCTGCCGGGACGCAGGCCCGTCGAGATCTCCGCGAGCGCCAGCTCGTCGACGACCGGCAGCACCTCGTGGGCGTCGCGCAGCAGACCGCGCACCGCGGCGACGACGACGGTGTCGTCGAAGCCCTGGTGCTCGACGGTGGCGCCGACGACGAGCTCGCCGTCGGCGCGGGGGACGAGGTACACCTCGCGGCCGTGCACGAGCGCCCGCACCGTGCGGGTGAGGGCCGGCGGCCCCTGACGCCCCGGTTGGGGCCGCAGTCGCAGCACGTGCCCCTTCACGGGCACGACCGGCGGGACGGCGTGCGCGGGCACGCCCTCGACGACGGCGCAGCGTGCGCCGGCCGCCAGCACCACGACGTCGGCGCGCAGCTCGTCCGCGTCGGTCGCGACGCCGACGGCGCGCCCTGCCTCGACCAGCAGGCGTGCGGGTGCTCCGCTGCGCACCGTGGCCCCGGCCGCGACGGCGCGCTCGCGCAGCGCCGCGTGCACCGCGCGGTTGTCGACCGAGAGGTCGTCGACGGCCAGCTGCGCGCCACCGACGGACGTCGCCAGGAAGGGCTCGAGCTCGCGCGCCTGCCGCACGGTCAGCTGCTCGGTGCGCAGGCCGAGCCCGTCGCGGAAGGCCGTGAGCCGCACGAGCTCGGCGCGGTCGTCTGCGGTGAGGCCGACGCTCAGCGTGCCCTCGCGGCGCAGGGCCACGACGTCGGCGCCGCCGAGCTGCTCGACGTACGCCGGGTAGCCGGCGACGGCCGCCTGGGCCAGGCGCAGCAGCGGCTCCTCACCGAACGCGGCCTCGGTGACGGGGGCGAGCATGCCGGCGGCCACATGGCTCGCCGCTGGGCCGGTGTCGTCGACCACGCGCACCATCGCGCCCTGCTCGGCGAGGCGCCACGCGCACGAGAGCCCGATGACCCCGGCACCGACGACGACGACGTCCACGTCTTGCAGCTCCCTTCGCCGGCATGACCCGGAGCAGGTTCGACGGTCGGTGCGGGCGCACCCTCTCAGCCCGTACGGGCTCCCGTGCTTCGGCCCCGACCCTAGCGCCTGGTTGGATCGGCGCGTGACCAGCACCGTGACCGACCCCACCCAGGGGGCAGCGCGCCGTCGTCGCCTCGGCGAAGCCCGGCTCTACCTGTGCACCGACGGCCGCCGCGAGCGCGGCGACCTCGTGCCGTTCCTCGACGCCGTGCTCGGCGCCGGCGTCGACGTCGTGCAGCTGCGCGAGAAGCAGCTGGAGGCCGCCGAGGAGCTCGACCGGCTGGCGACGTTCGCGGCGGCGTGCCGGCGCCACGGCGCGCTGCTCGCGGTCAACGACCGCGCCGACCTGGCGGTGACCGCGGGCGCCGACGTCCTGCACGTCGGCCAGCGCGATCTCACGCCCGCGCAGGCTCGCGCGATCGTCGGGCCGGACGTCATCGTCGGTCGCAGCACGCACGACCCGGATCAGGCGGCGCAGGCCGCGCAGGACGACGACGTCGACTACTTCTGCACCGGCCCGGTGTGGACCACGCCCACCAAGCCGGGCCGCGCGGCCACCGGTCTCGACCTGCCGCGCAGCACGGCCGCGGCCGAGCCGGCCAAGCCGTGGTTCGCGATCGGCGGCATCGACGAGCAGCGGCTGTCGGACGTCGTGGCCGTCGGCGCGAGCCGGGTGGTGGTCGTACGCGCCATCACCGAGGCGACCGACCCCGCGGCCGCCACGCGCGCGCTGCGGGGGCTGCTGACCCGCTGAACCGCACGCACCCGACCCTCGCTACGGTGGCCGACAGTGACACGGGGTGCTCCGTCACGGAGCTGAGATGAGACCCGTCGAACCTGATCTAGGTCGTACTAGCGAAGGGATCGTCACGCGATGTCGCGTACTCCGAACTCGGCTGTGCCCACCCGTCCGGTCAGCGTCCTGTCGATCGCCGGCAGCGACCCCAGCGGGGGAGCAGGCATCCAGGCCGACCTGAAAACCGTTGCCGCACATGGCGGTTACGGCATGACGGCCATCACGGCTCTCACCGCGCAGAACACCCAGGGCGTGCGGGCCGTGCACGTTCCGCCCGCCAGCTTCCTGCGCGAGCAGCTCGACGCGCTCTCCGACGACGTGCGCGTCGACGCGGTGAAGATCGGCATGCTCGGCACCACCGAGGTCGTCGACGTGGTGGCTGACTGGCTCGCGCGCCAGGCCCCGCAGCACGTCGTGCTCGACCCGGTGATGGTGTCGCAGTCCGGCCACCGGCTGCTGCCCGCCGACGCCGTCAGCGCGCTGCGCGACCGGTTGCTCGCGTGCGCGGACGTCGTGACGCCCAACCTGCCCGAGCTGGCCGACCTACTTGGCAGCGGCGAGGCGACGTGCTGGGAGGACGCGCTCACCCAGGGCCGCGAGCTGGCCCGGCGCCACCAGGTGCGCGTGCTGGTGAAGGGCGGCCACCTCGGCGGTCCGCTCAGTCCCGACGCCCTCGTGGCGGTCGACGGCGCGGTGCACGAGCTGCGCGGCCACCGGGTCGCCACGCCGCACACGCACGGCACCGGCTGCACGCTGTCGACCGCGGTGGCGACCCTGCGACCCAGCCGCCCGGGTTGGCTCGAGGCCGTGAGGGACGCCAAGGCCTGGCTGGCCGGCGCGATCGAGGCCGGTGCCGGGCTCGAGATCGGGCAGGGCGCCGGGCCGGTCGACCACCTGCACGACACCGTGCCGTCGTCCGGACGGTCGTTCACGACGCACGCGTGGGACACCACCGCCGCGGTGCGTGCCGCGATCGACGACCTGCCGTTCGTGCAGGCGCTGGCCGACGGCACTCTGCCCGAGCCGGTGTTCGCCGAGTACCTGCGCCAGGACGCGCTGTACCTGCAGCAGTACGCCCGCGCCCTGGCGACGCTGGCCGCGCTCGCCCCGGACGCCGACCAGCAGCTGTGGTGGACGCAGTCGGCGCAGCAGGCCATCGCCGTCGAGCGCCAGCTGCACGAGTCGTGGGTCGAGGTGCCGGACGCCGACCCCGCACCCGGCGTCCCGGCGGCCTCAGCCGCCTGCACGGCCTACACGTCCTACCTGCTCGCCGTGGCCCAGCGCGGCGACTACGCCGAGCTGCTCGCCGCCGTCCTGCCGTGCTTCTGGGTGTACGCCGACGTGGGGGAGCGGCTGCTCGAGCGCACGCGCGACCAGCCCGGGCACCCCTACCGGCGCTGGATCGACCAGTACGGCGACCCCGCCTTCGCGGCGCGCACGCAGGAGGCGAAGGCGATGGCCGACCGGGCGGCGACGCGGTCGGGGCCGTCCACGCGGGCCCGTATGCTGGAGGCGTTCGGGACGGCCACGCGCTACGAGTGGATGTTCTGGGACGCCCCCTGGCAGGGGCGGCACTGGCCGGTTTGACCGGCCCCGGCGCCCCTGCGGTACCCTGATGAGTCGGTGCGCTCCGCGCGCGCCTCCCTGTGCTCGCCTCTCGTGCGGCTTCGCCGCCGGTGGCGCGTGCCTGGGCCCTTAACGAACGTCGAGAGAAGTGAGCTTCACGTGTACGCGATCGTCCGCGCTGGCGGCCGTCAGGAGAAGGTGTCCGTCGGCGACGTCCTGGTCATCGACAAGGTCGAGGGCAAGGCGGGTGACACCCTCGAGCTGGCACCGCTGCTGCTCGTCGACGGCGACACCGTGACGAGCGACGCCGCGAAGCTCGCCAAGGTCAAGGTCACCGCCGAGCTCGTCTCCCCGGAGAAGGGCCCGAAGATCACCATCATGAAGTTCAAGAACAAGACCGGTTACCGCAAGCGTCAGGGTCACCGTCAGCACCTCACCCGCGTCAAGGTCACCGGCATCGAGGCCTGAGCCTCCGCTCCGGCTCGCACCCAGGCCCTCCGTCCTCACAAGGCAGGCACTCTCATGGCACACAAGAAGGGCGCGTCGTCCACGCGCAACGGTCGTGACTCCAACGCCCAGCGCCTCGGCGTGAAGCGCTACGGCGGCCAGGTCGTCGGCGCGGGCGAGATCATCGTGCGCCAGCGCGGCACCCACTTCCACCCCGGTGACGGCGTGGGCCGCGGCGGCGACGACACGCTGTTCGCGCTGGTCGAGGGTGCGGTCACCTTCGGCACCAAGCGCGGTCGCAAGACCGTCAGCGTCGTCCCGCAGGCCTGAGCGGCCCGCAGCAGACTGAACCTCGTCGAGGGGGGGGGGCGGGGGCCGGCCCCCCCCCCCCCAGCAAGTCCCCCCCCCCCCCCCCCCCACGCCCGAGGGGCCACCGGCCGGGGTGACAAGCAACCCCCCGCAGCCCCAGCGCCGCCCCGGGGCGGG
>JBQCES010000098.1:0-23709 GCA_051960055.1 Angustibacter sp. | reverse complement strand
CGGTAGGACTGCGGGTGGCCGGGTGGCAGGCCGAGGTACTCGTCGAGCAGGAACGCGCTGGCTCGCCGCAGCGAGACCTCGCCACGCGCGTGCGCGGCGGCGAGCGCGTCGTAGACGCGCAGCGGGCTCGACCCCGTGGCGAGGCCCAGGACGGCGTCGGGCCGGCGATGCACCAGCTCGCCGATCGCCGCCACCACGAGCTCGGCTCGCTGCGCGGCGTCGTCAAGCACCACGACCTCCATCAGGTGCCCTCCGCCTCGAGGCCGCCGACCACGACGCGCTGCACGTCGAGTCGGTCGTCGAGCACCACCAGGTCGGCGGGGCCCCCGGGCCGCAGCACCCCGAGGTCCGGTGGTCCCGTACGCAGCAGACGCGCCGGCCGCGTCGTCACGGCTGCCAGGGCGTCGAGCTCGTGGGCACCGCAGCGCACGACCTCGCGAACGCAGCCGAGCAGGCTGGCCACGCTGCCGGCGAGCACGCCGTCACCGTCTCGAGCGACCCCGTCGCGCACCACGACCGCACGCTCCCCCAGCCGGTAGCTCCCGTCACCGCAGCCGGCCGCGGCCATGGCGTCGCTCACGAGCACCCAGCGGCCGGGCGCGGCGGCCACGACCAGGCGCACCCACTCGTCGGCGAGGTGCACGCCGTCGCAGATCAGCTGCACGACGACGTCGTGGCGGGTCAGCGCGACCGCCGCCGGGCCCGGTTCGCGAGCGGACACCGCCGGCATCGCGTTGCCGAGGTGGGTGACCGTGCGGGCCCCCGCATCGAACGCCGCGTGCGCCTGCGCGGTCGAGCAGGCCGTGTGACCCACGGCCACGAGCCAGCCGCGCTCGCTGGCCCACCGGATCACCGGCAGCGCACCGGGCAGCTCAGGGGCGATGGTGAGGCCGACGACGACGTCGCCGGCGGCGAGCTGCTCCAGCTCGCTGACGGCTGGGCTGCGCAACGCCTCGCGCGGGTGGACGCCGGCCCGCTGGGGCGCGAGGTACGGACCCTCGAGCGCGGCGCCGAGCAGCCGGGCCGCGCCCGGCACGGTGCGCGAGCGGTGGCGTACGACCTGCTCCACGGCGCGGCGCGTGGCGTCGAGCGGCAACGTGACGAGGTTCGCCACGAAGCTCGTGACGCCGTCGCGCGCGAGCGCCCGACGGGCCGCATCCCAGCCGTCGTCGTCGGCACTGACGAGGTCGACGCCGCCGTACCCGTTGACCTGCAGGTCGACCAGGCCGGGCACGGCCAGACCGCGGCCGCCACCACGCAGGCCGACCTCGACCACGCGGTCACCTTGCACCGCGACGTCGCCGTCGACGAGCTGGCCGTCGACCAGCGCCCGCGCGCACCCGAGGCGGCGCACGACGTCGTCGGTCACGACACCTCCTGGGCCGAGGGGCGGTCGTCGACCAACCTGCCACAGGCCACCCACGCCGCACCGAGCGCGGCGACGGGAGCCCGGCGGCCCAGCAGCTCTACCCGGCCCGACAGACCGAGGGCGGCCATGAGCGGAGCCGTCGCCTCCTGCGCACGCAGCGCCGCGCGCACCGCCTCGAGCAGGGGCCGCCCCACCTCGGTGACGCCGCCTGCGAGCACTACGGTCTCGACGTCCCAGGTGAGGACGAGCAGCCGCACCGCCGCCGCCACTCCTGCGCTGAACCGGTGGACGGCCGCTGCCGCCGCCTCGTCGCCGGCCGCCGCGGCCTGCCACGCACTCGTGCTCGGCTGCCCGGCACCGGGCGCCCAGGCGCCGGCGAGGGCGGCGCCGGAGGCGACGGTCTCCAGGCACCCTCGCTGCCCGCACGAGCACGGGGCACCGGCCGGGTCGACGGGGACGTGCCCGATCTCGCCGGCGGCGCCGCGCGCTCCGCGGTGCAGCCGGCCGCCGAGCACCAGTCCGGCCGCGAGGCCCGTGCCGATGCTGAGCAGCGCCAGGTCGCCGGCGACGGGCCGCAGGACGTGGGCTCCCAGCGCGGCGGCGTTGACGTCGTTCTCCACCACGACGGGTACGCCCAACCGCTCGCGCAGACCGGCCGCCAGCTCGGTCGGCTGGTGCAGGCCGAGGTTCACCGCGTGCGACACGCGTCCGGCGGCGGCGTCGACGAGGCCGGGCACCCCGACGCCGATCCCGCCGAGCGCTCCGGGCGCCACACCCGCTTGGTGGGCCGCCTCGGTGACCGCGCGCACCACGGTGTCGACGACTCCGCGCTCCCCCTGGCGCGTGCGCAGCCGGGCCCGACCGAGCACCCGCAAGCGCTCGTCGGCGACGACCGCCAGCACCTTGGTGCCGCCGACGTCGACGCCGGCGACCAGCCCAGCGCCCATCACGGCCCCTCGGCCAGGAGCCGGTCGAGGGCCTGCCCGGTGACCTGGGAGGCACCGCGCGCGCGAACGGTCGTGAGGCCCTCGGCGAGTGGCTCGGCACGGGGCCACCCCAGGTCGACGAGCACGGCGTCGGGCCGGCACCGCGCGACGCGGCGGACCACGTCCTGCACCCACGGCGGCCGCGCGGTGTCGCGCACCAGCAGCACCACCGGGCGGTCGTCGAGGTGCGGCACGGGGTCATCGTGCTCGCGGACCTCGAACAGCTCACCGCCGGCGAGCACCCGCCCGTCGAGCGGCAGTCCCCAGGGCACGTGGCCGACCGCCTGGTTGCTCCCGCCGTCCAGGCGCAGCATCTGGGCGCCGGCGAGCGCCGGCAGGGCGCCGCTCACCGACAGCGCGAGCGTGGCGGCCACTGCGCTCGCCTGGGGCGCGGGGGCGGGCCGGGCGACCGCGCGCAGGGCGGCCAGCCGGGCGCTCGCGGCGTCGACCCGGTGGGCGGCCTCGCGGAGCCGGTCGAGCGGAACCTCGCCGGTCGACACCGCTTCGGTGATCGCCGCGACCACGGCCTCGAGCGCGGTGTCGCTGAGTCCAGGGCCGAGGCAGAGCAGGTCGGTGCCTGCGCGCAGCGCCAGCACCGCAGCAGCAGGCACGCCCCGACCTGCGCTCGCACCACGCATGTCGAGGGCGTCGCTCACGAGGAGGCCGTCGAAGCCGAGCTCCTCGCGCAGCACGCGGGTAGCCGAGGCGCTGAAGGTGGCCGGGGCCGTGGGGTCGAGCGCTCGCACCACGACGTGCGAGGTCATCACGGCCAGGGCCCCGGCCGCGATCCCCGCGGCGAACGGCACCAGCTCGCGCTCGCGCAGCACCTCGATCGGCTGGTCGACCACCGGCAGGTCGAGGTGGGAGTCGGCCGCGGTGTCGCCGTGGCCCGGGAAGTGCTTCAGGCAGGCGCCGGCTCCCGCGGCCTGGAGCCCCCGCACCCAGGCGGCGACGTGCCGGGCGCAGGCACCGGCGTCCGCTCCGAAGCTGCGGACGCCGATCACGGGGTTCTCGGGGTTGGAGTTGACGTCGGCGACGGGGCCGAGGTCGAGGTCGACCCCGTGCGCGAGCAGCTGGGTGCCGATGTCGCCTCCCACCATCGAGGTGAGCCGCTCGTCGTCCGCCGCGCCGAGCACCGCCGCACCGGCGTGCGGGCTGCCGGTGAGGTAGTGCAGGCGGGTCACGTCTCCACCCTCCTCGTCGAGCGCCGTGATCGCCTCAGGCCGAGCGGTGTGGACGGCGGCCGTCGTGCGGCTCACCTGGGCGAGGTCGTGCACGTTGTCGCCGTAGAGGCACACGCCACCCAGTCCGCGCTCGAGCCGCACCAGCAGCCAGGGCGGCGCCACCGCGCCCGCGAACGACGCGAGCAGCACGCGGTGCGCGAGGGCGGACAGGTCTGGCGAGCCAGGAGCGCAGGCGGCCACGTCAGCCCTTCACCGCGCCGGAGGCCAGGCCACCGGCCATGCGGCCCTGCACGAGCAGGAAGAACACGATCACCGGGATCGTCATGAGGGTCGAGCCCGCCATGATCGCTCCCCAGTCGGTGCCGCTGTTGACCTGCCGGAACGAGCGCAGCCACACCGGCAGGGTGAGGTGGTCGGGACGGTTCATGAGCACCAGCGCCATCACGAACTCGTTCCAGGCCTGGATGAACGCGAAGACGCCGGTGGCCACCAGCCCCGGGCCGATGAGCGGCAGCGTCACCGAGCGGAACGAGCGCAGCCGTGAGCAGCCGTCGATCATCGCCGCCTCCTCGAGCTCGGCCGGGATCCCGGCGACGAAGCCGCGCAGCGTCCAGATCGTGAAGGGCAGCACCGTGGCGACGTACACGGCGGTCAGGCCCAGCACCGTGTTGGTGAGCCGCCACCCGTCCAGGAGCCGGAACATGGAGATGATCAGCGCCTCGCCGGGAAGCATCTGCACCACGAGGATGACGAGCACGAACCACCGCCGGCCGAGAAACCGGAACCGCGTGACGGCCAGCGCCGCCAGCAGCGCGATGACGAGTGCGACGACGACCGTGGACACCGTCACGACCAGGCTCGTGCGCAGCGCGGGCACGAAGGGGAACTGCCCGCCGCCGTGCAGCACCTCGCGGTAGTTGCGTGCGGTACCGGGCCAGGGCACGAACGTCGGGTCCGGGTTGCGGATCAGGTTGTTGGGCAGGAACGAGGTGCTCACCATCCAGTAGACGGGGAACACCGAGCACACGAGCACGAGCACCGCAGCCAGGTTGAGCCCAGCGCGCCGCACCGGCGTCGTCCGGCGTCGTCCACTCACAGCGCCTCCTCTCGAACCACCTGGCGCACGTACACGAACGACACCGTGAGCATGATCACGACGAGGATGACGGCGATCGCGCTGCCGGTGTCGAAGCGCCCCTGGGCCACGCCGACCTGGTAGATGTACACGCCGATGGTGCTGGTCTGCGCGGTGATGCCGCCGGCGTCCTGGAGGGCGAAGATCTGGGTGAACACGCGCAGGTCCCAGATGACCTGGAGCATGGTGAGGATCAGCACCACAGGTCGCAGCAGCCCGTAGGTGATGTGCCGAAAGCGTTGCCGCGCAGTGGCCCCGTCGAGCTCGGCTGCCTCCAGCAGCTCCTCGGGCACCTGGCCGAGCGCGGCGTAGAGCGTGAAGGCCACGAAGGGCACGGACTGCCAGGTGATCACCACCGTCGCGACACCGAAGAACGACAGCGGCTGGATCAGCCAGGAGTGGCCCGTCATGTCCATCCCGGCTGCGGTCAGCAACCAGTTGACGACGCCGTACTGCGTGTCGAACATCCAGCCCCAGATCACGATGGCCGTGAGGGCGGGCATGGCCCACGCGAGCAGGAGCCCGACGCTCACCACCGTTCGCATGATCCGGCCGAGCCGCAGCAGCAGCAGGGCGATGAGCAGGCCGAGCGCCATCGTCAGCACGACGTTGACGGCGCAGAACGCCGCGCTGCGCCCGAGCACCACCCAGAACTGCCGGTCGCCGAGCACGGCGGCGTAGTTGTCGAGCCCGACGAACTCCGGCGGCTTGCCGAACACCTGCGCCCGCCCGAACTCCTGCGTCGACATCACGAGCAGGCGCACCAGCGGGTAGCCGGTGAGCACCGCCAGCACGGCGACCGCCGGCACGAGCAGCAGGTGCGGCAGGGCCGGGCGGTACCGCCGCTGCACGGCGGCACCGCCCGTCCGCGTCTGGACCTTGAGGTGGATGACGACTCCCTGCCGGTGTGGTGGTGTCAGCTCAGCCGGTGGTGGATCAGCGGTTCAGCGCCGCGGTGATCTTGGCGTCGGCGGCGGTGGCCAGCTGCTGGACGTCACCGCCCTTGGCGATCTGCACGAAGAGGTCCTCGAGGATCTTGTCGGACTCGACGTTGGCCCAGCCCGGAGCTGCGGGGGTCAGCTTGGTGTTGCTGGCCGCCTGCGCCGTCGCCTTCGCCACGTCGTCGTTGCCGAGGGCGCTGAAGAGCGAGGTCTTGGCGGGGATCAGCCCGGCCTCGGCCATCTTGGTCTGGTAGCCGTCGCTCAGGATCACCTTCAGCAGGTTGTAGGCGAGGTCGGGGTGCTTGGACTTGGCGGCGATGGCGATGTTCGAACCCCCGAGGAACACCGGAGCCGTCTGACCCGCCGACTGGCCCGGGAGCGCGAAGACGCCGAGGTTCTGCTCGACCTCGGGGCACCCGCCCTTGTCCTTGCCGGCGAGGATCGACCCCTTCACCCAGCCCGGCGCCGACAGCATGCCGATCTGACCGGCGCACCACGGCACCTGCGGGTCGGTCTCGTTACCGTCCTTGGCCGCACCGGACGCCTTCTGCATGACCTCCTGCACCAGCTTCAGCCCGGCCACCGACTGCGGCGTCGAGAGCGCACCCTGCCACTTGCCGTCCTTCTGCACCGCGAGATCTCCCCCGGCCGACCAGAGGTAGGGCAGCGCGTTGCGCCAGTCCTGGCCCGGGAAGTAGATGCCCGAGAACCGGCCGCCTCCGGCCGCCTTGAGCTTCTCGCCGTCCGCGACGTACTCCTCGAGCGTCTGCGGCGGCTTCAGTCCCTGCTTGGCGAACAGGTCCTTGCGGTAGAAGACCAGCCGCGAGCCGGCGTAGTAGGGCGCCGCGTAGAGCTTGCCGTCGTAGCTGCCGGACTCCACGAAGCCCTTGAGCAGGTCGTCGCCGCCGAGCTCGGCCTTCTTGTCGGTGATGTCGAGGAACGCCCCGGCGGAGGTGAAGGCGACCGCCTGGGTGTTGCCGACCTCGACGACGTCGGGGCTGTCGCTACCGCTCAGCGCCGTGGTGAGCTTGTCGACCAGGCCGTCCCAGACCTGCTCCTCGATCACCAGCTCGGCCTTCGGGTTGGCCTTCTCGAACTCGGTCTTGGCGTAGTCGCGCACCGCCTGCGGGGTGTCCGTGCCGACCAGCCAGAGCCGCACCTTGGTCTTGCCACCCGCAGTGGCGTCGGACGACGAACCGCTAGAGCCGCCGCAGGCGGTCAGCGCGACGGCAGCAGCCAGAACGACTGCGGCAGAACGGAAGTGCTTCACGTGATCCTCCTGCGTTGCTCTCTGCGCGCGCCGGACGACGTGCGTTTGACCGTGCCTGGGGTTCTGACGGAGACGGCCTGCGGCTACGAGACGCCGAGCTGGCCGGACAGCACGAGCACCGCGGCGCCCGCGAGGACGACGTCGGTGCCGGCTGCGGGCAGGCGCAGCTCGACGTCCTCGCCGACGACGGGCATGCAGCGGCGGCGCAGCACCGTGAGGGCGGCGTCGAGCAGGGGGCCGCCGAGCAAGTCGGCCGGCCCGCTGAGCACGACCTCGCGCAGGTCGAGCGCGCTGACCACCGGTGCGAGGGTCACGCCCAGCGCCTCGCCCGCTGCGCGCAGAGCGGCCTCGCGCGCCGCCTCGTCGGCGCCCTCGGTGCGGCGGCGCAGCGAGGGCACGGCGAGCACCGTCTCGAGGCAGCCGCGGCGACCGCAGGCGCAGGGCTCGCCGTCCTCGTCGACCACGAGGTGACCGATCTCGCCGGCCGCCAGGTGCTGACCGGCCAGGAGCGCGCCGTCGAGCAGCAGGCCCGCGCCGACGCCCTTGCCGACCCGGATCAGCATCAGGCCGTGCTCGCCCGCCGCTCCGAAGGTGTACTCGCCGAGGGCCGCGGTGTTGGCGTCGTTGGCCACGTGCACCGGCAGGTCGAGGGCGTCGTCGAGCAGCTGCGCGAGCGGCAGGGCGCTCCAGCCGAGGTTCGGCGCCTGCAGCACGACACCGTCGCCGTCCACCAGGCCCGGCGTGGCGATCCCCACGCCCAGCAGGGGGCGGGTGGAGACGTCGACGAGGTCGCGGCACAGCCGCTCGACCAGCTCGACGGCGGCCGTGCCGGTGCGACCCTCGACCGGAAGCCGGCGGCGCTCGAGCACCGTGCCGGTGAGGTCGAGCACCGCACCGTGGAACCAGTCGGCGTCGGAGATGTCGACGGCCAGCACCTGGTGGGCGTCGTGTCGCAGGCCCACCAGCGTGGCCGGCTTGCCCACCCGGCTGCCCGGCTTGGCCCCGAGCTCGCTCACCAGCCCGTCGTCGATTAGCGAGGCGACGAGGTCGCTGACGGTCACGCGGGTGAGGCCGGTCTCGCGGGCGAGGTCGGCCCGCGACGACGGCCCGGAGTGGAACAGCGACTGCAGCACGAGCGAGCGGTTGTGCTGGCGAGCGTGCTCGGGCAGGGCCTTGGCGTGGGGGCGCAGCCGGCGGGCCAGGCGGCGGTCAGGCGTGCTGCGCGGGTTCATGCGGGTTAGTAAATGGCCCTCACAAATAATCTGTCAAGGGGTCTAACAAACTGGCGCTGCCACGTTTCGGGGGCGCGTCACAGCGGCCGGACGTCGGTGACCGTCACTACTGCCGTACCGGCCTCGTCCGAGGCCGGTAGGTCGACGACCGCCTCGATGCCCCAGTCGTGGTCCCCCGCAGGGTCGTCGAGCACCTGACGCACCACCCACCGCTGCGGCTCGCGCTGCACCTGCAGCAGCCGCGGCCCGCGGGCGTCCGGCCCGGTGCCGACGTCGGCATGATCCGCGAAGTACGGCTCGAGGGCGGTGCGCCACCGGTCGGCACCCCAGCCCGCGTCCGCGTCGAGGTCGCCCAGGTCGTCCCAGCGGCGCAGCGCCACCAGCTCGACGCGGCGGAACAGCGCGTTGCGCACGAGCACCGTGAACGCCCGGACGTTGGTCGTGAGAGGTGGCGGCGGCGCGTCGACCTGTTGCGGCGCATCGGGTTGGGCGGGGTCGACCAGGCGCTCCCACTCGTCGAGCAGGCTGGAGTCGGTCTGCCGCACGGTCTCGCCGAGCCACTCGGTGAGGTCGTCGAGCGCCTCGGTGCGCATCGCCTCGGGCACCGTGCGGCGCAATGCCTTGTAGGCGTCGGCGAGGTAGCGCAGCACGAGCCCCTCCGACCGCGCGAGCCCGTAGAAGCCGACCAGCTCGGCGAAGCTCAGCGCCCGCTCGTACATGTCCCGCGCCACCGACTTCGGTGACAGCTCGTAGTCCGCCACCCACGGGTGTCCGCGGCGGTAGGTCTCGTAGGCCTGCTCCAGCATGTCGGCGAGGGGCTGGGGCCAGGTGACGTCCTCGAGCAGCTCGATCCGCTCGTCGTACTCGATACCGTCGGCCTTCATCTGGGCCACCGCCTCGCCGCGGGCCTTGAACTGCTGGGCCATCAGCACCTGCCGGGGGTCGTCGAGCGTCGCCTCGAGCACCGACAGGACGTCGAGCGCGTGCGACGGCGCGTCGGCATCGAGCAGGTCGAGCGCGGCGAGCGCGAAGGTCGACAGCGGCTGGTTGAGCGCGAAGTCGGCCTGCAGGTCGACGGTGAGGCGGGCCCGGCGTCCGGTGTCGTCGGGCGTGGCGAGCTGCTCGACGACGCCGGCCGCGAGCAGCGAGCGGTAGATCGCCACGGCCTGACGCACGTGCCGCACCTGCTGGCGGGGCTCCTCGTGGCTGTCGCGCAGGAGGTGGCGGAAGTGCTCGAGCGTGTCGCCAGGTCGGCTGATCACGTTGAGCACCAGGGCGTGCGTCACGCGCAGACGGCTCCTGAGCGGCTCGGGCTCGGCGGCCACCAGGCGGTCGAACGTCTCGTTCGACCACGTCACCTGCCCCTCAGGCGCCTTCTTGCGCTGCACCTTGCGCCGCTTCTTCGGGTCGTCGCCCGCCTTGGCCAGGGCCCGCTCGTTCTCGATGACGTGCTCGGGGGCCTGCACGACGACGTACCCGCTCGTGTCGTAGCCGGCGCGACCGGCACGACCCGCGATCTGGTGGAACTCGCGGGCGTTGAGCCGGCGCTGCCGGTGCCCGTCGTACTTGGTGAGCCCGGTGAGCAGCACGGTGCGGATCGGCACGTTGATGCCCACGCCGAGGGTGTCGGTGCCGCAGATCACCGGCAGCAGACCGGCCGGGGCCAGCTGCTCGACGAGCCGGCGGTAGCGCGGCAGCATGCCGGCGTGGTGGACGCCGATGCCGTGGCGCACCAGGCGTGACAACGTCTTGCCGAAGCCCGCGGTGAAGCGGAAGGCGCCGATGTGGGCGGCGATCTCGTCCCGCTGCTCGCGCGACGCCACGGTGGTGCTCATGAGCGCCTGCGCGCGCTCGAGGGCCGCGGCCTGCGTGAAGTGCACGACGTACACCGGGCTCTGCCGGGTCGACAGCAGCTCGTCGAGCGTCTCGTGCAGCGGCGTCATGGCGTAGCTGAAGCTCAGGGGCACGGGGCGCTCGGTGCCGCTGACGACGGCCGTGGCCCGGCCGGTGCGCCGGGTGAGGTCGTCGCGGAAGAACGAGACGTCGCCGAGGGTCGCCGACATGAGGACGAACTGCGCCTGCGGCAGCTCGACGATGGGCACCTGCCAGGCCCAGCCGCGCTGCGGGTCGCCGTAGAAGTGGAACTCGTCCATGACCACCTGGCCGAGGTCGGCGTACTCCCCCTCGCGCAGGGCGAGGTTGGCGAGCACCTCCGCGGTGCACGCGACGATCGGCGCGCCCGCGTTGACGGCGGCGTCGCCGGTGACCATGCCGACGTTGGCGGAGCCGAACTGCTGGCACAACGCGAAGAACTTCTCGCTCACCAGCGCCTTGATGGGCGCCGTGTAGTAGCTGCGGCGGCCCGCCGCCAGCGCCGCGAAGTGCGCGGCCGTGGCCACCAGCGACTTGCCCGACCCGGTGGGGGTCGACAGCACGAGGTTGCTGCCGGTGAACACCTCGATGACCGCCTCGTCCTGCGCGGGGTACAGCGTGAGGCCCTGGTCGGTCGCCCACGTGGTGAACGCGTCGTACAGCGCGTCCGGGTCCGGAGGGGCGTCAGCGGAGCGGTCCGGGACCAGGTCGGTGAGCAGCATCGGCCCCATCCTCCCGCACGCGCTCCGGCGGCGGGTCAGCGCCGGGCTCAGGTGTCGCGGAAGCAGGGGCCGGAGCCGGCGATCGCCAGGCCCTCGACGTCGCCGGGGCCGAGGTTCACCTGGCCCTTGTTGCTGCGGTACATCAGCTGGCGCGGGTCGTCGACGTGGTCGAGGCCGACGACGTGCCCGAGCTCGTGCTGCACGATGGTGGTGGCCTGACCGGCGCGGCCGGCGGCGATGAGCTGGTCGAAGGTGTCGCTCGCGAGGGTGATCTGCCCGGTGACCAGCCGGGCTCCGGTGCCGGTGGTGATCTCGTAGCTGCCACCGAGCCCGGCCACCTGACCGGTGAGGCCCTCGAAGGTGCCCCGCTTGGCGAAGCCGACGAGCACCGGAGCCCACCGGTCGCCGTAGCGGTCGCGCTGCACCGGGTCGCGGTGCTCGCTGACCGGCTCCGACGTCGTCCCGTCGTCGACGAAGGCCAGCCCGGTGGCCGCCGAGATGACACCGACCGCGCCGCGCACGAGGTCGACCGCGCCGGGCGGTCCGCCCGCCGGGTTGACGACGTAGTGCACCGGCCGGCACGGGACGTAGCGCACGGGCACCCCGTGCGCGTCGGCGTGCATGAACGCGTGCGGCCCGGTCAGGTGGGTCTGCACCAGCTGGCTCACCCGCACGTGCTTGGCGTCCTTCGGCAGCGGTGGGTACCCCGTAGCACTCGCGGGCGAGCCGCTCCAGCCGCCGAGCGCCGTCCGGGCCCCGACCGTCAACGCGGCCGCCGCGACGACAGCGACGGCGAGCAGCGCCCGGTCGCGGGTCGAGAGCGTGGAAGCGTTGCTCCGCATGGGATGTCGTCAGGCTGAGCGAGGGGCTCAGGCGACGGGGAGGCCCTCGTTGACCGTGACGGCGATCTGCCGCAGCACGAACTCGGCCTGCTCGTGCGGCACCTGGCAGGTTCCGGCCGCGTGGTGGCCACCACCACCGTGCTCGAGCATGATGGCGCCGATGTCGACCGGAGAGGTGCGGTCGAGGATCGACTTGCCGACGGCGAGCACGGTGTTCTGCTTGGCCCGGCCCCAGATGACGTGAGCCGACACGCGGCACTGCGGGAAGAGCGCGTAGACCATGAACCGGTTGCCCGCGTAGATGACCTCCTCGTCGCGCAGGTCGACGACGACGAGATCGCCCATCACGGTGCTGCAGCGGCGCAGCTGCTCGACGAAGAGCTCGCTCTGCTCGGTGAAGAGCGTGACGCGCTCGGCGACGTCCGGCGTGGCGAGGATCCGCTCGACGCTGTCGTGGCGCAGCACCTCGTCGATCAGCTGCATCATCAGCTGGTAGTTCGAGATGCGGAACTCGCGAAAGCGTCCGAGACCCGTGCGGCTGTCCATCAGGAAGTTCATCAGAGCCCAGCCGCTGGGGTGCAGGATGTCGTCGATGTCGTACTGCGCCGAGTCGGCCTGGTCGACCGCCTGCATCAGCTCGTCGGAGATGTGCGGGAACGCCTCGGCGCCACCGTAGAAGTCGTAGACCACCCGCGCGGCCGAGGGCGCGTCGGGGTCGATGACGTGGTTGGCGCTCACGCCGGCGTTGCGCAGCGTCTCGCTGTGATGGTGGTCGAAGACGATGTGGGCGTCCGGTGCGTAGGGCAGGTTCGTGAGGATGTCGCGCTCACTCACCTCAACCACGCCGTCCTGAACGTCCTTGGGGTGCACGAACGTGATGTCGTCAATGAGGTCGAGCGAGCGCAGCAGGACGGCGCACACGAGCCCGTCGAAGTCGCTGCGCGTCACCAGACGGTACTTTCGCCCACTCATCAGTCGATCCTCTGCGTCGCCTCGGTGCAGAGCCTGTCGCCCCGCCGTCTTCTGTGTCGGCCGGCTGCGGTGCGCCGTCGATCACCCGTTCGGGTGACGGCACGGGATCTGCCGTGCCGCTGGCGAGAAGCCAGTGGTGCGGGCATCGTGGGAACCGACCCCGACCCGTACAGGAGCCGTCGATGAGCACGCAGGACCACGAGCCCCGGCCGGACGACGTGCCCGAGGGCGACTTCGTCGAGCAGCACCAGCTGGCCGACGCCGCCACCGACGACGAGACCGTGCCCGCGGTCGACCTCGACACCGAGGCCGACCTTGCCGACGTCCAGGAGCAGTCGACCCCCGTCCCCGTCGACGAAGACGACGAGCCGCGCTGAGCCGCGCTGAAGCTCGGTGAGCACGTACACGACGCTGGTGGTCGGCGCCGCGGTGGTCGACGACCTCACGCGGCCCCGACGCCTGCTCGCGGCGCGGCGCACCGCCCCGACCGAGCTCGCCGGCCGCTGGGAGCTGCCAGGCGGCAAGGTCGAGCCCGGCGAGGCGCCGCAGGACGCCCTGCTGCGCGAGCTGCGCGAGGAGCTCGACACCGCGGCGCGGCTCGGTGAGGAGCTGGTGGGGCCGGCCGGCGGCGCCTGGCCGATCTCGCCGTCCGTGGTCATGCGGGTGTGGCTGGCCCAGCTCGACGGCGAACCGGCCCTACGGGGCGCGCACGACGCCGTGCGGTGGCTGAGCCCCGACGAGTGGGACGACGTCGACTGGCTCGCGCCCGACCGCCCGGTGCTGGCGCGGCTGAGGGAGCGGTGTGCCGCGCCCTGACCCGGCGGCCCTCGTGGCCGAGGGAGCCCGCGTGCCCGGCGGCGGCTGGGCCGCCCTCGACGTGCGCATCGGCATCTCCGGCTGGACCTACGCGCCCTGGCGGCGCGTGTTCTACCCGGTCGGGCTCCCCCAGCGGCTGGAGCTCGAGTACGCGTCGCGCCGGATGTCGACCATCGAGATCAACGGCTCGTTCTACTCGTTGCAGCACAAGGACTCCTGGCAGAAGTGGTACGACGCGACGCCGCCGGGGTTCGTCTTCGCCGTGAAGGGTCCGCGCTTCGTGACCCACATGAAGAAGCTGCGTGACGTCGAGACACCGCTCGCGAACTTCTTCGCCTCGGGCGTGCTCGCGCTCGGTGAGAAGCTCGGCCCGGTGCTGTGGCAGCTACCGCCGAACCTCGGCTTCAACCCCGAGGTGCTCGCGGCCTTCATCGACCTGCTCCCCCGCACCACCGACGCGGCGGCCGAGCTCGCCACGCGGCACGACGCACGCATGGAGGGACGCGCCCTCACCACCGCGCCGGTGTCGCAGCGCATCCGGCACGCCTTCGAGATCCGGCACCGCACGTTCCACGACCCGGCGTTCGTCGAGCTGCTGCGCGAGCGTGACGTCGCGCTGGTGCGGGCCGACACGGGAGGGCGGTTCCCCGAGCTCGACGACGTCACCTCCGACTTCGCCTACCTGCGGCTGCACGGCGCCGAGGAGCTGTACACCAGCGGGTACGACGACCCCGCGCTCGACGTGTGGGCTGCGCGCATCCGCACGCTGCGCGCGGGCGGTACCCCGGCGGACGGCGTCCGGCTGGCGCGCGCCGCGCCGCGCCGGCACCGCGAGGTGTTCGTCTACTTCGACAACGACGTCAAGGTGCGGGCGCCTGTCGACGCGCTGGCCCTCACCGATCGGCTGGCGTGAGCGGGATGGTCGAGAGTGGCGACGATGGAATGCCGAAGAGCGGGAACACCCGCTCGGTGTCGAGGAAGAACATGAAGTCGACGACCTGGCCGTCGCGTACGTCGAGCACCTGCAGCGCCCACGGCTGGTAGGAACCGTCCGGGCCGCACGCGCGGTACTGCGCGAAGGCGGGTCTGCCGTTGGCCCACGTGGGCACGAGCTTCGAGCCCCGGCACGCCGCTCCCGCACCCTGCCAGAAGGTGAGGATCTGGTCGCGACCGGACAGCCACAGCTCGTACGGCGGCATGGCCTGCGTGGCGTCGTGCTTGATGAGCGCGGTGAGAGCGGTCATGTCGTAGCGCTGGAAGGCATCGACGTAGCGTTCGAGCAACGCCTGGTCGGCGTCGTCCAGCGGGTTCGGGGGCGCCTCGACGTCGGGGTCGCGCTCGGCCACCGTGGCTCGGGCCCGCTGCAGGGCGCTGTTGACCGAGGCGACGGACGTCTCGAGCAGGTCGGCCACCTCGGCCGCGGGCCAGGCCAGCACCTCGCGCAGGATCAGCACGGCGCGCTGGCGCGGGGGCAGGTGCTGCAGCGCGGCGACGAAGGCCAGCCGGATGCTGTCACGTGCGACCGCGAGGTCGGCGGGGTCGGCCACCTCCGGCAGCACCCGGCCGTCGGGGATCGGCGTGATCCACGTCGACTCCGGCAGCGTGCCGAGGTCGGGCGCCTCGGCGGAGCCGGCCGGGCCGAGGTCCATGGGGCGCGCCCGCCGCTGGCGCGCGGAGGCGACGTCGAGGCACACGTTGGTGGCGATGCGGTACAGCCACGAGCGCAGTGACGAGCGGCCCTCGAACCGGTCGAGCGCCTTCCAGGCGCGCACCATGGTGTCCTGCACCGCGTCCTCGGCCTCGAACGCCGAGCCGAGCATGCGGTAGCAGTAGCCGGTGAGCTCGCGGCGGTACTGCTCGAGGTCGTCCTCGGCCGGTGCGCTCGTGACCGACGTCATCGCGCGGCCTTGACTGTCGCCGCCTTGGCCGCCGCCTTCTTCTGCTGCTTGTACTCACGCACCTTCAGCAGCGAGCCGGGGTCGACGACGTCCGCCACCGAGCGGTAGCCCTCGAGCGCGTAGTCGCCGGCCGCGCGCTCCCAGCCCTCGGGGCGGACGCCGAGCTGCTTGGCGAGCAGAGCCACGAAGATCTGCGCCTTCTGCTTTCCGAAGCCCGGCAGCTCCTGCACCCGGGCGAGCAGCTCCTGGCCGGTGGTGGGCTCGGTCCACAGGCGCGTGACGTCGCCGTCGTACTTCTGGTCCACCAGCGCGGCCAGCTCCTGTAGACGCGCGGCCATCGAACCAGGGAACCGGTGGATCGCCGGCGGCTGGCTGCACAGCGCCTTGAACGACTCCGGCTCCGCGGCAGCGATGGCCGCGGGCTCGAGCGTGCCGAAGCGGCTCAGCACCTTGTAGCCGCCGCGGAACGCGTGCTCCATGCCGTACTGCTGGTCGAGCATCATGCCGACGACGAGTGCGAACGGCTGCTCGTCGAGCACCTCGTCGGCCTCCGGCTCACCCGCGATGTGGAACGCCATGGCTGCATGCTGCCACGGCGCTGCGGTCGACGTCAGCGGCCGACGTCAGCGGCCGACGTCAGCGGTCGAGCGGCAGCCAGTCCAGGACGCGCTGCACCTGGTCGTCCCAGTACGACCACTCGTGCGCTCCTCGGCCCAGGTCGCGAGTGACGTCGACGCCGAGCCGGTCGGCGGTCGCCAGGAAGGCCCGGCTCTCGCCGACGAGCTCGTCATCGGTGCCGCACGACACGTAGAGGCCAGGCAGCTGCGTGCCCGCATCGACGCGGCGCTCGAGCAGGGCGATGAGGTCGTCGTCGGAGCCGGCGACCTGGCGCTGCCCGATGGCGGCGTCAGCGAGGTCTGGCCGCAACGCGCCGCTCGCCTGGCGCGCGGCGAGGTCGAGGGCACCGGACAGGCTCGCGGCCGCCGCGAAGCGCTCTGGCTGGTGCAGCGCCCACTTCATCGCGCCGTACCCGCCCATCGACAGACCGGCGACGAACGTGTCGTCGCGGCGGGTCGACACTCGGAAGAACGACTCCACGACAGCGGGCAGCTCCTGGCTCAGGTGCTCCCAGTAGCGGCCGCCGTGCGCCTGGTCGAGGTAGAAGCTGCGCGCCACCTGCGGCATCACGACCGCCAGGCCGAGCGGCTCGACGTACCGCTCGATGCTCGTGTACCGGGTCCAGGCGGTGGCGTCGTCGCTCAGGCCGTGCAGCAGGTAGAGCACGGGGACGGCCGCCGTCGCGTTCGAGTCCGACCCGCCGCTGCCGCTCACGCCGATCTGCGCCGACGTCGCCTGGGGCAGCAGCACCGTCATGGACGTACCCATCTCGAGCACGTCGGAGAAGTAGTCACAGCGCACGAGAGCCATGGGCGCCACCGTCTCACCTGACGGCGGATCCGGCAGCCCCTGGGCTCACCGCGGGCGCAGGCGCTCCATCTCGCGCCGGACGGCGTCCTCGCTGAAGTCCTCGCCGCGGTAGGTGTCCCAGGCGTTCATCACCAGGCCGATCCCCCAGCCGGCGACGATGAACACCGGCCAGAAGAACCCGTGCCCGGAGACCGCCCAGATCGTGGTGAAGAACCCGTTCACCAGCACGTACACCAGCAGGTGGGCGTGGAAGTCACGGCGCTTCTTCAGCCGCTTGAGCGCCTGCTCGCGCAGGACGTCGTCGGCCTGGGGCGCCGCGGCGGCGCCGTAGGGAGTCCCGTACGAAGGCTCGCTCGACATGCAGATCGCCTCCTTCGACCACTGTCGAGCCTAGTGAGGCGAGTTCCGCTGGCGCACGGACGATGGTCCTACTGGTCGAACGCCCGGTAGAGCGCCGCGAGGTCCTCGCCGCCGTGCCCGGCCTCGCTCACCGACCGCAGCTCGTGCCGCAGGACGTCGACCAGCTCGGTCGGGACGCCGGCCTCGCGGGCGGCCGCGGCGATGAGGTCGGCGTCCTTGAGCGCACCGTCCAGACCGAAGGACGGCGTGAAGTCGCCCGCCAGCATCGCCTTGCCCTTGAGCTGGACGTACGGCGCGTCCATCGCACCGCCCGCCACGGCGTCCAGGAACAGCTCCGGCTCCAGGCCCAGCCCGCGCGCGAGCGCCAGGGACTGCGAGATCGCGGCGACCAGGCTGATGACGAACGCGTTGGCGGCCAGCTTCAGACGCGACCCGGCGCCGGCCTCCCCCACCCACATCGTCCGCTGACCGATGGCATCCAGGACGGGTGCGACGACGGCTCGCGCGTCCTGCGGCCCGGAAGCCAGCACCACCAGGGCGCCCTGCTCGGCGGGCTGCTTCGTGCCCAGAACGGGTGCGTCGACGTGCACCAGGCCCAGCTGCTCGGCCAGCGCGTCGAGGCGCTCGCACCCCTCGACGCCGACGGTCGTGCACTGCAGCAGCACGGCTCCGGGCCGCACCGCGCCCTTGAGGTCGGCGAGCACGTGAGCCACGGTGTCGGCGTCCCACAGCATCGTGACGACGACGTCGGCGTCCTTCACCGCCTCGGCCGCGGTGTGGCAGACGACGGCGCCGTCGTCCGCGAGCGGCTGAGCGCGCTCGGCGTTGCGGTTCCAGACCCGCAGCGTCAGGCCCGCTCGGGCGATGTTGCGCGCCATGCCCGCGCCCATCGTGCCGGTGCCGAGCAGCGCGACGGTGGTCACAGCAGGCCCTTGCTGAAGGCGGCCTGGCCGAGGTGCTCGAGGTCGTCGTCGATCACGCTGACCAGCCGCACCCCCAGGGTGACCGGTGGGTCCCACCGGGTGTCGACGACCCGGTCGAGGTCGGCGTCGCTCAGCCCCGACACGAACGCGACGGTGCGCGCGTGCACGGCGTCGAGGTAACCGGTGAGCTGGTCCGGGTCGTCGACGCGGACGGCCGAGACCTGCTCGTCGGTGTGGCCGAAGCCGGTGTCTGCGGGGTCGAGGGGCAGGCCGAACCGCTCGGCCCAGCCGTCCGCCGTCCAGGTCTGCTCGGCACCGGCCACGTCGCTCACGTGGTCGTCCTGCACCCGGGCCAGGTGCCAGACGAGCCAGGCGATCGAGTTGGCGCGCCCGTCGACTCGGGCGCAGAGCTGGTCGGCCGTCAGGCCGGCGACGACGTCCCGGGCGCGCTCGGGGATGCGCCCGAACGCCTCGAGCAGGAGGTGCTTGGTGTCCATGTGGTCACCGTGCCACCTCCGCCAGCCGGTCACCACCGCGCGCGCTCGTCGCCTGGCTCCTAGCGTGGAGGCCATGCGGATCGCGATTGCTGGTGCTCACGGTCAGATCGGTCTTCGGCTCGGACGGCTGCTGGCCGACCGCGGCGACGAGGTGGTGGGACTGGTACGCAACCCTGACCACTCCGACGACCTCCGCGCGGCGGGCGTCGAGCCGGCGGTCGTCGACCTCGAGACCGCGTCCGCGGACGACGTCGGCGCCGCGATCGACGGCTGCGACGCCGTCGTGTTCGCCGCCGGCGCGGGTCCGAACAGCGGCATCGACCGCAAGGACACCGTCGACCGCGCCGCGGCGATCCTGCTGGCCGACGCCGCCGAGCGGGCCGGCGTCGGCCGGTACGTCCTCGTGTCGTCGATGGGCGTCGACAGCGTGCGCGACGGCGCGACACCCGACGGCGTCGACGACGTGATGGTCGCCTACCTGCGCGCCAAGCTCGCCGCCGAGGACGACGTGCGGGGCCGCGAGCTGGACTGGACGGTCCTTCGACCGGGCCGGCTCACCGACGACGACGGCAGCGGTCAGGTGCGTCTGGCCGCGCACGTGGAGAGGGGCGACGTCCCACGCGACGACGTGGCGTCGGTGGTCGCCGCGCTGCTCGACGACCCGCGCAGCGCCGGGCACGTGCTCGAGCTGACCAGTGGCGACAGCCTCGTGGCTGAAGCCGTCACGCAGGCCGTGCGCGGCTGAGCGGCTGAGCGGCTGAGCCGCGTCCCGTCGCCATACGCGTGCCGCCCGGCCCACGTCGGGCGACGCGGACCGGGCGGCTGAGCGGAGCGGCTGCTGTACCCGACTGGGCGGGTCGCTCAGTGGTGGTGCTTGGCGGACAGCAGCGACAGCGGTTTCACGCCGCCGGCGCGGTCTCCGGCGTGACCGAGGTACGGCAGGTTCCAGTTGTCCTCGATGCTGGTGAGCAGCGAGTAGTGGTTGTACTTCGTGTGGTCGACCGTGCCCGGCTTGACCAGCGGCGACACGACGATGGCCGGGATGAGGCCGCCACCGTAGGTGCCACCGGGCCACTCCTCGCTCACGCGCCCGTCACCCTTGGCGACGTACGGCGAGTCGCAGCAGCCGTCAGCGTTCTCCCAGCCGCCGTTGGTCTCGTTGCCGGTGTAGTCGTTCTCGTCGGTGACGATGACGATCGCCGAGTGCTTGGTCCACGCCTTCGACGACATGATCGTCGTGACGGCACCCTTCACGAACTCGTCGGCCTTGTGCTTCAGCGCCGCGTCGTTCGCGTCGTCCTTGGTGCTGCCGTAGGGGCACGGCGTCTCGGGGTGGCCGGCGACCGCCGAGTAGACACCGCCGTGCATGTCGTTGCACTGGTTCGGCGAGATCCACACGAACTGCGGCGCGTGCTTGCTGTTGAGGTCGGTCGCCAGCGCGCTGTAGTCCTTGACCTTCGCCATCCGCGCCGGGTCGTTCTTGACCGAGTCGAAGAGCACGAACGGGTTGTGCTTCTTGGCGTACAGCGCCAAACCGTTGGGGCCGAAGCGGTCGAGCTTGTTGGCCGGCAGGTCCTCCATATAGGCGCCCCAGCCGATGTGGCGGGCCTCGAGCTGGTCGACGAGGTTGACGCGGTCGAGGTTGACGACGTTCTGGTCGTTGTCGTCCTGGATACCGAAGTTGTCGCCCGCGATCGACGCGATGTAGTTCGGCATCGACGGGTGGGTGACCCCGTAGTACTGGTCGGCCATGGCGTAGTCGTGCGCCAGGGAGGTGATGTACGGCGCGTTGACGTCGTCGATCACGCTCGACTGCGAGTGGTTCTCGAGCATGAGCACGTAGATGTGGTCGAGGCGCTGCTGGTGCTCGCGACCGTGGTCGTCGCCTCGACCGTGGCTCGAGCTGGCCGCGGCGTTGGCCGAGACGGCCAGTGCCGCCGCCGTCGCGAGAGCCGCGACGGACAGCGCACGGTGACGCAGGTGCATGAGTTCTCCTGGGCTTGAGTGGTTCCCGAGGGCACGGTGGAGGGGATCGCCGGTCTCGTGGCTCGAACCTGCCGCCTTCCACCGAGGAGGGAGTCAACTCCCCTTGCTTGCCATCCGTCAACGTTCCGCGGGCGAACGCGAGGCGAACCTCCGGTGGCGACCCGTGCGCGACACAGGGTCACGGTGGTCCTACCGTGTGCACATGACGACGCCCGAGGCCATGGAGCACGCCCAGGGTCCCTTCGACCACGTCAACCTGGTGCTGCGCTTCGTGCTGGAGCTCGTGATGTTCGTCGGCCTCGCATGGGCCGCGGCCTCGCTGGTGTCGGGCACGTGGCAGAGCATTGCTGCCGCGGTGCTGGCTCCCGTGGTCGCGGTCGGCCTCTGGGGCGTGCTCATCGCACCGGGCTCGCGGCGTCGCCTGCCCGACCCGGCGCGGCTCGTCGTCGAGCTCCTGCTGTTCGCGGCCACCGGCCTGGTGCTCGCGGCGGCCGGCCACCCTGGGGGGGGTCTGGCCTTCGCCGTCGTCGCGGCCGCCAACGCACTCGTGCTGCGGTGGCGACGCATCTGAGCGCGCGCGACGACGGTCTCGGCTCAGAGAGCCGAAACCGCCGTCGTCCGCTCAGCGGCTGAAGGCCGCCAGGTGGTGGCTGGATGCAGTGGCCAGCCGGTCGTAGACCGTGGTGACGTCCGGAGCGTCGAGGCCCTTCACCGCGGCCCTCAGGTCCGCGATGTCTTCGGACTCGATGGTGCGCCCGACACCGAGCGCGGCGTCCAGCGACGTCGACCCCTTGCTGATGTAGTCCGCATAGGCCTTCGCCGTCGCGGTGGACGCGAACGCTCCCGCGTCGCGGCCTGCGGTGGGGTCGCTGACGCCGTACCTGGCGAGCAGGACCCGCACCATCACCAGGTGCTGTTGCTCGCTCGCCGCGATGCGAGCGAACCGGACGTCGCCGGTGCGCTCATCGAGCACCGTGTAGACGTCGTGGGCGAGCTTCTCCTCCTCGGCCATCGCCGCGAGCTGTTGCTTCTGGGCGGTCGTCAACGTGCCGCTCGCCGGCAGCGTCGACGCGATGTCCCCCGAAGTCATCTGCTCGTGCATGTCGGCGCGCGGTCCGCCGACTCCAGGTCCGTAGCCGGCGCCGCGCTCGGCCCCGCGCCCCATGCCCTGGCCCATTCCCTGACCCATGCCGCCCTGGCCCCACCCACCGGTGCCATCGAGTGCTCGGCAGGTCGTGGGTGCGTCCGTGTCGTCCGTGTGGTTCGTGGCGGCCAGCACGGGCGGGGCGAGTAGCACCAGCCCGAGTCCACCGGTCGCGACTGCTGCCATGACTGCTGTCCTGCGACGCATCGTCGCCTCCTCGTTCTGGCCCGACAGGCGAGCCGCTTCGTTCGACACCACGATCGTGCGACCCGCAGGTGGATCGCCCGTGCGGCCCGCATGGAGGCGATGTGGAGACGGACTTCGGTCCCGGCTCCAGCCGTCCGCGACGCCGCAGAATGGCGGCGTGAGCACGGTGCTGGTGGTCGAGGACGACCGCGACATCCGCGAGGTCGTGCGGCGCTACCTGGAGCGCGCCGGCTTCGCCGTCCTCACGACCGGCTCGGGAGCCGAGGCCCTGCGACTGCTGGACGACGCCGCTGTCGACCTCGTGGTGCTCGACCTCGGGCTGCCCGACCTCGACGGCACCGAGGTGCTGCGCGAGGCGCGCCAGGGACGCCGTACGCCGGTCGTCGTGCTCACAGCCCGCAGCGCGGTGGACGACCGGATCCGCGGTCTGCAGCTCGGCGCCGACGACTACGTGCCCAAGCCCTTCAGCCCGACCGAGCTGGTGCTGCGGGTGTCAGCGGTCTTGTCGCGCAGCGTCGGGTCGAAGGCGGAGTCGGGCTCACGGACGTCGTACGGCGACGGGCGGCTGAGTCTCGACACCGACCTGCGCACGCTGCAGGTGGACGGTCGACCGGTGGAGCTCACCGCGACCGAGTGGGGGATCCTCTCGACGCTCCTGTCGGTGCCTGGTCGGCCTTTCTCGCGCTACGAGCTGGTCAACCGCGTGCGGGGCTACGAGTTCGCCGGTTACGAGCGCAGCATCGACTCGCACGTGAAGAACCTGCGGCACAAGCTCGGCGCGGCCGGCCCCGAGGCGGTGCAGACCGTCGTCGGCGTCGGCTACCGCTTCGGGTGGCGACGCGACGAGGCGGCGTCATGAACCGGGAGGCAGCCCTCGGGCCGTTGGGACGCCGACTGCTGCTGTCGTTCGTCGCGGTGGCCCTGCTCGCCGTCGCCCTCGTGGCCGGCGCGGCACTCGTGGGCTCGTCGCTGGGGCTGTCGCGTACCGTCGGCGCCACGCAGCAGGACACCGCACAGCGCGTCGCCGCAGCGGTCGCCTCCTCCTACTCCGACGCCGGGTCGTGGCAGACCGCTGACATGTCCGCCGCTGAGTCGCTCGCCACGGCGGCCGGCGCGCGCCTGGTGGTGCTCGACGCCTCGGGCAGCAGCGTGGAGCAGGACGGGCCGGGAATGCACGCGGGCATGGGGCCGATGAGCGGCACCGCCCGAGGCACGACGTTCGGTACGCCGTTGACCGCCGACGTGCAGGTCGGCGACCAGGTCGTCGGCTCGGTACGGCTCGTCTTTCCCCTCACGTCGGCGAGCGGGCGCAGCCTGGCGTGGTCGTGGATCCTGGCTGCCGCGGTGCTCGCGGCGATGGCGGCGACTGCGGCCGGCTGGTTCGTCGTCCGGCAGCTCACTCGACCACTGGTGGCACTGACCCGCGCGACGCGCGCGTTCGGGGCCGGTGACGCCAGGGCGCGTCCGGCGGTGCGTGGCGTCGGGGAGCTCGGCGAGCTCGCGGACGCCTTCGACGAAGCCGCTACCGCGGTGCAACGGTCGGATGCCGTCCGTCGCCAGATGGCCGCGGACGTCGCCCACGAGCTGCGCACGCCCCTCTCGGCGTTGCAGGCCGAGCTCGAGGAGCTCCGTGACGGGCTCGTGCCAGCCGACCGCACCACCCTCAGCCGCCTGCACGACCAGAGCCTGCGCCTGGGGCGCACTGTCTCGGAGCTGGGGCAGCTGTCGGCCGCGGACGCTGCGGCAGCAGACCTGCACCTCACCTCGCTCGACCTGGGCGAGCTGGTGGGCACCGCCGCGGGGGGGCGCCCGCCCCCGCGGCGCGCCCCCCGCCGCACCCGCCGCACCGACCCGTCCCCCCCCGGCGGCGGGCGCGGCCGCGGGGACCGGCGGCACCCCGGCGGGGGGCCCCCGCGCGCCAAAAG
>JBQCES010000097.1:0-4990 GCA_051960055.1 Angustibacter sp. | reverse complement strand
TCGGTGCCGCCGACCGCGCGCACGCGGTGGCCCTCGTCGTCGTGGTGGGTGACGACGGTCGGGGTGTCGGCCACCCAGCGGTCCCAGCCGAACGGCACGTAGACCACGGGGAACTCCAGGCCCTTGCTGGCGTGCACCGTGACCACCTGCACCGCCGCCGCGTCGGTCTCGAGCCGGCGCGAGCGGTCCTCGGCGTAGTCGTCGCCCGCCTCGGCGATGCGGCGGCGCAGCCAGTCGGTGAGCGCCGACAGGCCCAACCGCTCGCGCACCCACGTCAGGTGCAGCTCCTGCCCGACGTGGCGGACGTCGGTGAGGGCGCGCTCCCCGCCGCGCGTGCGCAGCAGCCGCTCGGCGACGCAGGCGGCGGCCACCGCCTCGACGAGCGCCGCCACGCCGCCCTCGGCGACGCCCCGCGACCACGTTCGCACCTGTTCGCTGAGGTCGTCGCGCTCGGCGTCGCCGGCCTGCGCCAGCTGCAGGGCGTCCCAGCCGACGAACGGCGTGAGGGCGAGCGCCGCGGCACGCCCGCTGTGCGTCGGCTGCTCCAGCGCCGCGAGCAAGGTCAGCCAGTCCGCGGCAGCCGGCGTGGCGAAGACGCTGGACAGGCCGGACACCACTGCCGGCACACCCATCGCCGCCAGCTCGTCGCGCACCGCGATGGCGTCGGCGTTGCGGCGGGTCAGCACCGCGACGTCGGCCGGGAGCAGCGGGCGCCAGCCGGCGCCGTCGTGCAGCCGCGTGGCGTGCAGCTGGCGCACGATGTCGACGGCGACGTCGCGCACCACGAGCTCGCGCGCGGGGCCCACCCTCGGGTTGCCCTTGCCGCGGGCGCCCAACGCGCCGCGGCTGACCTGACGCAGGCGCAGCGGTGGCCCGCCGTCGAGCCGACGCCCGGTGTGAGCGGCCTCGACCGGCCGGACGACGATCTCGTCGTCGCCCAGCGCGGCACCACGCAGCAGGTGGTCGAGGCCCTGCAGCAGCGGCTCGTCGCTGCGCCAGCTGCGCCCCAGCGTCGCCGTCGTGTCGGCCACCCGGCGCGCTGACAGGTACGTGACCACGTCGCCACCCCGGAACGCGTAGATCGCCTGCTTCGGGTCACCGATCAGCACCAGCGCGCGGTGACCGTGGAAGGCGGCGCGCAGGATGTCCCATTGGGCCGGGTCGGTGTCCTGGAACTCGTCGACCAGCACGACGCGGTACCTCGACCGCACGCGCTCGGCCGCGGCCGGCCCGTGGGTGGGGTGCAGCAGGGCGTCACGCAGCAGCAGCACGAGGTCGTCGTAGTCGTGCAGCCGGCGTACGCGCTTGCGGTGCTCCACCTCGCGCCGGGCCGCGACGGCGAAGGTCACGCGGTGCGCGGGCACGGTGTGGGGGTCGACCGACTGCGGCTCGAGCGCCGCCAGCGGGTCGCTGACCGCGTCGCGCGCGGCCCGGCGGGCCTCAGCCGGAGTGAGCGTCGGCTGGGCCGCCGAGGCGTACCGCTGCAGGTAGAGGTCGTCGACCACCTCGTCGACGAGGTCGGCGATGTCAGGCACCAGCACCGCGCCGGCGTCGGTGTCGCCGGTGACCCCGAGCGAGGCCAGCATCTGCTGGCAGAAGCCGTGGGTCGTGGCGATCGTGGCGGCGTCGAACTGCGCCAGCGCGCGGGTGAGCCGACCGCGGCGTCGTTCGAGCTCGGCGTCGTCGACCGCAGCCAGGTGGCGCACCACGTCGTCGTCGCTCGCGCGAGCGTCCGGCGCGCGCAGCTGCCGCTCGGCGCTGACCATCCGCTCCCGCACGCGGTCGCGCAGCTCGGACGTCGCCGCTCGGCCGAACGTCACCAGCAGCAGCTCCGAGAGCTCGGCCACGCCCTCGGCCACGAACCGCGTGGCGAGCGCGGCGATCGTGAACGTCTTGCCGGTGCCCGCACTCGCCTCGAGCACGGTGGTGCCCGAGGGCAGCGGGCCGCACACGTCGAAGACCTGCGGCGCGCTCACCGCGGCCGCCCTCACCGCAGCCCCCTTCACAGCAACCCCGTCGTCTCGTGGTCGAGCAGCGGCTGCCACACGCGGCGGGCGAGCACCCCGAGCCGGGTCGACTCCTCCGGCCACCAGCGCCGCTCGTCGGCCTCCGGCTCCCCGGCGAGGACGTCGAAGCGGCAGTCCCGGCCCCAGCACAGGTCGCGGTACTCGTCGCCGAAGCGCAGCTCCGCGGCCCACTGCTGCTGAGCGGTCTCCATGGCCTGCACCACCTGGTTGCCGGCGTCCCGCGCTGCGGCGTACGCGAACGCGGTCTCGACGGGCAGCGGCAGGGGCGCGCGCTCGGCCCGCTCGCGCAGGCGCACCAGCTCCTCGAGGCGCTGCTCGGCGACCGCGGGCGGCGGGGCGACGAGCTCGGCGGCGAGCGCTCCGGGCCGCGTGCCCTGCGGCCGTCCGACCGTGACCGCACGCCACGGCCGGTCGGGGCGGCTGACCACCAGGGCCAGCAGCTGCACCCACGCGCGCAGCCGGTGCTTCGGGCCGAGCCGGGAGTAGACCGTGCGCACGAGGACGTCGCCGTGCACGCCCGAGACGGTACCGCTCACCGCCAGCCCGGACGGCAGCTCCGCCCACCCCTCGACCGCAGTGGCCGGCTCCTGCACCCGCGCCAGGGCCGCGCCCGCGATCGGCGTCACCCGGTCGACGAGCTCGGTGAGCGCCGCGCGGCCGAGCTCGGCCGGCGGGACGTCGCCGCGCCGCCACTCGGCAGCCACCGCCCGATCGCGGTCGACTCCGGCCAGGCACGCGGCCAGCAGCCGGTCGCCCACCTGCCAGGCGTCGAGCGGCCCGAGCTCCAGCGGCACGCGGTCGTCGACGTCGTCGACCTCAGCGGTCACCGAGACCCCGAGCCGCCGGCGCAGGAACCAGCGCGCCGGGTGCTCGAACGCCTCGACCAGGTCGTCGAGGTCGACCTCGCCCGTGCGGGGCTGCTTGGGCAGCTGTCGGCTCACCAGCCGCCGGTGGTCGAGGCCCTCGTCGCGATCGCCCCGGCCGGCAAGGGCCGCGTCGTACGAGCGGCGGTCCCAGCTGAAGGGCCCCGGCCGCTGCAGGGCTCCGGGCGTGAAGTTGCGCTCGTCGACGACCTGCAGCGGGTGGCGCACGAGCACGTGACGGCGGGTGGCGGCGGGGTCGGCGTCCACCGCCTGCTCGACGGCGTCGAGCAGCTCGCTCACCGGTACGGCGGGCGGGCGCACGGCCCCCGTGCGCTCGTCGGCGCCGGAGTAGACGACGACCAGGTGCTCACCCGCGCTGGCGACGGCGTCGAGGAAGAGCTGGCGGTCCTCGCTGCGCCGGTCGCGCTCGCCCAGGCAGGGGTCGCGCAGCAGCACGTCGTCGCCGTCCCCGCTGGTCGAGCGCGGGAACGCGCCGTCGTCGAGACCGAGCAGGCACACGACCCGGTGCGGCACGGCCCGCATCGGCTCGAGCGAGCAGACGGTGAGGGCGCCGGTGCGAAAGCCGGCCCGGGTCGGCCGGCCGGCCAGCCGGTCGGCCAGCAGCGCCCGGACGTCGGCCAGGCGCAGCGGCGCCTCGACCTGCGCGAGGGCCGCCGCCTGACGGACGTCGGCCAGCACCTGGCGCGCCTGCACGAGCTGCCAGGTCTGGGCCGGCGCGGTGTCGGCGAGCAGGTCGAGCGCGGTGTCGAGGCGGTCGAGCCACTGCTCGACCGGCGCGCTGCGGTCGAGTCCGCGGAGCACGGCGGAGAGCCGGTCGAGCAGCTCGGCCACGCGGCCCGCGAGGTCGATGTCGGTGCTGTCGACGTCGTCGAGCGGCAGCGCCGAGCCGACGAACCGGGCGTCCTCGTCGGCCATGGCGACGCCGAGCAGGAGCCGGTCGAGCGCGGTGTCCCAGGTGCCCTGGCGCAACGCGCCGAGACCGAACCGGGCTCGTCGGGCGGCGTCCTCACCCCAGTGGACGCCGGCCGTCACGGCCCACTCCCGCAGCCGGTCGAGCTCGTCGTCGTCGAGCCGGAACCGCCGGCGGACGGGTTCGGTGGCGGCGAGGTCGAGCAGCTGGGAGGCGGTCACGCGGCTGTCGGCGAGGTCGAGCAGCGTGCTCACGAGGTCGAGGACGGGGTTGGTGAGGCGCAGCGACCGGTCGGCGAGCCGCACCCGCAGCTGCTGGCCGGGATGCAGGTCGGGGTGCAGCTCGGGGTGCAGCTCGGGGGGCAGCTCGCCGGCCGCCGCGTCGCCGGCGAGCCCGAAGGTCGCGGCCAGCAGCGGGGCGAACGCCTCGACGTCCGGGCACATCACCACCACGTCGCGCGGCTCGAGCGTGGGGTCGTCGGCGAACAGCCCGACCAGCACCTCGCGCAGCACCTCGACCTGGCGCGACGGGCCGTGGCAGGCGTGCACCTGCACGCTGTGGTCACCGGGCACGAGGGGCTGGGTGGCCGAGGTGCCGGGGGCGTCGATGACGTCGTCGCGCACGCGGCGCTGCAGCGCGCCGAGCACGGTGTGCGGCGGCTCCGGCGCCGGGTGGTGGGTGTCGGACGCCGGCCCGAGGGCGGCCAGCCGCAGCTGCAGCTCGGTGACGTCACGCGCCATCGAGGCCAGCAGCGGCTGCTGGGCCGGCGAGGTCAGCGCTCGGCGGTGCGGCGCGGCGGGGGTGAGCGCGGCCACCGCGCGCCACAGCGCGGGCGAGGGGTGCACCAGCCACAGGTGCACGTCGCGGTGGGCGCTCAGCGCCTGGATGACGGCGAGCTGGTCGGCCGCCAGCCGCGTCGGGCCGAACACCGACAGCCGCGAGGGCAGATCGACCAACGCCGGGTCGTCGAGCAGCCGCTGCACCGCCAGCGGCAGCCGTTCGGCCGGGCTCGGCACGCCGACGCGCTCGCGCAGCACCCGCCACAGCCGTGGCTGCCAGGCGAGGTCGGCCGGCACCGTGCCATCGACCACCGTGCCATCGACCACCGCGCCATCCACCACCGTGCCGTCGTCGTCGCGACCCTCGGCCCAGGCCCGAACCATCGCCGG
>JBQCES010000096.1:0-7760 GCA_051960055.1 Angustibacter sp. | reverse complement strand
CCCCCCGCGGGGGCGCGGGGGGGGGGGCCCCCCCCCCCCGCGCCCGGCGGGGGCGCCCCCGCCCGGGCCCCCCCGCACGACGACTGCACGCCAGTGGTCGCGTCGAGGTCGGAGAACGTCGCGACGCCGCCACCCTGGCGGGCCAGCCGACCGGCCGCGAGCGCCAGCGTCGTGGGCTCGCTGGTTGACGGCAGGTGGAGAACCTGGGCCGGCCCGACGCTGCCCGCCGTCACGCTGTGCGCGGCCACGGCAGCCGGTAGAGCGTTCTCGAGCTGCTGCTCGACGACGCGCGCGCCGTCGAAGGCGAAGGCGCGCACCGCGCGCAGCGGCGGCGTCGTGCGGGTCTGCAGCGTGGTGGTCCCGTCGGCGGTGACGGCGTAGAGCCCCGCCTCGGACGCCGGCCCGTCGTCCGTCAGGAGCAGGTGGTCGGCCTCGGCCACGGCCGAGTCGGCGTTCATCGTGGGCAGCGCCGTGACCTGGGTCAGGTCGGCGTTGCCCACCCCGGCGAAGCGCGTGCCGGCTGCCGCCGACCCGGTGCTGTTCAGCAGTCGGCCGCTCCAGGCCGTGGCGTCGTCGGTGATGGCGAGGTCGGTGACGACCTCGTCGACGGCGTGGGTGGCGACGGGTCCGCCGGCCTTGAGCACGCGACGCACGGACGCGGGCTGCGCGGTGTGGCTGGCGTCGCCGCTGAAGGCCCTCGTGGTCCAGGCCACCGACGCAGGCGACACCGAGAAGGTGTCGGGCAGGAACTGGTCGGTGGCCAGCACCACCGACGGGCTGCCGTCGAACGGGTACCACCGGACGCCACCGTCGGCCAGCACCAGGCCGGTGGCGTCGGCGGCGGCCGGCCGGTTGCCCGGCGAGGTCGTGAAGAAGGCGTCGGTCGCGATGGTGGACGTCGACCCGTCGCCGAGGTGACGCCGCAGCACCCTCGTCGTGCGGTTGACGTCGACGTACCCGTCGGGCGTGGCGGCGACGAACGTCCAGCCGGTCTCCACCGACACCGGGACGATCGTGCGGGCGGCGAGGTCGACGGACAGGTAGCCGACGTCGTGGACGACGACGTGCCCGGACGACGCCGAGGCGTCCAGCGCCCGGGGGTCGCCCACGTGCTGCGGCGACCGCACCGGCTCGGCCGTGCCCTGCTGCCACCACAGCCACCAGACGCCGTCGGCATCGGGCTGCAGCAGCAGGCGCGTGCCGCCGGACGACGCGAGTACGCGCCGCGGGATCGGGCTCACCTCGGGCGAGCGCGGCACGGCCACGGTGTCAGCCGGGTCGGCGACCTCCGGGTCGACGCCGGGCCACGCCGTGACGGCAGCGCCGACGGCTGCCGGGGCGGCCAGCGGCGCCGCACCGGCCACCGATCCGGCGCCGACGGCGCTGCCCAGCAGCGACGACGTGACCAGCCCCACGAAGAGCACGCGACGACGCATGACCCCAACCCCCTGCAGCAAGTGTGAGCGGACCCTAGCAGCGGGCCCGGACACCCCGGGAGGGTTCGGACAAACGATCAGCCGTCTGCGGCGGGCTCCCCGGTCGACTCCCCCGTCGACTCAGCGCGCTCGATCTGCACCGGCTCGTACCCCAGCTCGTCGAGCACGGGCTCGTCGAGCGGCTCGGGACGGCGCTCGACGTCGAGCTCGCTGTGCGCGCCGCAGCCGTGGTCGAGGCTCACGACCTTGCCGTCGGACGGCGACCACTGGTTGGCGCACACCCCGAAGACCTGGCGCAGCGCACCGGCCATCGGCACGAAGTAGCCGCACGTCGTGCACTTGGCGGGCGCCTGCTCGGCGTGCGGGTCGCGCGGGCCGTGCTCGCCGTCGTACCAGCGCTGCGCGGCCTCGTCGCGACCGGCCAGCGACAGCACGCGCGGTCGGCCGAGGCCGAGCTCCCAGAGCGCGACCTCGTCGACGTCGTCGGCGCCGGTGGCCTCGAAGCCCTGCTCGAGCAGGGGGTCGTCGACGCGCTTGGGCAGGACGTCACCCGGTGAGAGGTCGCCGGGGGCCAGTCGGTCGGCCCACGGCAGCCACTCCGGCGCCAGCACGGAGTCGGCGCCCGGCAGCAGGTGCACCTCGCTCACGGTGACGGCGCGCGAGCGGGGCGCCCGGGCCAGGGTCACCGACCACTGCCACCCGCGGTAGGCCTTCGAGGTGCACGCGAAGGCGTGCGTGACGACGCGCTCGCCCTCACCCGTCGCCCCGAGGTGCTCGCCGACGCTGCCCGGCTCGGCGACGTCCTGCGCCGCGGCGAGGGCGACGTCGACGGCGGCGACGAGGGCGGCGTCAGCGGTGGCCGGTCGCGCGCGCCGGGCGGCGGTCGGTGCGGTGGTGTCGGTGGGCACCTGCCGATTGTCCCGTAAGGCGGCGCGCGATGCGAACACGCCCCGACATCTCGTGGTGAGCGGCCCGTGTCGTCGCGCCCGGCGGGCAGGATGAGCGTGTGGACCCCCGAGACGGCGAGCGGCGGCCGGCGCTGCACCGCGCGGTCGAGGCGGGACGGTCGTTCGGGCGCGCCTCGGCTCGCGTGGCGGGAGCGACGCGCCGGCGCGTGCGCCACGCGACGCAGGCCCAGGGCGCCGGTGAGTCGGGCCTGGCCAAGGTGATCGAGCTGCACGGCGTCTCGGCGGCGGGGGACGCGCTGGTGCTCATCGCGCTGGCCAACACCGTGTTCTTTGCCGTCCCCGTGGGTGAGGCGCGCAGCCGGGTGGCGCTCTACCTGCTCGTCACGATGCTGCCGTTCTCGCTGATGGCGCCGGTGGTGGGGCCGCTGCTCGACCGGTTCCGGCACGGACGGCGGTACGCCCTGGCGCTCACGTTGGTGTCGCGGGCGTTCCTGGCCTGGGTGATGGCCGGTGCGGTGGTCGGTGGTAAGGAGGCTTTCGCCCTCTACCCCGCCGCGTTCGGCCACCTGGTGGCGAGCAAGGCCTACGGCCTCACTCGTGCGGCCGCGATCCCGCGCGTGCAGCCGCGCGCGCTCAGCCTGGTGACGGCCAACTCACGGGTGCTGCTCGGCGGGATCGTCGCCGTCACGATCGCCTCGCCCGTCGGTGCGGGGCTGACTCGCATCGGCCCGGAGTGGGCGCTGCGGCTGGCGTTCGTGGTGTTCGCGGTGGGCACCGGGCTGGCGCTCGCGCTGCCGGGCCGCGTCGACTCCGCCGTCGGCGAGGTGCACGCCCGGCTGTCGTCCGACGCGCCGCACGACCGGCGCGCGCGCTGGAGCATCGGGCCGCGCGTGGTGCTGGGCCTGCGGGCGGTGGCTGCGCTGCGGGCGTTCACCGGCTTCCTCACGCTGTTCCTGGCGTTCGCGCTGCGCACCGACCCGATCACCAGCTCGGTGCCGCTGCTCGGCGTGATCGCGCTCGTCGCGGGAGCCGCCGGGCTGGGCAACACGATCGGGACGTCGCTGGGCGCCGTCCTGCGCCGGTTGACGCCCGAGGTGGTGGCGACGGCGATGGTGGGGCTCGCGGCGGTCGGCGCCGCCGTCGGCGCGCTCGGCTACGCGCTGCTGCCCGTGCTCGTCACCGGACTGCTCGCCGGGCTGTCGTCGGCGCTCGCGAAGCTGGCCCTCGACGCGCTCGTGCAGCGCGAGGTGCCCGAGGCCGTGCGCACGTCGGCTTTCGCGCGCTCGGAGACGGTGCTGCAGCTCGCGTGGGTCGTCGGCGGAGGAATCGGCATCGTGCTACCGCTCGGCGGCGCGTGGGGGCTGGGCCTGGCCGCGGCCGGGCTCGCCGTCGTCCTGGCGCTCACGCTGCGCACGCTGGTGACGTCCCGCGTGCGCCCGCGCGACTGAGCGCTCAGCCCTCGAGGTCGGTCGCGACCGCGCGCAGCAGCGACGCGACCTTGGCGCCCGTCGCCTTGTCGGGGTAGCGGCCGCGGCGCAGGCCGTTGCCGATGCCGTCGAGCACCTTGATGAGGTCCTCGACGATGACGCTGAGGTCGTCGGCCGGACGCCGCGTGCGGGCCGCCACGGACGGCGGCGCGTCGAGCAGGGTCACCTGCAGGGCCTGCGAGCCGCGGCGTCCCTCGACGACGCTGAACTCGACCCGCGTGCCGCCCTTGATCGACGTCGTCCCCTCGGGCAGTGAGGAGCTGGGCAGGAAGACGTCGCCGCCCTCGTCCGAGCCGATGAACCCGAACCCCTTGGCGGCGTCGAACCACTTGACCTTGCCAGTCGGCACCTGAAACCCCTCGCTGCGTAGGGCACGGCGCGCGGCGCCATGCCGGAAGGGCGTGGCCTCCGTGCTGAGGAGGTCACGCCCGAGATCGTCACCAATGTAACCGCTGTGTCCACCCGGTTCCCGCCCGCCGCCCGACCTGGTGGACGCCGGGCCGGTGCCTCAGCGGAAGCGCTCGGGCTGGGGCAGCAGCTCGTTCATCGAACCCGAGCGGAACCCGCGCGGGTCGACCTCGGTGGCGGCGAAACCGGCGTCGGCCGCTGCTGCGGCCAGCTCGTCGGCTCGGCCGTCGAGCGCCGTCAGGGCGTCGTGGTCGAGCTCGACCCGGGCCCGGTCGTCGCCGAGGTCGCGCACCCGGAGGTCGCGCAGCGGCAGACCGGCGTCGGCGAACCAGGCGCGCACCGCGGCCTCGGCGCGGTCGACGCGCGCCAGCCCCGACGGCGTGATCTGCACGCCGTACGCGATGCGGCTCGACAGGCACGCCGCAGCGGGCTTGTCCCACGTCGGCAGCTGCCAGCGCTGCGAGGCCGCACGCACCTGCGCCTTGGTGAAACCGCTGTCGCGCAACGGAGTCAGCGCGCCCCGCTCGGCGGCCGCCCGGATGCCGGGCCGGAACCCCGCCAGCACGTCGTCGGCGTTGGTGCCGGTCGCGATGGCCGCGACGCCCAGCTCGGCGGCGAGCGGCCCGAGCACGTCGAGCAGCTCGGCCTTGCAGAAGAAGCAGCGGTCGCCGGCGTTCGCGCGGTAGCCCTCGCGCGCCATCTCGTCGGTGGACGGCGTGAGGTGGCGCACCCCCAGCCCCTCGGCGAACGCGTGGGCGTCGTCGAGCTCACCGCTGGCGAGCGAGCTGCTCACCGCGGTGGCGGCCACGACCCGCTCGGGCCCCAAGGCGCGCACGGCCGCGGCCAGCAGGAAGGCGGAGTCGGCGCCCCCGGAGAACGCAACCAGGAGCGAGTCGAGCCGGGCCAGCCGCTGCTCGAGGTCGACGAGCCGGCGGTCGAGCACGTGGGCGTCGAGCCAGGCCGGGAAGTGCGTGAGGTCGTCGAGCACCACGCCCGCACCGGCGGCGCGCAGTGCCTCGGCGTCGTTGGGGCCGGTCGGCACCCCCACGCCGTGCGCGCCGGCGGCCGCGGCGCCGACCATGTCGCCGGGGTGGTCACCGACGTACACGGCCACATGGTGGTCGCGCAGGGCGATGCCCTTGTCAGCGCCGAACAGCCCACCCACCACGACGTCGGGCTCCAGACCGGCCCGCTCGAGCACCATGCGCACCGACGACTCCGGCTTGGCGCTCACCACGACCACCCGGCCGTGCAGCGCCCGCACCTGCTGCAGCGCCTGCTCGGCGCCCGGCAGCGGGCGCGAGTGCGGAACGCCGAGCGTCGGGTAGAGCTCGCGGTAGCGGTCGGCCGCCGCGGCCAGCCGGTGCGACGGCACGAACGGCGCGAGCATGTCGTCGAGCGGGATGCCGATCAGCGCGGCCAGCTCGTCGGTGGGAGCGTGCCCACCGTGCTCGGCCACGGCCGCCTGCGCCGTCGCGACGATGCCCGCGCGGGAGTCCACGAGGGTCATGTCGAGGTCGAAGCCGACGGCGAGGTCCACCCCGACAGGGTAGGCGTCGCCCGCCTGCCGTAATCGAGTTGGGTCCTGTCGGTGGCGGCTGCGACCATCGACGACGTGTCCACCGCCACGCGTTCCACGTCCCGCCCCAGCCTGTCCTCGTTCTGGCACGACCTACCGCGCGAGGGCCGCCTGCTGCTGTCGACCGTCATCGTCGACGCGCTCGGGATCGGGTTCGTGCTGCCGTTCGGCGTGGTCTACCTGCACGAGGTGCGTCACCTGTCGCTGACCACGGTCGGCCTGCTGCTCGCCGTCCCGTCGACCGTTGCACTGGCTCTGCTCGGGCCGATCGGCGCGGTCATCGACCGGTACGGTCCGCGGCGGCTGCAGATGCTCGCACTGGTGGCGAACCTGCTCGGCAGCGTGCTGCTGGCCTTCGCGACGACGGCCGCGAGTGCGGCGGTGGCCTTCGGGCTGCTCGGCCTCGGGCAGGCCGTGTTCTGGCCGGCGTCGCAGTCGCTCGTGGCCGCGGTGATCCCGCCGGCGATCCGGCAGCGGTACTACGGCACGAGCTTCACCGTGCTCAACCTCGGCATCGGCGTGGGGGGCCTGGCGTCCGGGTTGTTCGTGTCGACGTCCGAGCCCTGGACCTTCCAGGTGATCTACCTGTTGAACGCCGCGTCGTTCCTCGCGCCGCTCAGCGTGCTGGCGCTGCCGTTGCGCCACGTCGGCAACGCCGTGCAGCACCACGCCGATGCCGTCGAGCCGGCACCTGCGGGCAGCTACCGGGCGGTGCTGTCCGACCGCGCGTTCCGCCGCTTCCTCGTCGTCGTGTTCTTCGGCGCGTTCGTCGGCTACGCGCAGTTCGAGGCCGGCTGGACGGCGTACGCGCGCACGGTGGCCGAGGCGTCGACGCAGCTCATCGGGATCGCCTTCGCGGTCAACACCGCAACGATCGTGGTGCTGCAGCTCATCGTGATCCAGCGCATCGAGGGTCACCGCCGCACCCGCGTGCTCATGCTGATGAGCCTGGTGTGGGCGGGATCCTGGTCGCTCATGGGCCTGGCCGGGCTGGTGCCGGGATCGGTCGTGGCCGGCGTGCTGCTGTCGGCGAGCATGGCGGTCTTCGCCCTCGGCGAGACCTTCCAGTCACCGGTCGTGCCGGCCATCACCAACGACCTGGCGCCCGCGCACCTGCGCGGCCGCTACAACGCGGTGGGCTCGATGGTGTTCCAGGTGGCCGCGATCGGCGGCCCGGTCGTGGCGGGCTTCCTGCTCGGTCACGACCTCACGGTGGCGTTCGTGGCCGTGCTGCTCGTGGGCTGCGCGCTCATGGTGGTGGTGCTCGGCCAGCTCGAGCGGGTGATCCCGGCGTCGGCGAACGGCGTCGGTGGTGCACCGGCGGCACCCAGCGAGCCCGCGGCGCCGGGCCTGCCGGCGCAGCGCGACCGGGCCGACGCGCCCCAGTCCGTCAGCTGCTGACGGCGGGCCGCGCCACCAGGCGCCTGCCCTCGCGCTGGAGGCTCTCAGGACCTCCTCCTCTGCCGGCCAGACCGTCGTCGGCGGAGTCTGGAGGTGTTGGTGAAGGGAGGTGTCTGTCGATGAAGCTGACGCTACGCGACCTGGTGGCCACCCTGCTGGTGGCAGCCATCGCCATCCCGTACGTGGGCTACCTGGTGAACGGTGAGATGCCGTTCGTCAAGGACGCTCGCGGCATGGCCGGTGTCGGTCTCGTCCTGGGTGCTGCCGCGTACCTCGTCCTGAGGGCCGGTACCCCGTTCGACCGGCTCGGCAAGGTGGAGACGGCCGTCGCGATCGTGTCCCTGGCGCTCGGGCTCGTGGCCCTGGCGTTCGCTGAGGCAGCGGCAGCCGAGGTGCTGCTCGCGGTCTTCATGGGCTCGATCCTCGTGGTGTTCGCGTTCGAGCTGACGGACCACGCCGGGCTCGTACGCCACGGTCACCCAAGCGGTCTGACGCACGTCTGACCGCTGACACCGACACCGTCGGCGAGGGACAGCGCCCG
>JBQCES010000095.1:0-6669 GCA_051960055.1 Angustibacter sp. | reverse complement strand
GCCCCCGCGGGGGGGGGGGGGGGGTGTGGGGGGGGGCCCCCCCCCCGGGGGGGGGGCGCCTCTGGGGGGGGGGGGGCGGGCCCCGCGTGCGGGCCCCCCCCCCCCCACCGCGGTGCGTCAGATCAGCTGCAGGGAGCGGGGTCGGGCAACGTCGGCGCCGAGGCACCGTCGACCTTGCCGGCCGTGCTGGCCCACGCCTTGTTGTAGGCGTCCTCGTTGTCCTTGAGCGTCTTGTTGATGAACTCGCAGAACTTCACGTCACCCTTCTTGATGCCCAGACCGTAGGGCTCCTCGGTGAACTGGTCGCCGACCAGCTTGAAGGCGCCGTTCGACTTCGAGACGAAGCCCAGCAGGATGACGTTGTCGGTCGTGACGACGTCGACCTGACCGGTGCGCAGCGCGTCGGCGCACTTGTCGTAGACGTCGAACAGCACCAGCTGGTTGGGGCTGGCGAGGTACTGCTTGATCTGCTCGGACGGCGTCGACCCGGTGACCGAGCAGACCTTGGCGTTCGGGTTGCTCTTGAGGTCCTCCGGCCCCTTGATGGCGTTGTTGTCGGACTTCACCATCAGCTGCTGACCGGCCACGTAGTACGGGCCGGCGAACGAGATGCGCTCCTTGCGCTTGTCGTTGATGGTGTACGTCGCGGCCACCATGTCGACCTTGCCCTGCTCGATGACCTCCTCACGCACCTTGGAGGGGGTCTCGACCCACTCGATCTTGTCGGGCGCGACACCCAGCGCGCCGGCGATGATCTTGGCGACCTCGACGTCGAAGCCCTCGGGCTTGCCCGAGGGGCCCTTGAGGCCGAAACCCGGCTGGTCGAACTTGGTGCCGATCTTCATCGCGCCGGCGTCGTGGATCTTGGCCATCGTCGTGCCGGCGTCGAACTTCGCGTCGGCGTTGACCTTGACGTCGCCGTTGCCCCCGCCGTCGCTGCTGCCGCACGCGGCGAGCGAGACGGCGGCCAGGGCGATCGCTGCGGTGGCGGCGATGCGTCGGATCCTCATGTGTTCCTCCGTTGTGTCGTGCCGAGCTCCGCGGACAGCGGTGCCGGTCGTGCAGTTCTGAGGCGATGGGTGGCTCAGGGACCCGAGCCGTGGTCAGTGCGTCAGGATCTTCGACAGGAAGTCCTTGGCCCGGTCGGACTCGGGCTGGGTGAAGAACCGCTCCGGCGTGCCCTGCTCCACGATCTGGCCGTCGGCCATGAAGACCACGCGGTCGGCAGCGCGCCGCGCGAAGCCCATCTCGTGGGTGACGACCACCATGGTCATGCCCGAGCGGGCGAGCGTCGTCATGACGTCGAGCACCTCGTTGATCATCTCGGGGTCGAGAGCCGACGTCGGCTCGTCGAAGAGCATGACCTTCGGGTCCATGGCCAGGGCGCGCGCGATGGCCACGCGCTGCTGCTGCCCACCAGACAGCTGCGCGGGGTACTTGCTCGCCTGCGCCGCGACGCCCACGCGCTCGAGCAGCTCGCCCGCGCGCTGCTCGGCCTCACGCTTGGGTACGCCGCGCACCTTGATCGGGCCGAGCGTGACGTTCTCGAGGATCGTCTTGTGCGAGAACAGGTTGAACGACTGGAAGACCATGCCGACGTCGGCCCGCAGGCGAGCGAGCGCCTTCCCTTCCTCGGGCAGCGGGTCGCCGTCGAGGGTGATGGTGCCCGACTCGATGGTCTCCAGCCGGTTGATGGCGCGGCACAGCGTGGACTTGCCGGAGCCGGACGGCCCGATGACCACGACGACCTCGCCCTCGCCGACGGTGAGGTCGATGTCACGCAGCACGTGCAGGTCACCGAAGTGCTTGTTGACCTTCTCGAGCACCACGAGAGGGCGGCGGGACGAAGCGGCGGGGGAGTCCGCGGAGGAGGCGGCGACGTCGCTCATGCAGACGGACCCTATCCGCCGGGCGACTCGCGCCGCTACGCACCCTTGAGCGCTGTGCCCGGTTAGTACCCATGTCTGCGGATATCCGGCGCGGTTCGCGGCTGCGCAGGGCCGACGACGAGGCCAACTATCCTGAGGAGGCCATGACGACTTCGCCCTCCCTCCCGGCCGACGCGCCCCGCACGTACGACGTGCGCACCTTCGGCTGCCAGATGAACGTGCACGACTCCGAGCGGCTCACCGGCCTGCTCGAGGACGCCGGGTACGTCCCCGCCGCTGACGGCGACACCGCCGACGTGGTGGTGTTCAACACCTGCGCGGTGCGCGAGAACGCCGACAACAAGCTGTACGGCAACCTCGGTCACCTGGCGCCCACCAAGCGCCGCAACCCCGGCATGCAGATCGCGGTCGGCGGCTGCCTCGCGCAGAAGGACCGCGGCGAGATCGTCCGCCGCGCCCCGTGGGTCGACGTCGTGTTCGGCACCCACAACCTCGGCTCGCTCCCGACGCTGCTCGAGCGGGCGCGGCACAACCAGGAGGCCCAGGTCGAGATCCTCGAGTCGCTCGAGGTCTTCCCCTCCACGCTGCCGACCAAGCGCGAGTCGGCCTACGCGGGCTGGGTCTCGATCAGCGTGGGCTGCAACAACACCTGCACGTTCTGCATCGTGCCGAGCCTGCGCGGCAAGGAGAAGGACCGGCGTCCCGGCGAGATACTCGCCGAGGTGGAGGCCCTCGTGGCCGACGGCGCCATCGAGGTGACCCTGCTCGGCCAGAACGTCAACAGCTACGGCGTGGAGTTCGGCGACCGCCTGGCCTTCGGCAAGCTGCTGCGCGCCTGCGGCGCCGTCGAGGGGCTCGAGCGCGTGCGCTTCACCAGCCCCCACCCGGCCGCGTTCACCGACGACGTCATCGAGGCCATGGCCGAGACGCCGAACGTCATGCCGAGCCTGCACATGCCGCTGCAGAGCGGGTCCGACCGCGTGCTCAAGGCCATGCGGCGCTCGTACCGGTCGCAGCGCTTCCTCGACATCATCGACAGCGTGCGGGACCGCATCCCCCAGGCCGCGATCACCACCGACATCATCGTCGGCTTCCCCGGCGAGACCGACGAGGACTTCGAGGGCACGCTCGACGTCGTCCGGCAGGCGCGGTTCGCCAGCGCCTTCACGTTCCAGTACTCCCAGCGCCCGGGCACGCCGGCCGCGACGCTGCCCGACCAGCTGCCCAAGGCGGTCGTGCAGGAGCGGTACGAGCGGCTCGTGGCGCTGCAGGACGAGCTGTCGTGGGCCGAGAACCGGCAGCAGGAGGGCCGCACGGTCGAGGTGCTCGTGGCCGAGGGCGAGGGCCGCAAGGACGACGCCACGCACCGGCTCTCCGGGCGCGCCGCCGACAACCGGCTGGTGCACTTCGCGGTGCCCGAGGGCGCCGAGGTGCCCCGGCCGGGCGACATGGTGAGCGTGCAGGTGACGTACGGCGCACCGCACCACCTCGTGGCCGACGGCGCGCTGGCGGGCGGCCCCTACGCCGTCCGCCGCACGCGCGCGGGTGACGCGTGGCAGGCGCGCGACGGCGGCCAGCACGGCGCGGCTGAGCGCCGTCCGGTGGGGCTGGGGCTGCCGCAGGTGGGCGCCCCGGCACCGGTCGAGGTGCCCGTCTGCGGCTGAGCGGCGAGCCTCCCCGCTACTCGCCGATGCGCTCGTCGGCGGCGCGCTGCGCCTGGTCGACCTGCGCGCGGTGCTTGCCGCCCGTGAGGCGGTCGACGGCGTCGCCGGCCTTCTCGATGCCCTCGTCGCTGTACTTCTCGGTCTGCTCGGGGTGCTCGGCCATCTGCTGCTTGGCCTTCTCCTCGAGGTCCTTCGCCTTGTCGAACAGGCCCACCGCAGGCTCCCGTCGGTCGGGGCCGCCCATCGCAGCGGCCTGCTGGCATCGTCGCGGCGGGGGCGGCAGCGCGCCACCCGGAGGTGAGGCCGGCGCGGGATCCGGTTCAATGCTCGGGTGCTCGTCATCGCCGTCGTCGGACCCACCGCGACGGGCAAGTCCGATCTCGGCGTGGCGCTGGCCCGCGCGCTCGGCGGCGAGGTGGTCAACGCCGACGCCATGCAACTCTACCGGGGCATGGACATCGGGACGGCGAAGCTGACCCTGGCCGAGCGCCAGGGTGTCCCGCACCACCTGCTCGACGTGCTCGACGTGAGCGAGGAGGCCAGCGTCGCGGCCTACCAGCGCGCGGTGGGGGTCTGCATCGACGACCTCGTCGCCCGGGAGAAAGTGCCGGTGCTCGTGGGCGGGTCGGGCCTGTACGTCCGCGCGGCGCTCGACGTGCTGGAGATCCCACCGACCGACCGTGTCGTGCGAGCCCGGCTCGAGCGGGAGGCCGAGGAGCTCGGGGCGCCCACGCTGCACGCGCGGCTGGCCGACGTCGACCCCTTGGCGGCCGAGCGCATCCTGCCCAGCAACGCCCGGCGGGTCGTGCGGGCCCTCGAGGTGGTCGAGCTCACCGGCCGGCCGTTCTCCGCCACGCTGCCCGAGCCGCGGTACCTGCGGCCCACCGTGCAGATCGGCCTGCGAGCGCCCCGGCCCGAGCTCGACGACCGCATCGCCCGCCGCGTCGAGCGGATGTGGCACGAGGGACTGCTCGCCGAGGTCGAACGTCTGGTGCCGCAAGGGTTGCGCGACGGACGCACGGCGTCGCGTGCGGTGGGCTATGCCCAGGCGCTGGCCCAGCTCGACGGCGTGCTCGACGCCGAGCAGGCACAGCAGCAGACCGCACAGCTCACGCGTCGCCTGGCCCGGCGTCAGGAGTCGTGGTTCGGGCGCGACGACCGCATCGCGTGGCTGGATTCGGGGGGGCCGGACGTGCTCGAGCAGGCGCTGGGCGTCGTCCGGGCGGCGGCGGAGGGCGCCGATGACCGATGATGGCTACGTGCAGCTGACGTTCACCAAGGGCCACGGTACGCAGAACGACTTCGTCCTCGTGCCCGACCCCGACGGTGCCCTCGACCTCGATCCCGACACCGTGCGCTGGCTCGCCGATCGCCGGGCCGGCATCGGCGGCGACGGCGTGATCCGCGTCGTGCGCACCGGCGCCGTCGCGGAGGTGGCCGAGCAGGCAGCCGCGGCGGAGTGGTTCATGGACTACCGCAACGCCGATGGTCAGCCGGCCGAGATGTGCGGCAACGGCTTGCGGGTCTTCGTCGCCTACCTGCTGCGCGAGGGCCTGGCCCACCTGGCCGACGGCGAGCAGCTGGCTGTGGCGACGCGCGCCGGGACCAAGCTCGTGCGCCGCGACGGCGACCTGCTGGCCGTCGACCTCGGCCCCTGGCGGATCGTGGGCGGCGACGCGGCCCTCGCCGACGGCGGTGACGCCCAGGTGCTGGCTGGGGGAGTCGGCGGGGCGGTGAACGGGCTGAGCCTCGACCTCGGCAATCCGCACACCGTCGTGGTGCTGCCCGGCGGGGCCGAGCTGCGAGCGCTCGACCTGCACCTCGCCCCGGTCGTGGAGCCCGTGCCGCCGAACGGCACCAACGTCGAGTTCGTCGTCGTGGAGCGTGCCGGCCAGGTGGCGATGCGCGTGCACGAGCGCGGGGTGGGGGAGACGCGGTCGTGCGGCACCGGGGCCGCGGCGGCCGCCCTCGCCGCCCGAGCCTGGACGGCGGTCGCGGGCGGTGGTGAGGTCGACGAGTGGCGCGTCGACGTCCCTGGCGGGACGCTGCGCGTGCGGGTGCTGGCGTCGGGCACGGTGGAGCTGGCCGGGCCGGCCGAGCTGGTCGCCGACGGCACGGTGGAGCTGCCGACGTCCTAGCCGGTCGCGGCCGAGTACCCCTCGGCCAGGTGCGCACCGGCGACCCGCAGCCACCGCTGAGCGTCGCCGATCGCGGCCTCGACCGACCCGGCGAGGTCGGTCAGCGCCAGCACGTGCGGGACGACCGCGCCATCGGCCCGCACCCCCTGCTCCGCCTGGCCGCACACCACGTGCACCGTCGCGCTTCCGGCGGCGGCCCGGCGCAGCACCGCGCCGACGACCTTGCCGCCCAGGCTCGTGGCGTCGAACCGCCCCTCGCCGGTGATCACGACGTCGGCGTCGGCCACCGCGGCGTCGAGACCCACCAGCTCGGCGACGTGGTCGGCTCCGGGCACCAGGCGGGCGCCCCACCAGGTCGCGACGCCGTACGCCGTGCCCCCCGCCGCACCCGTACCCGGAGCCTGGGGGTCACCACCGGAGAGCTCGGCCCACCGGGTGAGGCCGTGCTCGAGCGTCACCACGTCGCCGGCGTCCGCGCCCTTCTGCGGTGCGAACACCGCGGCCGCGCCTCGCGCACCGAGCAAGGGGTTCGCGACGTCGACCAGCACCTGCACGCCGCCGGATGGCGGCGCGACGAGGGCGCCGGCGTCGGCGCGGTGCACCTCCAGCAGACCGGCGCCGCCGCCTGGCAGGTCGCGCCTGTCGGCGTCGACGAGGCGGAGACCGAGCGCCTGCAGCAGGCCGGTGCCGCCGTCCGTCGTGGCCGAGCCGCCGACGGCCAGGACGAGCCGGGACGCGCCTCGGCGCAGCGCCTCCAGGATGATCTGGCCCGTGCCGAACGTGTTGGCGCGCAACGGGTCTGGGCGGTCCGCTGGGTCGCTCACGTGCAGGCCGGAGGCCACCGCGAGCTCCACCACCGCGGTGCCGTCCGGCAGCAGCAGGTAGCGGCCGGGGGTCGGCGCACCCAGTGGTCCGCGCACCGGGCCCACCTCGACCAGCCGGCTGCCGGGGGTGCTGGCGGCCATGACGTCGAGCGTG
>JBQCES010000094.1:0-7184 GCA_051960055.1 Angustibacter sp. | reverse complement strand
CACGCGCTGCGCGAGGCGCTGTCGTCCGCCTACCCCGAGCTGCGACGTCTGCAGCTCATCGACTTCCGCGTCCGCATCCTCGACGCCGCGCACGGGTCGGACGCCGTGACGCGCGTGCTCATCGAGACCAGCGACGGCGCGTCGTCGTGGGAGACCGTCGGCGTGGCCGCGAACATCGTCGAGGCGTCGTGGGAGGCCCTGGTGGACTCCATCACCTACGGCCTGGTGCGCCAGGACATCGCTCCCCGCTGACCCTCCGCCCCCCTCCCGTGCACTTGGAACACACAGTGCACGGCTGGGCTGCGGCAGGCGTGCACAGTGTGTACCAAGTGCCCACGGCTCAGGGGTGGGGTGGGTCGGCGGGGGAGAGGTCGGGGTCGTGGTCCGCGAAGGTGCGCACCGGGCCGGGCGGGGTGCCCGGGCCCTCGAACCGCACCGTGACCCGGCCGCGGCCGCTGCCCCACACCCAGCCCGCACCGAGCTCGGCGTGCCGGACGTCGGCACCGGGCCGCCAGGTGGGGCGCGGCTCGGGCTCAGGCTCGGGAACGCGTGCGGGCTCGGGAACGTCGGTCTGCGCCTCGTCCTCAGCGGTGATCAGGTCGGGCTGGAACCAGTCGGCGAGCCCGGAGACACCCACTCCCAGAAGGCGGATGCCCCCGGCGGTCGACCAGGTGAGCGTGTCGATCTCCGACAGCAGCCGTCGCGCCGCGCGCGTGATCGCCGCCGTGCCGTCGACCGCCTGCGGGTGGGTGTACGAGCGCGTGCGACCGGTGAAGTCGGCGAATCGCACCTTCAGCGTCACGGTGCGCCCGGCGAGCCCCTCCTTGCGCAGCCGACCGGCGACCTTGGCCGCGAGCAGGTCGACCTCGGCCGCCATCCGCCCCGGGTCGCGCAGGTCGACGTCGAACGTCTCCTCGGCCGACACCGACTTGGCCTCGCGGTAGGGCTCCACCGGGCGGTCGTCGGCGCCGCGAGCGAGCGCGAGCAACCCGTGGCCGTGGGCCGATCCGAGCAGCCGCACGGCGTCGTCGTCGTCCATGGCGGCGAGTTCGGCGACGGTGCGGATGCCGTGGCTCGCGAGCCGGGCCGCGGTGGCCGGGCCGACGCCGCCGATCGCGGTGACCGGCAGGGGGTCGAGGAACGCGCGGACGTCGGCCGGCTCGACCACCAGCAGACCGTCGGGCTTGGCCGCCTCGCTCGCGAGCTTGGCGACGCTCTTGGACGGCGCGAGGCCCACCGATGCCGTGAGCCCGCCCGTGACCTCGTTGACCCTGCGGCGCAACGCCTTGGCGATGTCGGCCGGTGGTTGCTCGGCCGCGGCGAGGTCGGCGTACGCCTCGTCGATGCTCACCTGCTGCACGACCGTGCTGATCTCGTGCAGCGCCGCCATGACGGCCTGGCTCGCCTCCCGGTAGGCCGCGAACCGCGGTGACAGGTACGCGGCGTTCGGGGCGCGGCGCCGGGCCTCGGCGACGCTCATGGCCGACCGCACGCCGAACACGCGCGCCTCGTACGACGCCGTGGCCACCACGCCCCGACCGCCGACGCCGCCGACGACGACCGGCTTGCCCCGCAACGACGGCTTGTCGCGCTGCTCGACGGCGGCGAAGAACGAGTCGAGATCCAGGTGCAGGATCTCGGCTCGGGCGCGCACCCGACCAGTGTCGCTCAGGCGGTGCGCTCGGCCAGCCAGCGGATCGCGGCGACGTACCCCTGCACGCCGAGGCCCGCGATGACGCCGGTGGCGACGGGGGAGACGTAGGAGTGTCGGCGGAACTCCTCGCGCGCGTGCACGTTGCTGAGGTGCACCTCGACGAGCGGCGCCGTGAGGGCGGCGCAGGCGTCGCGCAGGACGACCGACGTGTGCGTCCAGCCGGCGGGGTTCAGCACCACGGCGGTGCCGGCGTCAGCGGCCTCGTGCAGCCAGCCGAGCAGCTCGTGCTCGGCGTCGGTCTGGCGCACCTCGACGTCGGCGCCGATGCCGCGTCCGGCGTCCTGGCAGATGGCCACGAGGTCGGCGTACGTCGTCGTGCCGTAGATCTCGGGCTCGCGCGTGCCGAGGCGACTCAGGTTGGGCCCGTTGAGCACCAGGATCCGCACGCTGACTCCTTGAGGTTGGCTGGCGGCAGCCTATCGGCGGCGCAGTGGTTCCAGTGCCGTCACGAGCACGGCGCGCAGCGCCTGGCCGCGTTCGGCGAAGCCCCGCTGCCGGCGCGCGTACTCGGCGCGTCCCTCCGGGGTCTCGATGCGCACCGGCTCGACGCCGAGCTCGCTGAGGTCGTAGGGCGAGGCCTGCATGTCGAGCAGCCGGACGTCGCGGGCCAGCTCGAAGCACTGCGCCACAACGGACGTGGGCACCACCGGCGTCAGCTTGTAGGCCCACTTGTAGAGGTCCATCGTCGCGTGCAGGCAGCCCGGCTGCTCGAGCGCGACCTGCGCCTCACGAGTGGGCTGGAGCGCGTTGAGCGGTCGCGCGGGCTCGGTGAAGAACCGGAACGCGTCGAAGTGCGTGCACCGCACCGGATGCGACTCGACGACGGCGTCCGTGCCGGCATGACCGAGCCGCAGACGCCAGTCCTCGTGCCGCTGCTCGCCCTTGCGCAGCCGGTAGACCATCGCCCACTCGTGCAGGCCGAAGCAGCCGAGCTGAGGCGCTCGCGACGCCGTCGCAGAGAGCAGCGCCGTGACGAAGTCGACCGTGGCGCCGCGCTCGGCCAGGAACGCCTCGACGTCCACGGCGACGCCCGGGCCGGCCCGCCCGGCGTCCACCTCGCTGTAGAACCGCCAGTCGAGCCGCTCGCGGGCAGCGTCGCCCAGCAGCACGACACCGGCGCCTGGGTGCCACCGCCGCAGCTGGGCCGGCCGGTGGGAGTAGTAGGTGAACAGGAAGTCCTCGACCGGGTGCTTCTCGCGGCGCCGACGGCGCTCGAGGTGGCCGGCCGTGCACGCATCGACCCGGGCGTGGTGCGCCGCCTCGAGCGCGCGCCACTCACCCTCGCGCAGCACGCGCGAAGGAGCGGTGGTCGACGTCGTCACCGCACCAGGCTAGGTGCCCGGCGGGAGGAACCGGGCAGCCCTCGGTAGCCTCGGGACGTGCGCATCGCGAGGTACACCACAGGTGAGGACCCCACGTTCGGTGTGGTCGAGGACGACGACGGCCGGCTCGAGCTGGCCGAGGTGCAGGGCGACCCGCTGTACCAACCGGTGGTCTTCACCGGCGTCCGGACGCCGCTCGACGACGTCCGCCTGCTCGCGCCGGTGATCCCGCGCAGCAAGGTGATCGGCATCGGCAAGAACTACGCCGACCACGCCAAGGAGATGGGCGGTGAGGCGCCCGCAGAGCCGCTGATGTTCCTCAAGCCCAACACCTCGGTGATCGGCCCGGACGACCCGATCGTGCTGCCGCGCCAGTCGCAGGAGGTGCACTACGAGGGCGAGCTCGCCGTCGTCATCCGGCGCATCTGCAAGGACGTGCCGGTCGAGCGCGTTCCCGAGGTGATCTACGGCTACACCTGCGCCAACGACGTCACCGCCCGCGACCTGCAGCGCGGCGACGGCCAGTGGTCGCGCGCCAAGGGCTTCGACTCGTTCTGCCCGCTCGGGCCGTGGATCGTCACCGGCCTCGACGCTGGCGACCTCGCGCTGACCACCCGCCGCGACGGTGAGGTCGTGCAGGACGGCCGCACCAGCCAGATGATCCACGACGTCGCCAAGCTCGTCGCGCACGCCTCCGAGGCGTTCACGCTGCTGCCGGGTGACGTCATCCTCACCGGCACGCCGGCGGGGGTCGGGCCGATCGTGGCCGGCCAGCGGGTCGAGGTCGAGATCGAGGGCATCGGGACGCTGTCGAACCCCGTCGTCAGCCGCGATTGAACCCGCCCGGCAGCCGGGGTCCTAGGGTGGCGGCCGTGAGCGACGACGACGACTTCACCCCTGGACTCCGGACGGCGCGGCACGAGTGCGGGCGGCGGCGGCCGAGCTCGCCACGGCGATCCTCGCTCACGCCGAGGCGGTCGCCGCGGCGACGTCGGACGCCGACGTCCGGGACGTCTTCGCGGCCAGCGAGACCTTGCTCCCCGTCGTCCTCGCCTACTCCGACGCCCAGTTCGAGCACACGGGTAACGCCTTCCCGTTCGGTGTCCTTCACCAGTTCGAGGACGACGACGAGGCGGCCGCGGCGGCGGACGTCGCCCACCTCGGCCGGGCCCTCTACCAGCTGGCCCACGCCGACGGGTGGCACAGCCTCGACCACGTCGAGGGTCTGCGCGTGACGGCCGGCGCAGTCTCGGTGGTCGACCAGGACGAGCTTCTGCGCGGCGACCCCGACGAGTGGCCGGACGACCTCTTCGACCTCGACGGCGAGGAGATCTTCGGCCAGGCGGACGTCTACCTCGAGTAGGGGAGCGCGGGCTCCGATCGACTCAGTCGGGTCGCCCCCTAGGCTGGACGCATCATGAGCGAAGCGACCGGCCCCGTCCGGCTGCGTGTGGCGCCGTCCCCCACGGGCGACCCGCACGTCGGCACGGCGTACATGTCCCTGTTCAACCTCGCGTTCGTCCGCCAGCAGGGCGGTCAGTTCGTGCTGCGCGTCGAGGACACCGACCGCGCGCGCTACCGCGACGACAGCGAGCAGCAGCTCTACGACACCCTGAGCTGGCTCGGCCTGCACTGGGACGAGGGCCCCGACAAGGGCGGCCCGTACGCGCCGTACCGCCAGTCCGAGCGGCTCGAGACCTACAAGCCGTACGTCGAGCGCCTCCTCGCCGACGGTCACGCCTACTACTGCTGGTGCTCCACCGAGCGGCTGCAGGAGATGCGCGAGGCCCAGCAGGCGGCCAAGCAGCCCACCGGCTACGACCGGCTCTGCTACGGCAAGACCCGCGAGGAGCGCGCGCAGCTGCCGGGGTTCAGCGAGACGCCGGTGGTGCGCATGCTCATCCCCGACGACGTCCCGCTGACCTTCACCGACGTCATCCGCGGCGAGGTCAACGCCCCGCGCCCGGACGACCAGGTGATCCTCAAGGCCGACGGCTTCCCGACGTACCACCTGGCCGTCGTCGTCGACGACTACGAGATGGGCATCACCCACGTCGTGCGCGGCGAGGAGTGGATCAGCTCGACGCCCAAGCACGTGCTGCTCTACACCTGGCTCGGACTGCCGCTGCCGAAGTTCGCGCACATGCCGTTGCTGCGCAACGCGAACAAGTCGAAGATCAGCAAGCGCAAGAACCCCGCAGCGCGGCTGACGTGGTTCCAGGAGCAGGGTTACCTGCCCGAGGCGCTGCGCAACTTCCTGGCCCTGCTGGGCTACTCGATGCCCGGCGGCGAGGAGGTCTTCTCCTTCGACGACATGGTCGAGCACTTCGACTGGCACCGCGTCAACACCGTCGGCCCGGTGTTCGACCTCGACAAGCTGGACTGGCTCAACGGCCACTACATCCGCAGCCTCAGCGAGGACGACCTCGCGGATCGGCTCGCCGCGCGCCTGCAGTCCGACGGCCTGCTCGGCGACGAGCCGAGCGAGCGTGACCGCGAGGTCGTGCGCGCGGCCACGCCGCTGGTGCAGACGCGCATGGTGCGGCTCAACGAGGCGGCGGGGATGATCGGGTTCCTGCTCGTCGACGACCACGACCTCGTGGTCGAGGACGACGCCCTCGCCTCGCTCAAGGACGACGCCCCTGCGGTGCTCGACGCCGCGATCACCGCGCTGCAGCCGCTGGCCGACTGGTCGACGGCGCAGATCGAGGCCTCGCTGCGCGCCGCGCTCGTCGACGGGCTCGGGATCAAGCCGAAGTTCGCGTTCGGGCCGCTGCGCGTCGCCGTCACCGGACGGCGCGTGTCGCCGCCGCTGTTCGAGTCGATGGAGATCCTCGGGCACGCCTCGACTCTGACGCGGCTCATGGCGCTGCGCTCGCGGCTGGGCTGACGGCGGGGGCTGATTTGGGGGAGCGACCGTCGGCCCGCTAGTATCGGCGGTCGGGTCACGGCCCCGGGGCGGTTCCGATCGCGCCGGACGTGATACCCCGGTGGGGTATGGTGTAATTGGCAGCACGACTGATTCTGGTTCAGTTAGTCTAGGTTCGAGTCCTGGTACCCCAGCGAGGATGCTCCTGCGAGAGCGGGTAGGATCCTTCACGCACCACCAGCACGAGCTAGGGCCCCGTTGTGTAGCGGCCTAGCACGCCGCCCTCTCAAGGCGGTAGCGCGGGTTCGAATCCCGTCGGGGCTACGAGTACGAAGGCCCCCGTCCACCGGACGGGGGCCTTCGTCGTGTCCGCGCCCGTGCCGTCCCGCACGGGATGAAACCGCCAGGAGCCCAGCGTTGCCGCCAGACGTGACCCGTGCCGCCTCGCCGTCCATCGCCCCCGCCCTCACCTCGCTGGCCGTCGGCGGCTTCGCGATCGGCACCACCGAGTTCGTCACGATGGGCCTGCTGCCCGACATCGCCCGCGGCCTCGACGTCTCGATCCCCGCCGCTGGTCGGGTGATCTCGGCCTACGCGCTCGGCGTCGTCGTGGGCGCGCCGCTGCTCGCCGTGCTCACCGCGCGCATCGCCCGTACCCGGCTGCTCATGGTGCTCATGGCAGCGTTCGCGGTCGGCAACGTCGCGTCGGCCCTGGCCCCGAGCTACGGCAGCCTGGTGGTCGCGCGGTTCCTCTCCGGCGTGCCGCACGGCGCATACTTCGGCATCGCCTCGCTCGTCGCCGTCTCGATGGTCGACCCCGGCCGTCGCGGGCGCGCCGCCGCGTTCCCGCTGCTCGGGCTGACCGCTGCCAACGTGGTCGGCGTGCCGGCGTCGTCGTGGCTCGGTCAGCAGCTCGGCTGGCGGGCGGTGTACTGGTTCGTGGCGCTCGTGGGGGTCGTCACCGTGACGCTCGTGTGGCGGCTCGTGCCGCACGTCGCGGCGCACGAGGGCGCCAGCCGCCGGCAGGAGATGCGGGCGCTGGCCAAGGGGCAGGTCTGGGTCACCATGGCGATCGGTGCGGTCGGCTTCGGCGGCATGTTCGCGGTCTACAGCTACATCGCCCCGCTGCTCACCGAGGTCGCCGGCTGGCGGCCCGTCGCCGTCCCGATCGCGCTGGCGATCTTCGGCATCGGCATGACCGTCGGCACGGTGCTCGGCGGGCGGCTGGCCGACTGGTCGGTGCCCCGCGCCCAGCTCCTGGGCTTCACCCTCACCCTCG
>JBQCES010000093.1:0-4787 GCA_051960055.1 Angustibacter sp. | reverse complement strand
AGCCGGTAGGACAGGCGGCGCAGCTGGGCGACCAGCTCGCGCTCGCCGGACCTCTCGAGCACGTCGTCGCTCAGGGCGCGGTCGACGGCCGCGCGCGCTTCGCGGGTCAGGCAGGCGGTCTCGCGCGCGACGAGGGTGGCGCGCCACTCGCTCGTCCGCCCGTCGCGCAACGCCTTCAGCGTGCGCGGCAGCTCGGTCGTGAGCGCGCGGGCCAGGCCGAGATGGCGCGTACCGCGGTGGTGGGACTCGCGCCGGGCGAGCGCCACCTGAAGGCCGACGCCCTGCCCCCGCCGCTCGGCGGGGACACCGGCCGTCGCCTGCTCGGCCCGCTGCTCGACGTCGAGCGCGGCGGTCGCCGCCACCTGGGCGCCCTCGGCCTGGCACTTCAGGCGCTCGAGCTCGGTGATCAGGTCGACGAGCTCCGCGCCCGTGTCCCCGTCGCCTGCGTAGGTGGTGAGTGCGGCTCCGAGCGCGCGCACCTGCATCACCAAGGTGGCGGCAGACAGCGACTCGAACATGTGTTCGATTCTAGCCTGAAAGGGACTGTGCCACAACGCTTATCCACATCAGCGGTGGCATGCCGACAAACCAGACCGGTCCCGCCATGTGGGACGCCAAACCGCCCCTTGGACGACGTGCGAGGCAGAGGCGTACAGTCGAACCCGTGCGGACGACGTCCCTTCTCCTTCGTCGCCGCGGCGGGGCTCGCTGACCGACCGGCCCCTCGCCGCGGGATCTCGACGTGCCGGTCACCACTTCCTGACCGAAGGCACCTTCGATGACCGACACCACCGCCCGCACCACCTTCTGGAACACCACGCCGCAGCAGCCGTCGCCCATGCCGGTGCACAAGTACCGGCCGTACCACGAGACGTTCAGCGTCGACCTGCCCGACCGCAGCTGGCCCGAGCGCACGATCGACCGCGCTCCCCGCTGGTGCGCTGTCGACCTGCGCGACGGCAACCAGGCGCTCATCGACCCCATGAGCCCGGCCCGCAAGCTGGCGATGTTCCAGCTCCTGGTGCGCATGGGCTACAAGGAGATCGAGGTCGGCTTCCCGAGCGCCAGCCAGACCGACTTCGACTTCGTCCGCGAGCTCATCGAGGGCGAGCACATCCCGGACGACGTGATGATCCAGGTGCTCACCCAGTGCCGCGAGCACCTCATCGAGCGCACCTTCGAGTCGCTGGTGGGCGCCAAGCAGGCGATCGTCCACTTCTACAACTCGACGTCGACACTGCAGCGCCGCGTGGTGTTCGGCCTCGACCGCGACGGCATCACCGACATCGCCACCCATGGCGCGACGCTGGCGAAGAAGTACGCCGAGATGATCACGCCCGACACGCAGATCCACTACGAGTACTCGCCGGAGTCGTACACCGGCACCGAGCTCGAGTACGCCGTCGAGGTGTGCAGCAAGGTCATCGAGGTCATCGACCCGACGCCCGACCGCCCGCTCATCATCAACCTGCCGGCCACGGTCGAGATGGCGACGCCGAACGTCTACGCCGACTCGATCGAGTGGATGAACCGGCACCTGCCGCGGCGCGACTCGATCGTGCTGAGCCTGCACCCGCACAACGACCGCGGCACCGGCGTCGCGGCGGCCGAGCTGGGCTACCTCGCCGGCGCCGACCGCATCGAGGGCTGCCTGTTCGGCAACGGCGAGCGCACCGGCAACGTCTGCCTGGTCACGTTGGGGCTCAACCTGTTCAGCCAGGGCATCGACCCCGAGATCGACTTCAGCAACATCGACGAGATCCGCCGCACGGTCGAGTACTGCAACCAGCTGCCCGTGCCCGAGCGCCACCCGTACGGCGGCGACCTGGTCTACACCGCGTTCAGCGGCTCGCACCAGGACGCCATCAAGAAGGGCCTCGAGGCCATGGACAAGGCGGCCGCCGAGGCCGGCCAGGACGTCGACGAGCTCGTCTGGCAGGTGCCGTACCTGCCGATCGACCCGCGCGACGTCGGCCGCACCTACGAGGCCGTGATCCGGGTCAACAGCCAGTCCGGCAAGGGCGGCGTGGCCTACCTGATGAAGTCCGAGCACCACCTCGACCTGCCGCGCCGCCTGCAGATCGAGTTCAGTGCCGTCGTCCAGCGACACACTGACGACGAGGGGGGCGAGGTCTCCGCGGCCGAGCTGTGGTCGGCGTTCACCGACGAGTACCTGCCCAACCCGCAGCGGCCGTGGGGCCGGTTCGCGCTGCAGGGCAGCCGGCTGTCGACGTCCGAGCAGGGCCTCGACCAGCTCAGCGTGGAGCTGGCCGATGCAGGCGACGTCGTGCGGCTCGAGGGCCAGGGCAACGGCCCGATCGCGGCGTTCACCGAGGGCCTGGCTGAGCGGGGCGTCGACGTGCGGGTGCTCGACTACCACGAGCACGCCATGAGCGCGGGCGGCGACGCGACAGCGGCGGCGTACGTCGAGTGCGCCGTCGACGGTCGGGTGCTCTGGGGTGTGGGTATCGACCCCAACATCGTCACCGCGTCACTCAAAGCGGTCGTGTCCGCCATCAACCGGGCAGATCGCGACGCTGAGCCATCACCCGCGCGGCCCTAGTTGCCCGGATGCACCGCGCAGCGTCACCCGCTCGTGCACAATCGGTGGCGCCAGGGGTGCTCGGGGTGAACGGGGACGGCGCGTGGAGCAAGCGAGCGGCGTAGTCGCGGTCGCCGGTGCGTTCGGCCCGCTCGACCTGCTGTCGGACTGGGCGCACGAGCTGTACCTCGACGGCTTCTCGGGCCGCGCCGTGGTGGCGGCACGCGAGGCCATGCCGGTGGCGGCCGGGGCCGGCGACCTCAAGACGCTGCGGTACCTGCACTACACGTGCGGTGTGGCGCTCATCGAGCAGCGGCGGTGGGAGGAGGCGATCGCCCACGCGCACGAGCTGCTGGCGGTGATCGACGTCGACGACCTCGCCTGGCGCGCCAAGGCGCTCTCGCTGCTCGGTGACGCCAGCCTGCGCCTCGGCCACGCCTCGCAGGCCGTCGACGCGCTCGCCGAGGCGTACGCGCTCGTGGAGCGGACGCCCCCGCAGCGGTACAACGACCTCAGCGCGACCATGGCAGTCGGGGTGGTGCTCGGCCACGCCCAGCTGTTCACGCCCGCCGAGGCGCTGTTCCGGCTGTGCGAGACCTCACCCGCCGTGCGCGGGGACGACGCCGCCACGCGCATCGCGCGGGTGCTCGTGCTGCAGGAGTACTCGGTGCTGCACGCCACCTGGGGCGCAGCGCTCGAGCTCGACGGACGCGACCGCGAGGGCCGCGCGCACCACGTGCGCAGCGCCGAGCTCGCGCTGCACATGATGCGGCTCACCGACGACGACGTGCCCATGAACGCGCGCGCTCAGCTCGTGGAGGCCTGGGCGCAGCTGCGGCTCGGGCAGACCGAGCTCGCGGTCAACCGGCTGCGGCACGCGATGGACCGCTTCGAGCTGCGGCCCGAGCTGCCCGAGGTGCAGATCGGCCGGCTCGCGCTCGCCGTCGGCCTGCGCGAGCACGAGCGCTTCGACGAGGCGCGCACCGAGCTCGCCGAGGTGCTGGACGGCGCCCAGCTCACCGACCGCATCGTCTGGGAGCTCGCGGCACTGTCAGCCATGGCGCTCACGGAGGTTGCCGAGCACGGTGACCACCCGGCGCGTGAGTACTACGAGCGGGCGCGCCGGGCGGCGTCCCACCGGTTGTGGGTCGAGCGCGAGAGCCGGTTCTTCGCGCTGCGCGACCGGATCAGCCTGCGGGCCCTGGCGGCCGAGGCGTCGCAGCTCGGTCAGGACGCGCTCATCGACCCGCTCACGGGCCTGGGCAACCGGCGCATGCTCGACGCCGGCATCGCCGAGTCGCTCGGTGGCGCGGCGTTGTTCGTCGACGTCGACCTGTTCAAGCAGGTCAACGACCGGTACTCGCACTCGGTGGGAGACGAGGTGCTGCGCCGCATCGCCGACATCCTGCGGGCCCAGTGCCGCGCCCACGACGTGGTCGTGCGCTTCGGAGGCGACGAGTTCGTCGTCCTGCTGCCGGCGACGTCGGCGCAGGAGGCGGCCGCGGTGGCCGAGCGGGTGCGGTCGGCGGTGGCGCGCGAGCCGTGGGACGACGTCCAGCCCGGCCTGGGCGTGAGCGTCTCGGTGGGTGTGGCGGCCTCCGACGCGTCGGCCGACAAGGTGCTCAAGGACGCCGACGCCGCGCTCTACGAGGCCAAGGAGTCCGGGCGCAACCGCGTCACGGTCTACTGACGTCGGCCACGCCGTCACGACCTCCTCACCGCGCGGGAGCCGTCGGCGTAGGACAATCGACGGGTGAGCCTGTACCGCGACGAGGCCGTCGTCCTGCGCACCCACAAGCTGGGTGAGGCCGACCGCATCGTCACGCTGCTCACGCGCGAGCACGGCAAGGTGCGGGCGGTGGCCAAGGGCGTGCGCCGCACCCGCAGTCGCTTCGGCGCCCGGCTCGAGCCGTTCATGATGACCGACGTCCAGCTGTACGAGGGCCGCAACCTCGACACCGTCACCCAGGCCGAGACCTTGGCGCCGTACGGAGAGCGGCTGGTGGCCGACTACCCCCGCTACACCGCCGGGACGGCGATGCTCGAGACCGCCGAGCGGCTGACCGAGGAGCGGGAGCCGGCGGTGCAGCAGTTCCTGCTGCTGGTCGGCGGGCTGCGCACGCTCGCAGCGGGGGAGCACGACCCCTCGCTGGTGCTCGACGCCTACCTGCTGCGCGCGCTGTCGGTCGCGGGGTGGGCCCCCAGCTTCGTCGACTGCTCGCGCTGCGGTGCACCCGGGCCGCAC
>JBQCES010000092.1:0-2552 GCA_051960055.1 Angustibacter sp. | reverse complement strand
GGTCGGGGGAAGTGGCCCGAGCACCGTAACCTCAGAAATCACACCGGTCACAGGAGTTCGCAGAACTACATGGTTGTACTTCTCGCCCTCCGGCCCCCGCCGGGGCGACGCGGGCCCGCCGGTAGATTGACGCCGTGCTCGACACCGTCTCCGTGGCCGCAGCCGATCCCGACCACGAGCAGCCTTGGGCCGAGCTCGGGTTGAAGCCCGACGAGTACCAACGGATCCGCGAGATCCTCGGACGCCGGCCCACGTCGTCCGAGCTCGCGATGTACTCGGTGATGTGGAGCGAGCACTGCTCGTACAAGTCGAGCAAGGTGCACCTGCGCCAGTTCGGCGAGAAGACCACGGACGCCATGCGCGAGAAGCTGATGGTGGGCATCGGTGAGAACGCCGGCGTCGTCGACATCGGTGACGGCTGGGCCGTGACGTTCAAGGTCGAGAGCCACAACCACCCGTCGTACGTCGAGCCGTACCAGGGTGCGGCCACCGGCGTCGGCGGCATCGTGCGCGACATCATGAGCATGGGCGCGCGTCCGATCGCGGTGATGGACCCGCTCCGCTTCGGCGCGATCGACCACCCCGACACGCACCGCGTGCTGCCCGGAATCGTTGCGGGAGTAGGCGGGTACGGCAACTGCCTCGGCCTGCCGAACATCGGTGGTGAGGTCGTGTTCGACCCGTCGTACCAGGGCAACCCGCTCGTCAACGCGCTCTGCGTGGGCGCCATGCGGCACGGCGACATCCACCTGGCGAGCGCCAAGGGCGCCGGCAACCAGGTGGTGCTGTTCGGTGCCAAGACCGGCGGCGACGGCATCGGCGGCGTGTCGGTGCTGGCGTCGGAGACGTTCGAGTCCACCGGGCCCAGCAAGCGACCGGCGGTGCAGGTGGGTGACCCCTTCGCCGAGAAGGTGCTCATCGAGTGCTGCCTCGAGCTCTTCGCGGCCGACGTCGTCGACGGCATCCAGGACCTCGGCGGTGCCGGCCTGTCGTGCGCGACCAGCGAGCTGGCCAGCAACGGCGAGAGCGGGATGCACGTCTGGCTCGACCGAGTTCCGTTGCGCGACAACACTCTTGCTCCTGAAGAGATCCTCATGAGCGAGTCACAGGAGCGCATGATGGCGATCGTCACGCCCGCGCGCCTCGACGAGTTCATGGCCATCTGCCGCAAGTGGGACGTCGAGGCCACCGTGATCGGTGAGGTCACTGAGGGCGGCCGGCTCGTGATCGAGTGGCACGGCGAGACCGTTGTCGACGTGCCGCCGCGCACGGTCGCCCACGACGGGCCGGTCTACCAGCGTCCCTACGAGCGTCCGGCGTCCCTCGATGCGCTGCAGGCCGACGTCCCGACGTCCGAGCGACTGGCCCGGCCGGCGCCCGGTGACGAGCTGCGGGCGACGCTGCTGCAGCTGCTCGGCTCGCCCAACCTCAGCAGCCGCGCCTGGGTCACCGACCAGTACGACCGCTACGTCATGGGCAACACCGCGCTCGCGATGCCGGACGACGCCGGCGTGGTGCGCGTCGACGAGGAGACCGGCCGCGGCGTCGCGATCTCCACCGACTGCAACAGCCGGTTCGCTGCGCTCGACCCGTACGCCGGCGCCCAGCTCGCGCTCGCCGAGGCCTACCGCAACGTGGCCACCGCGGGTGCGACGCCGCTCGCCGTCACCGACTGCCTGAACTTCGGCTCGCCCGAGGACCCGGGCGTCATGTGGCAGTTCGCGCAGGCCGTCACCGGGCTCGCCGACGCGTGCCAGGCGCTCGGCGTCCCCGTCACCGGCGGCAACGTCAGCCTCTACAACCAGACCGGCGACGTCGCGATCCACCCCACGCCCGTCGTGGGTGTGCTCGGGGTGCTCGACGACGTCACGCGCCGCACGCCGTCCGGCTGGCGCACGCCCGGCCAGGTCATCTACCTCGTCGGCGCGACGCGCGACGAGCGCGGCGGGTCGTCGTGGGCCGACGTCGTGCACGGGCACCTCGGCGGCCTGCCGCCTGCCGTCGACCTCGAGGCCGAGCGAGTGCTGGGCGAGATCCTCGTCGCGGCCTCCCGCGACGGCCTCGTGGACGTCGCGCACGACCTGTCCGACGGCGGTCTGGCGATCGCGCTCGTGGAGTCGTGCCTGCGGTACGGCGTCGGCGCGCGCGTGTGGCTCGACGAGCTGTGCGAGCGCGACGGCATCGACCCGTTCGTGGCGCTGTTCAGCGAGTCGACGGCTCGGGCGATCGTGGCCGTGCCGCGGTCGGAGGAGGTGCGCTTCACCGACATGTGCACCGCTCGGGGCGTGCCGCACCTGCGGATCGGTGTGGTCGACGACGGCGAGGCCGGTGCCGCCGTCCTCGACGTGCAGGGGCAGTTCACGGTCTCGCTCGACGAGCTGCGCGAGGTGCACGAGCGCACCCTGCCCGACGCCTTCGGCCACTGACCTCCGCCCACCCCACCCCACCCACCCCACCCCACCCACCCCACCCCCTACCCCCCGCCGCACCCCCCCCGGATGTTGATCACCTTGTGTGGGTGACACTCCGCTTGCCGAGGGTTGCAACCCGCG
>JBQCES010000091.1:0-7466 GCA_051960055.1 Angustibacter sp. | reverse complement strand
CGGTGGGCTGACCTGCTCGACGGTCTCGGTGATCAGCTTCTCCTGGCGCCCCTGCAGCACACCGGCCTCGACGGCCCGGCGCGTGGGTTCCAGGTCCGGTGACAACACCGAGCGGTAGAGGCGTTCGGCGCGCTTACCGAGCGCGCCGGCCTCACCCGGGTGCAGGTCCGGCAGCACCGAGCGCAGCCAGGCACCGGCCGTGCGGGTGCCGTCCTGGCCCGGGATGCCCCGCCCGTCCACCTCACCCAGCACCCGAAGCATCTGACCCTCACCACGCCGGCGGGCGCGGTCCAAGGCGGCGGCCAGGGTCTTCAACGCCGCGTCCGGCAGCTGCCACAACACCAACCCAGCCAGCCGGTCCAGGACGTCGTCCAGGTCGGACAGCACACCGTCCAGCGCCACCGCGCCACCGCCGTCCGCCCGAAACGTCATGCGACAAACCTAGCCACCACCACCGACACAAGCGCTGCCCCACAACGGCCCTGTGGACGACGAAACACCCACCGTCAACCTGTGGACAACGAGACAACTCAGACGTCGATCTCCGCCAGCACCCGCGGGATCTCGGTGCTCACCTCACGCGCCAGGTACCCCAGCGGCCCGACCGACGCCGCCAGGCGGTCACCGGCTCGGCCATGCAGGTGCGCGGCCCAGGCCGCCGCCTGCCCCGGCAACGCGCCGCGAGCGGCCAGCCCGACGACGACGCCGGCATGGACGTCACCCGAGCCCGACACCGCGAGGCCGACACCGCCGGAGCCGTCGACCCAGGTGCGGCCGTCGGGGTGCGCGATGGTCGTCTGCGCTCCCCCGCAGCTGACGACCACACCCGTGCGCCGGGCCAGCTCGTGCGCCTGCGCGACCGCGTCGGCCTCGACGTCGTCCTGCGGGACGTCCAGCGCCAGTGCGAGCTCGTGCGGGTTCGGCGTCAGCACGCAGCGGCCGCCCAGGTGGCTGAGGTCGGTGTCGGACGACGACGCGTAGGCCAGCGCTGCGGCGTCCAGCACCACCGTCGCCTCCAGGTGCGGCACCACACGCGCGAGCAGCTCGGCCACGACCTCCACATCGCCCATGCCCGGGCCGAGCAGGACGGCGGCACAGCCGTCGGCGAGCTCGAGCAGCTGGTCGGCGGCGTCAGGCGAGACGTCGCCGTCCGGCGTCTGCGGCAGCCCGCGCACAAGCCCCTCAGGCACACGGACGGCGAGCGGCATGGCGGCGTCCGCCACCGTCGCCACCTGCAGCTTGCCCGCGCCGCACCGCAGCGCAGCCTCGGCCGCCAGCAGCACCGCCCCCGGGGTCTCGACGTGCCCACCCACGACCAGCGTGCGCCCGCGGGACTCCTTGCTGCTGCCAGGATCGGGCAACGGCCACGAGCGCAGGAAGGCCGGCGTGATCACCTGCGGTGCGTCTGTCATCACGCCCCCTTGGCGTCGGCTGCGTCGGCTGCATCGGGGTCGGGCTCCTCGGCGTCGGGCTCCTCGGTCACCGGCGCCTCGGCGCTGCGGTCGATCGCCGCAGTGTCGTTGTAGCGCACCAGCTCGAGCCGGCCGTCCTGCCCCGCGCGGTAGGTGGTCATGGCGCAGTTGGCGAGGGGATCGCCGTGGTCGGCCTGGAGCAGCACCTCCTCGCTGAGGTTCTCGAGCACGAGCCGGTGGCACATGATCACGGCCTGGTGGGTGAACACCGCGACGCGGCGGCCGGCGTACTCCTCGCGCCAGGTGAGCAGCAGGCTGCGGACCCGCAGCGCGACGTCGCACCAGCTCTCGCCGCCTGGTGGTCGGTAGTAGAGCTTGCCGGTGCGGGCCCGGCGCTCAGCCTCGGCCTCGTAGAGCTCCTTGATGCCCGACGCCGTGAGCCCGTCGAAGGCGCCGAGGTCGCGCTCGCGCAGGCGCTCGTCGGGCCGGACGTCAAGCCCGAGGCCGGCCGTCTCGACGGCCGTCTGCGCGGTGTCGGCCGCCCGCCGGTACGGCGAGGTCAGCACCACCTCGGGCCGCTCGGCCGCCCCCTGCTCGGCCCACCACCGTCCGAGCGCCTCGGCCTGGCGGCGTCCGGCGTCCGACAGCGGCGTGTCGGGGTCGCGGTAGTCCAGCTGCAGGCGGGCACGCCCGGCGTCGGCGGCCCGGCGCGCCTCGAGGTTGCCGATGCTCTCCCCGTGGCGCACCAGCACCAGGGACGCTGGCCAGTCGCGTGCGGCTTCGCTGCTGCTCACCGTCGGCACGCTACCGAGGGTGCCGCACCCTCGCCCGGTGACAGCGATGTGTCGTCTTGGCGACGACGGTCATGTCGATACGATGCCGAAGGACCGCCGGCGGACGGCGGCACGACAGGAGGTGCACGTGAGCGGCGACGGCGACAGCGGCCGGGCCAGCCAGCGCGACCTGGAGCCGAGCGTGCAGCGCGACTTCCGCCGGTCGATGTCGTACGGCGACTACCTGCACCTCGACGAGGTGCTGTCCGCGCAACACCCCCTCAGCGTGCCGCTGCGCCACGACGAGCTGCTCTTCATCATCCAGCACCAGACGTCGGAGCTGTGGCTCAAGCTGATGCTCCACGAGCTGCGCTCGGCCCGCGCCCTGCTGCACGCTGACGACCTGCGTCCGGCACTGAAGCGGCTGGCCCGCGTCAAGCACATCCAGGCCACGCTCACCGAGCAGTGGTCGGTGCTCGCGACCTTGACGCCCAGCGAGTACGCCGAGTTCCGCAGCTTCCTCGCGTCGTCGTCCGGCTTCCAGTCGTGGCAGTACCGCGCGGTCGAGTTCATCCTCGGCAACAAGAACGCCGACATGGTGGCCGTCTTCGACCACCACCCCGAGGCGCAGGCGATGCTGCGCGAGCTGCTGCACGAGCCGAGCCTGTACGACGAGTTCCTCGCCTACCTGCACCGCCAGGGCCACGAGGTGCCGGCCCAGCTGCTCGAGCGCGACTGGTCGAAGCCGTACCAGTTCGAGCCCGACCTGGTGCCCACCTTCACGCGCATCTACGAGCACTCGCACGAGCACTGGATGGCCTACGAGGCCTGCGAGGAGCTCATCGACGTCGAGGACAACTTCCAGCTGTGGCGCTTCCGCCACCTCAAGACGGTCGAGCGCATCATCGGCTCCAAGCGCGGCACCGGCGGCTCGAGCGGCGTCCCGTTCCTGCGCAGGGCGTTGGACCTCACGTTCTTCCCCGAGCTGTACGCCGTGCGCACCGAGATCCAGGACGTCGCCGAGCCGCCGCAGCCGACGGCCTTGACCTGACCTGACCCGACCTGACGCCGTCAGCCGAGCGGGATCTCGGTGTCGACGAACCGCACCTCGTCGAGCGGCTGGCCGACCAACGCCTTGACGGCGTCAGCGTCGTCCCAGCAGTTGACGTGCATGGCCGCCGTGACCTTGCCGGCGTCGCCCACCCACGCCGCGACGAAGGCGCCGTCGAGCGCACCCCGCACCACGACTCGGTCGTGCTGCGGGTCGGCGATGCCGTGGTACTCCATGCCGAGGTCGTACTGGTCGGTGAAGAAGTACGGCAGCAGGTCGTAGGTGTCGCCGCCGCCGACGATGGCGCGCGCCGCGACCGCCGGCTGGTTGAGCGCCGACGCCCAGTGCTCGACGCGCAGCCGCCGGCCGACCGCCGGGTACTCGGCGTTCGCGACGTCGCCGACCGCGAACACGTCGGGGTCGCTGGTGCGCAGCTGCGCATCCGTGAGCACGCCGTTGTCGACGTCGAGACCGGCCGCCTCGGCCAGCGCGGTGTCGGGCACGATGCCGATGCCGACGAGCACGACGTCGGCGTCGACGGACGAGCCGTCCGACAGCGTCACGCGCAGGCCGTCACCGGACGCCGTCACACCGTCCACCGACATGCCGGTGCGCAGGTCGACGCCGTGCGCGCGGTGCGCCTGGGCGAAAGCCTCGGCGACCGTCGAGCCGAGGACTCGTTGCAGCGGAAGGGCGTCCATCTCGACGACCGTGACGTCGGCACCCTTGCCGCGCGCCGCCGAGGCCACCTCGAGGCCGATCCAGCCGCCACCCACGACGGAGAGCCGCACTCCCTCACGCAGCCAGCCCTTGAGCCGCTCGCTGTCGTCGAGCGTGCGCAGGTAGAGCACGCGCTCGCCGTGCGCGTCATCGAGGTCGGGCAGGTCGAGCCGGCGCGGCCGCGACCCGGTCGCCAGCACCAGCCGGTCGTAGGCCAGCCGCTCACCGGACGACGTCTCGACCTCGTGCGCGCCGGTGTCGACGGCGGTCACCGACTCACCTAGGCGCAAGGTCACGTGGTGGTCGGCGTACCACTGCTCGTCGTGGACGAACACGCTGTCGCGCTCGTCCTCACCGGCCAGGAAGCCCTTCGAGAGCGGGGGGCGCTCGTACGGAAGGTGCGGCTCGGCTGCCACGAGGGTCACCGGACCCTGGTACCCGTTGTCGCGCAACGCCTCGACGGTCTTGCCACCGGCAAGTCCCCCGCCCACGACCACGATGCCGCGAACCTCAGCCACGCACGCCACCTCCCGTAGTCAGCCCGCCGGTCAGCCCGGTGAGGGCCAGGAACTCCGCACGCGAGCGGGCGTCTTCTCGCAGCGTACCCAGCAACGTCGACGTCACCGTGGTTGAACCGTTTGCCCGCACACCGCGCAGCGTCATGCACGAGTGCTCGGCCTCGATCACGACGCCGACACCCCGCGGCGCCAGGCGGTCGGCGAGCCAGTCGGCCACCTGCTTGGTGAGCCGCTCCTGCACCTGCGGTCGCCGCGCGAACAGCTCGACCACCCGCGCGAGCTTCGACAGGCCGAGGATCCGTTCGCCGGGCAGGTACCCGACGTGGGCGACGCCGACGAAGGGCAGCAGGTGGTGCTCGCAGACCGACTGCACCGGGATCGCCCGGGCCAGCACCAGCTCGTCGTAGCCCTCGTCGTTGGCGAACGTCGTGAGGTCGAAGGAGCGGGGCGTGAACAGCTCGCGATACGCCTCCGCCATGCGCCGCGGCGTGTCGGCGAGCGCCTCGGCGTCGACGTCGAGGCCCAGGGCCGCCATGAGGTCGTGGGCCGCCCGCTCGGCGGCGTGCAGGTCGACGCGAGGCGGTAGCGGCTCGACGCGATGACGGCGGTCGCGCGCGTCGGCCAGCCGGGCCGCCGGCGCCTCCAGCGGCTGGGCGCTCACTCGCGCACCCCGCCGCGCCGCACGCGCACCGGAGCCGCGAAGGCGGTGGCGAGCCGGGCCAGGGCTAGGGCGCCCGCCAACAGACCGACGTCGCGCAGGGCGACGTCGCCGTAGCCGCCGAGGGTGACCAGGTCGACGATGATCCCGAGCAGCCAGGCGGCCACCAGATAGCCACCCACCCGCGGCGCCACCAGGACGACGAGCCCGGCCACGACCTCGACGACGCCCACCGCGTACATCGCCTGCTGGGCGGTGCCGGGAACGAGGTGGTCGATCCACGGCGCGAGGTACTTGGGCCAGTCGGTGAGCAGGCCCACGAACTTGTCGAGACCGAAGGCGATCGGCGCGACGGTGAACGCCGTGCGGAGCAGGACGAAGGCCTGGCGGCCGGCACGGGTCGCGTGCGCTGGGTCGGTGGCCTCAGCGGCGTCGACGGCGTTCGCCCGGGCGGTGCGGTGCAGCGTGCTCATGGTGCCCTCCGTTTGTAAAAGAGACTACGATGGACGTTAGTCCGCTCGGCGATCTTTCGTCAATGTTTTTCTCCGATAGAAGGCGGCCCATGCCCACCGACAACCTCAGCGACCAGATCAGCGGCGTCAGCCTGCTCGCCGACCCCGTGCGGCGGCGGCTGTACGAGGTCGTCGCCGCGAGCCCGGACGCCGTCGGGCGCGCTGAAGCCGCCCGAGCCGCCGACGTGCCGGCCCACACCGCCAAGTTCCACCTCGACAAGCTCGTCGAGGAGGGGCTGCTCACCACCGAGTTCCGCCGGCTCACCGGGCGGTCCGGGCCCGGCGCCGGGCGGCCCGCCAAGCTCTACCGACGCAGCGAGCGCCAGGTCGACCTCACGCTGCCCCGCCGGCAGTACGAGCTCGCGGGCCACCTGCTCGCGACGGCGGTGGAGCGGGCGGCGCAGGGCGACGTCCGGGTGCTCGACGCGGTGCGGCAGACCGCCCACGACGCCGGACGCGAGCTCGACGCCGGGTCGCGCACCGACGCCGACGACGACCTCGACGCAGTGGCGCACGCGCTGCAGGGCTACGGGTACGAGCCACGGCGCGAGGGCGACCGGGTGCTGCTCGCCAACTGCCCCTTCGACCGCCTGGCGGCCGAGCACCGCACGCTCGTCTGCACGATGAACCTCGCGCTGGTCGAGGGCGTCGTCGAGCAGCTGCAGTGCGATGGCGCCTGCGCCCGGCTCGACCCCGCCGCCGGGCGGTGCTGCGTCACGCTGACGCCCCCTGACGCCCCCTGACGCCCACTGACCCCGCGACGGGCGGGGCGCGCGGGTAGCCTTCGCGCCGTGAGCCCTGTCGACGCGGTCGTGGTGGGGGCCGGGCCGAACGGGCTCGCCGCTGCCGTCGTCCTGGCTGCCGCCGGGCTGCAGGTGGAGGTGCTCGAGGCCGCGCCGACGATCGGCGGCGGCGCGCGCACCGGCGAGCTCACCCTGCCGGGGTTCCAGCACGACGTCTGCTCGGCCGTGCACCCCCTCGGGGTCGCCTCGCCGTTCTTCCGCGCGTTCGACCTGCCCCGCCGTGGCGTCGAGATGCTGCAGCCCGACGTCGCCTACGCCCAGCCGCTCGACGGTGGCCGGGCCGGCCTGGCCTGGCGCGACCTCGAGCGGACGGCGCAGGGGCTCGGAGCGGACGGCGCCGCCTGGCGCGCCCTACTGGGCCCCTTGGCCGCGCGCTGGGAGTCGCTCGTCGACGTCCTGCTCTCGGACTTCCGCAGCGTGCCGCGCGACCTGCGGCTCGTGACCGCACTCGGGCGGCGCATCGTCGAGCAGGGCAGCCCTGCGTGGAACCGCCGGTTCACCGGCGACGTCGCCCCGGCGCTGCTCACCGGCGTCAGCGCGCACGCCATCGCCCCGCCGCGCGCGCTGGCGCCCGCCGGCGCCGGCCTGTTCCTGGGGGCCCTCGCGCACGCCCGCGGCTGGCCGATCCCGCGCGGAGGCAGCCAGACCATGGTCGACGCCATGGCCGACGTGGTGACGGCCCGCGGCGGCACGATCCGCACCGGCCAAGCGGTGCGCTCGCTCGCCGAGCTGCCGCGCGCGCGGGCGGTGCTGCTCGACGTCAGCCCCCGCGGCCTGCTCGAGCTGGCCGGGGGCGGGCTGCCGTCGTCGTACGCGCGCTGGCTCGAGCGGTTCCGCTACGGCTCGGCGGTCTGCAAGGTCGACTTCGCGCTGAGCGCGCCCGTGCCCTGGGCGGCGCCGGGCTGCGAGCTCGCGGGCACGCTGCACCTGGGCGGCACCCGCGCCGAGATGGCCGCCACCGAAGCCGAGGTCGCCGCCGGACGCCACTCCCACCGTCCGTTCGTGATCGCCAGCCAGCC
>JBQCES010000090.1:0-34296 GCA_051960055.1 Angustibacter sp. | reverse complement strand
CCGAGTTCGACGAGTTCGCCCGGCACCGGTCCACCAACTTCGGCATGGACGCCAAGCGCCCGTTCGGGGACGGCGTGGTCACCGGCTACGGCACCGTCGACGGCCGGCCGGTGTGCGTGTTCAGCCAGGACGTCACGGTCTTCGGCGGCGCGCTTGGTGAGGTGTACGGCGAGAAGATCGTCAAGGTTCTGGACTTCGCGATGCGCACCGGTTGCCCCGTCATCGGCATCAACGAGGGCGGCGGAGCGCGGATCCAGGAGGGCGTCGTCTCCCTCGGCCTGAACGGCGAGATCTTCCACCGGACAGTCCGCGCGTCCGGCGTGATCCCGCAGATCTCGCTGATCATGGGCGCCGCGGCCGGCGGCCACGTCTACTCCCCCGCGCTCACCGACTTCATCGTGATGGTCGACCAGACCTCGCAGATGTTCATCACCGGACCGGACGTCGTGAAGACCGTGACCGGCGAGGACGTCACGCTGGAGGAGCTCGGCGGCGCCCGCACGCACAACACCACGAGCGGCAACGCGCACTACCTCGGCAGCGACGAGCAGGACGCCATCGACTACGTGAAGTCGCTGCTGTCGTACCTGCCCTCGAACAACCTCGACCCGCTGCCGGTGTACGACACGACGGTCTCGTCGACGTCGCTCTCGAACACCGGCACCTCGTCGAGGTTGTTGCTCGGCAGGTACGACAGCAGCTGCTTGACGTAGTCGATCGCGTCGTCCTCGTCGGACCCCATGTAGTGGGCGTTGCCGCTCTTGGTGTTGTGGGTCCGCGCACCGCCGAGGTCCTCCATCGAGACGTCCTCGCCGGTCACCGTCTTGATGACGTCCGGGCCGGTGATGAACATCTGCGAGGTCTGGTCGACCATCACGACGAAGTCGGTCAGCGCGGGCGAGTAGACGTGGCCACCGGCGGCGGCGCCCATGATGAGGGAGATCTGCGGGATCACGCCGCTCGCACGCACGTTGCGCTGGAAGATCTCGCCGTAGAGGCCGAGCGAGACGACACCCTCCTGGATGCGCGCCCCCCCGCCCTCGTTGATGCCGACGACGGGGCAGCCGATCTTCATGGCCAGGTCGAGCACCTTGACGATCTTCTCGCCGTAGACCTCGCCCAGGCTGCCGCCGAAGACCGTGACGTCCTGGCTGAACACCGCCACCGGACGGCCGTCGACGGTGCCGTACCCCGTGATCACGCCGTCGCCGTAGGGGCGGTTCTTCTGCTGGCCGAAGTTGGTCGAGCGGTGGCGGGCCAGCTCGTCCATCTCGACGAACGACCCCTCGTCGAGCAGGGCCTCGACGCGCTCGCGGGCCGTCTTCTTGCCCTTGGCGTGCTGCTTCTCGACCATGCGGGCCGAGCCGGCGTGCACCGCCTCGTCGTTGCGGCGGTACAGGTCCGCGAGCTTGCCGGCGGTCGTGTGGATGTCCGGCTCGGGCGTGGTGTCATCTACGGAGAGTTCGGGCACGGCCCGCAGCCTAGTGCGCCCCCGCCGTCTAGCCTCAAGGTGTGACCGCTTCCACGCCGGGGTCCCCCCCGGGGTCCACCCCCTGGGCCGACCTGTCGCGGCCTCCGCTGCGGGCGGCGGCCCTGCGGCGGGCGCTGGTCGACCCCGCGGGGCCGTGGACGTCGTTGGACGTCGTCGCGGCCACGGGCTCGACGAACGCCGACCTGGCCGAGCGCGCTCGCACCGGCCGCGCCGCACCCGGCGCGGTGCTCACCACCGACGACCAGCAGGCCGGGCGCGGCCGCCGCGACCGCACGTGGACGGCGCCACCGCGCTCGTCGCTCGCCGTCTCGGTGCTGCTGCAGCCGAGCGCCGTACCCCGCGCGGCGTGGACCTGGCTGCCGCTGGTGGTGGGGGTAGGCGTGGCCGACGCCCTGGTGCGCGTGGCCGGCCTCGACGCCCGGCTGAAGTGGCCGAACGACGTGCTCGTGGGCGACCTGAAGGTGTGCGGGGTGCTCGCCGAGGTGGTCGAGACGCCGGGCGGTTCGGCCGTCGTCGTGGGCGTCGGCCTCAACGTCAGCCAGTCGGCCGACGAGCTTCCCGTGCCGACCGCGACCTCGCTGGCGATCGCGGGGTCGGCCACCACCGACCGCGACACGGTGCTGCGGGCCGTGCTGCGCGGTGTGTTCGCGCGCTACGACGCGTGGGTGCGGGCGGAGGGCGACCCGCGCCGCAGCAGCATCGGCGCGGCCTACCGCGAGCGCTGCGCGACCATCGGCCAGCAGGTGCGCGTCGAGCTGCCCGGCGGCGGGGCCCTGGTCGGCGAGGCCGAGGGCGTGGACGACGACGGCTGCCTGCTCGTGCGGCCCCCCGCCGGCGACCTGCGGGCGCTCGCGGTGGGCGACGTCGTCCACGTGCGCCGCGCGGACGCCCCCTCGGGTGCCTCGGGCACGGCATGATCTGACCATGGCCTACCCGCGCAGGCTCCTGTCGCAGGACGAGGACGTCGAGCTCGAGCTGCACCCGCACTGGAAGGCGCTGGTGCTGCCGGTGCTCGCGCTGCTCGTCGTCGTGCCCGTGGCGTCGTTCGGTGCCGCTCGGGTACCCGACGGCAGCGCCCAGCCGATCGTGCGGGCCGCCATCGCCGCGGTGGCCGTGGTGGTGCTGGTCGCGACGACGCTGCTGCCGTTCCTGCGGTGGGTCACGACCCACTACGTCGTCACCACCCGCCGCCTCATCACCCGGCGCGGCATCATCGCCCGCACCGGACGCGACATGCCGTTGACCCGGATCAACGACATCTCGTTCTCGCACACCGTGATCGAGCGCATCCTCGGTTGCGGCACGTTGGTGGTCGAGTCAGCGGGCGAACGCGGCCAGCTCACGCTCGACGACGTGCCCGGCGTCGAGGACGTCCAGCGGCGGCTGTACGAGCTGGCCGACGAGGCGGGCGAGCACTGGGGTGACGACCGCCGCGACGACGACCGCCGCGACGACGAGGCGTACGACCCGCGGCATGGCTGATCCGACCGAGCCTGAGCCCTCCGAGCCTGAGCCCTCCGAGCCCGAGCCGGCCCTGCTCGAGGCCGACGACGAGGCCCTGCTGAAGGCACCGCGCACGCTGCGCCGGCGTGAGGTGAGCCGGGCGGCCGGCGTCTCGCTGCTCTCGGCGCGCCGGTTCTGGCGCGCGCTGGGGTTCCCGATCGTCACCGACGAGGACGAGGCCTTTACCGACGAGGACGTCGCCGCTCTGCGCAGCGTCACCAGCATGGTGCGCGACGGGCTGATGGACGAGACGACCGCGCTCGGCATGACCCGGGCCGTGGGCCGCTCCGTCGACCGTCTGGCCACCTGGCAGGTGCAGCTGCTCGCCGAGTACGTCGCGGGGCTCGACGCCGAGTCGGCCGCCGTCGCCACGCCCGACCGAGCCGCCGCTCGCCGCACCTCCGAGCTGTTCACGCAGATGGCCGACCGGCTCGAGCCGCTGGTGGTCTACGCCTGGCGCCGGCAGGCCGCTTCGGCGCTGGCCCGCATCGTGGCCGACGCCGAGCCCGACCCGCACGTGGGCGCGGTGCCCGACGCGCACGACCACGACCCGATGACCACGGTGCGGGCCGTGGGCTTCGCCGACCTCGTGTCGTTCACCCGGGTGGTGCGGCGGCTGTCGGAGCGTGAGCTCGCCGCGCTCGTGCAGCGCTTCGAGGCCGTGGCGTCCGACGTCGTCACCGCCCACGGCGGGCGCGTGGTCAAGACGGTCGGTGACGAGGTGCTCTTCGTGAGCCGGCCCGGGGCGCCGGCGGCGCAGATCGCGCTCGGTGTCGCGGAGGCGATCGGGGACGACGACCTGCTGCCCGAGGTGCGGGTCGGCATGTCGACCGGACCCGTCGTGGGCCGGCTCGGTGACGTGTTCGGCACGACGGTCAACCGGGCCAGCCGGCTCACGGCCCTGGCCCGCCCTGGCACGGTGCTCGTCGACGTCGCGACCGTGCACTCGCTCGCTGAGGTGCCGGACGTCGAGGTGCACCAGCTGCGCGGGCGCTCCCTGCGCGGCATCGGGCACGTGGTGCCGTGGGTGCTGCGCCGGCGTCCGAGCTGACGGGCCCGGCCCGTCAGCGGCCGCCGCTGCGCAGGCGCCGGGCCAAGGCGCCCAGCCCACCGCGCACGCCGGGCTGCGTCGTGGCGGGTGGGCGTGCCGCCTCGTGCCGCACCGACAGCGAGCCGTGCTGGGTGCGGTAGACGGCATAGGGCTGCTGGTAGGGCACCCCAGAGCGCACCTCGTGCATGACGCGGAGCCTCTCGCCGTGCGTCAGTACCCAGAAGTCGACGATGTCGCCGGGCGCCGTGGCGGGGAGCGGCACGGCGCAGCTGACGTCGCCCGCGAGCAGAGCGATGGCGACCGTGGTGTCCGCGCCGCGCACCCCGGCCACCAGCTCGGCGTCGTCGGTGAAGGGCTTGGCGAACGACAGCTCCAGGGTCGGACCGTCCCAGCGGGTCGCCGTCGCGCAGGGGCGGGCGCTTGCCGGCACGGCGACGCGCAGGGCCAGCGTGCCGCGTTGGGTCACGGTGGTCTGCGCCTCGCGCCTGCCGTCGTCCGAGCGACATCCGGTGCCGCCGGGAGCCTCGGCGACCGCGAGCCGGTGCACCCGCGACTCGCCGAGGAACTGGACGCGCACCAGGACGTCCCACACGCCGTCGTCCAGCGCCTGCCCGAACAGGCCGTGCCACGGGTCGACGACGCCCGACCAGGTCACCGCGAGGCGCGCGTCGTCGGCCGCGGCGGGCTCGGCCACCGCTGTCTCACCGGGCAGCGGCCACTCGACGCTGGACGTGCGGTGGCGCACCGTGAGCTCCAGCCGGCCGAGGTCACTGTCGGTCAGCGCGGCGTGCGGTTCCACGGACGTGGTCCAGGCCGAGACGTCGAGCGCGGCCTGCGAGCCCGAGCGCCGGATCGTCACGCCGAGATCGTCGGGCCAGGTGAGTGTCGCGGTGGCCGACAGCCGAAGGCCAGCGTCCCCCCACGCCGCGTCGTCGAGGTGCACCTGGACGTCCAGCGCCGTCACGAGCTCCTCGAGCCGGTCGAACGTGGCGACGTCGTCCGCGCGCAGTGCCTGCACCCGCAGCCGCTTGAGCACCGGGACGGCGTGGTCGACGCGAGCCGGCACCTCCTCCTTGGCCAGCGCCGCGATGGGCCTGAGCACCTCCTGCCGGGCCGCCGCGTCGAGGGCGAGGTAGCCAGCCAGCCGCACCGGCTGCAGCATCCGCCCGGCGGCCCAGATCAGTCCGGCGTCGGCGACCGGCCCCGGCCCGGCGGCCTCGTCGAACAGGTGCAGCGAGGTGCGGAAGTTCTCCCAGTACCCGGGAACGCGGAACAGGTCCTGGGAGCTGTTGGTGCCGTCGCCCCGCAGCACCCACCGGTAGCAGGGGTAGTCCGCCACGAGCGTGATGCTGCGAGCTCTGGGCAGCAGCGGCGCCATGAACAGGTGGTCCTCGAGCGGCGCCGGGCCCTCCGGGAACCGGACGCCGGTCTCGAGCAGGAACGCGCGCCGGAAGAGCTTGTGCGTCATCCGCCAGATGAGCAGCTGGTCGTCGACGAGGTCACCGTGCGAGAGGTTGCGTCCGGCCAGCTCCCAGAAGGGGGTGTGCATGCCCTGGGTGACGAGCTTGGGGCAGACGATGTCCGCCGCGTCCCGCCGACCGGCGGCGGACATGCGCTCGAGGGCCTCGGGAAAGAGCTCGTCGTCGTGGTCGGCGAAGAACACGTACTCGCCGTGTGCGAGGTCGAGCCCGATGTTGCGTGGGCGACCGGGCCATCCCGAGTTGGGGATCGTCTCGACGACGGTGCCCGGGTGCGCCTCAGCGAACGAACGCAGCCGCTGCAGCGAGTCGTCGGTCGAGCCGTCGTCGACGAACACCAGCTCCAGCTGGTCGGGCGGCAGCGTCTGGCGGGTCAGCGACGCCAGCAGCCGCTCGAGGTTGTCTCCGGGGTTGTAGACGGCGACGACCACGCTGACCAGGGGGTCGACGGAGGCAGAGTCCGCCGTGGCGCTCGTCATGCCGGCGATCGTATCGACGCTGGATGCGCGACCCACCCGTGCGGGCCGCCAGTCCGGCCTCTTCGGCCGCCCTTCGCTACCGTGCGGGCGTGACCACTGACGACCTCGCCGCCGAGCTCCCCCGAGACCTCGAGAACATCACGCTGCGCGCCCACGGCGAGCACGTCGTCGAGCTGGTGCTCGACCGCCCGCAGGCCCTCAACGCTGTGTCGACGGCGATGGCGCGCGACCTGGTCGCCGCGACCTCGGCGCTGGCGGCCAGCGCACGCACCCGCGCGGTCGTGGTGTCGAGCGCAGCCGACCGCGCCTTCTGCGTAGGCGCAGACCTCAAGGAGCGCAACGGTCTCAGCGACGCCGACCTCGCGGCCCAGCGACTGGTCACCGGCCCGGCGTACCGCGGGGTGCTCGACCTGCCCATGCCGGTGGTGGCGGCCGTGCACGGGTTCGCCCTCGGTGGTGGCTTCGAGATCGCGCTGTCGTGCGACCTGGTCGTGGCCGACGAGACGGCGGTGGTGGGGCTGCCCGAGGTGAGCGTCGGCGTGATCCCCGGGGGCGGCGGCACCCAGCTGCTCACCCGCCGCGTCGGCTGGTCGCGCGCCGCCGACCTGATCTTCACCGCGCGCCGCCTCACGGCCGCCGACGCGCTGGCGCACGGCTGCGTCGACCGCGTCGTGCCGGCGGGTGGCGCGCGCGACGCCGCGATCGAGCTGGCCACCGCCATCGCCGCGAACTCCCCGATGGGCGTGCGACAGGCCAAGCGCGCCATGCGGCTCGGCCTCGACGTCGACCTGGCCACCGGTCTCGCCGTCGAGGACTCGGCCTGGCGCACCACGGCGTTCTCGCCCGACCGCGCGGAGGGGGTGCAGGCCTTCAACGAGCGGCGTTCGCCGAGGTGGCCGAGCGACGACCAGCCCCTACGATGACCGCCATGACTCGGGTGCTGCTCGCGGAGGACGACGCGTCCATCGCCGAACCGCTGGCGCGCGCGCTGCGCCGGGAGGGCTACGACGTCGACGTGCGGTCCGACGGCCCGGGCGCCCTGGAGGGAGCGCTCGAGGGGGTCGACCTCGTCGTGCTCGACCTCGGGCTGCCGGGCATGGACGGTCTCGACGTGTGCCGGGAGCTGCGTTCCCAGGGCAGCGACGTGCCGGTGCTGGTGCTCACCGCGCGGGCCGACGAGGTCGACACGGTCGTCGGCCTCGACGCGGGCGCCGACGACTACGTCACCAAGCCCTTTCGACTGGCCGAGCTGCTCGCTCGGGCGCGGGCGCTGCTGCGCCGCGGCGGCCACGAGGCCGTCGACCCGCCGGTGTCGTCCGGGCGCGTGCGGATCGACGCCGAGGCGCGCCAGGCCTTCCTCGACGACGAGGAGCTGCAGCTCACCGCCAAGGAGTTCGACCTGCTGCGCGTGCTGGTGCGCGAGGCCGGCCGCGTCGTGCCGCGCGAGCAGTTGATGCGCGAGATCTGGGACGCCGACTGGTACGGCTCCACGAAGACGCTCGACATGCACGTGTCGTGGTTGCGCCGCAAGCTCGGTGACGAGGCCGGTCAGCCGCGGTTCATCGCCACCGTCCGGGGGGTCGGCTTCCGCTTCGAGCGCGACGCCTAGGGCCGACGGTGCGCGCCCGGTTGCTCCGCTCGTCGCTGCTGGCAGTGGCGGTGGGCGTGCTGCTCGTCGGCCTTCCGCTGCTCGGCCTGGCCACGTGGGACACCACCCGCCAGGCCCGGCACGACCTCGAGCAGCGCGGCGACGACATCCTCCTGGTGCTGCAGAGCCGGCCTGCCGCGCCGCCACAGGGCGCGCGCGACCAGGTGCAGGCGGTGCTCAGCGGCGGTCGGTACGGCTCGCGGCTGCGGGCCACCATCACGACCAGCGCGGGCCGGGTGGTCGTCGGCCCGCAGCCCGAAGGTGGGGTGCTGGCTCGCACGCGCTCGCAGGACGGTGCCGTCGTCACCGTGGCGGTGCCGCGCGCGGCGGTGACCGCTCAGGTGGTGCGATGGGCGGTGGCCATCGTGCTGCTCTCGGTGGTCGCGTTCGGGCTCGCGGCGCTGATCGCCGTGGTGCAGGCTCGGCGCCTGACCCGGCCGCTCGACGTCCTCGCCGACAACGCCGAGCGCCTCGGACGCGGCGAGTCGCGCCTGCGCACCGTGCGGTCGGGAGTGCCCGAGCTCGACCGCGTGGCTGACGGACTGGCCCGCAGCGCCGAGTCGATGGCTGCGGCGCTCGCGGCCGAGCGCGACTTCGCCAGCGACGCCAGCCACCAGCTGCGCACCCCGCTCACCGCGCTCTCGATGCGGCTGGAGGAGATCTCGACGAGCTGCGACCTCGACGAGGTGCAGGAGGAGGCGCGCATCGCGCTCAACCAGGTCGAGCGGCTCACGCTCGTCGTCGACAGTCTGCTGGCCCGCTCGCGTCGCACCCGGCGCACGGCCATCGCGCCGATCGACCTGCAGGTGGTGCTGGAGGAGCAGATCGAGGAGTGGGAGCCCGCCTTCCGCGAGCGGCGCCGGCGGCTGGTGCTCGGGCCGCTCGAGCCCGTGCGGGTGATCGCCACGTCCGGCGCCCTGTCGCAGGTGCTCGCCACCCTCATCGAGAACTCCCTGCAGCACGGCGCCGGCACCGCGATCATCACGGCTCGCCGTACCGGGCGCTCAGTGGTCGTGGAGGTCACTGACGAGGGCGCAGGGGTTCCCGCGCACCTGGGCTCGCGGGTGTTCGAGCGCACCGTGAGCTCCAGCGGCAGCACGGGGCTGGGGCTGGCCCTGGCTCGCGACCTCGCCGAGGCGGACGGCGGCCGGCTGGAGCTGGTGCGGGCGAGCCCGCCGGTGTTCGCGCTGTTCCTCAACGCTCCGGAGCAGTCGGGGTGACGCCGGCGCTGTCGGGGCCGCCGGCGTGCGGGCCGGGCTCCGGCACGACGCCCTCGTCGGCCAGCTCCCGGCGGAACACGAACGTGCGGTAGGCCCAGAAGCGGAACAGCGTGCCCAGCACCAGGCCGACGCCGTTGGCCGAGATGTTGTCCGCGCGCGCGGAGCGCAGGTCGAGCCCGTAGTGGCTCACCGCGAGGCAGCCGAGCGCGATGAGCATGCCGGCGACGTTGAAGACCACGAACAGCGCCAGCTCGTGGGCGGCGCGGTTGCGCCGGCGGTGGCGGAAGGTCCAGACCCGGTTGCCCACCCACGCGACGACGGTCGCCACCGACGCCGAGATCACCTTGGCCGACAACGGTTTGCTCTCGAGCGGGCCGCCGTCGCCGAGGCCGAACCGCAGCAGGTTGAACAGGCCGATGTCGACGACGAAGGCGAGCGCGCCGACGGCACCGAACTTCACCATCTCGCGCACCACGACGTCCATGGCCCCGCGCAGCCGGCCGTACAGCGATCGCGGCGAGGTCATGGCGTCAGGCTAGCTCCCCCTCATCTAGGCTGCGTGCCGTGGCGAACCCCACCGCAGACACCAGTCCTGACGTCGTCCGGCACCCCGGTGGCTTCCCCCTCGTCGGGGTGGTCGGGGCCGGCCAGCTCGCGCGGATGATGTACGCGCCGGCCGTGGCCCTGAGCATCGGCCTGCGCGTGCTGTCGGAGGCCGAGAACGCGAGCGCCGCCCTGGTCGCGGCGCAGGCTCCGGTGGGGGCGCACACCGATCTCGACGCCCTGCACCAGCTCGCCGCCGACTGCGACGTCGTGACGTTCGACCACGAGCACGTGCCGACCGAGCACCTGCACGCCCTCGAGGAGGCCGGGGCCGTCGTCCGGCCCGGGCCCGCCGCGCTCGTGCACGCGCAGGACAAGCTCGTGATGCGGCAGCGGCTCTCGGCGATCGGCGTGCCGTGCCCGCGGTGGGCGGCCGTGGGGTCGGCCGAGGAGCTCGAGGCGTTCGGCGCCGAGGTGGGCTGGCCGCTGGTGCTCAAGACGCCGCGGGGCGGCTACGACGGCAAGGGCGTGCTCGTGGCGCACAGCCTCGACGACGCCGCCGACTGGCTCGGGCGGTTGGACGCGGGTGGCCACCTGCTGGCCGAGGAGAAGGTGGCGTTCGGGCGTGAGCTCGCGGTGCTCGTGGCGCGCAGCCCCATGGGGCAGGCCGCCGCGTGGCCGGTCGTGGAGACGGTGCAGGAGAACGGGATCTGCACCGAGGTGATCGCCCCGGCGCCCGACCTGAGCGACGACCTCGCGGCCGCGGCCACCGAGGCCGCGCTGCGGATCGCCGGTGAGCTCGGCGTCACGGGGGTGATGGCGGTCGAGCTCTTCGCCGTCGACGACGAGCCGGGGTTCGTCGTCAACGAGCTGGCGATGCGTCCGCACAACAGCGGGCACTGGACCATCGACGGCTCGGTGACGAGCCAGTTCGAGCAGCACCTGCGCGCGGTGCTCGACCTGCCGCTCGGTGACACGCGGGCACGGTCGCGCTGGACCGTCATGGCCAACGTGCTCGGCGGTGACTACGACAACCTCTACTCGACGTACAAGCACGTGCTGGCGCACGACCCCGAGCTCAAGGTGCACCTGTACGGCAAGTCGGTGCGGCCCGGACGCAAGATCGGGCACGTCACGGTGTGCGGTGACGATCTCGCCGACCTGCGCGAGCGCGCGCGGCACGCGGCGGACTACATCCAGGGAGTGGTGACGCAGTGAGCGACCCGGCGCTGGTGGGCGTGGTGATGGGCAGCGACTCCGACTGGCCGGTGATGGAGGCCGCCGCCGGGGTGCTCGACGAGTTCGGTGTGCCGTACGAGGTCGACGTCGTCTCAGCCCACCGGATGCCGCGCGAGATGGTCGAGTACGGCGCCGGGGCAGCCGAGCGTGGGCTGCGCCTGCTGATCGCCGGGGCCGGTGGCGCCGCGCACCTGCCGGGCATGCTCGCCTCGGTGACCCCGCTGCCGGTGATCGGCGTGCCGGTGCCGCTGCAGTACCTCGACGGCATGGACTCGCTGCTGTCGATCGTGCAGATGCCGGCCGGCGTCCCGGTGGCCACGGTGTCGGTGGGCGGGGCGCGCAACGCGGGACTGCTCGCGGTGCGGATCCTGTCGGCCGGCTCGGACTCCGCGGCCCAGCTCCTGCGCGACAAGATGGTGGCGTTCCAGGACGACCTCAACGCCCAGGCGAAGGCCAAGGGTGAGCGGCTGCGGTCGAGGCGCTCGGGCGGCGTCGGGTTCGGCCGCTGACCGTGGTGTCGTCCCGGTAGGTTGGCGGCCATGACGACGTGGCTGGTGACGGGTGGGGCGGGGTACATCGGCGCGCACGTGGTGCGCGCGCTGCGCGAGGACGGTGTCGACGTCGTCGTGCTCGACGACCTCTCGACGGGCGACGCGTCACGGATCGCCGACGTCCCCCTGGTGCGGGCCTCGCTGCTCGACCGCGACGCCGTCGACCGCACGATCGTCGAGCACGACGTGCAGGGGGTCGTGCACATCGCGGCGAAGAAGCAGGTGGGCGAGTCGGTGGCCGACCCGTTCTACTACTACCGCCAGAACGTCCTCGGCCAGCTGGTGCTCATGGAGTCGATGCGCGACCACGGCGTGGGGCGGTTCGTCTTCTCGTCGTCGGCCGCCACCTACGGCGCGCCCGACACCGCGCTGGTCGAGGAGAAGTCGCACCTGGAGCCGGAGTCGCCGTACGGGCAGACCAAGGTCGTGGGGGAGTGGCTGGCCAAGGACGCCGAGGCGGCGTACGGCGTGCGGTCGGTGTGCCTGAGGTACTTCAACGTCGCGGGAGCGGCCACTCCGGAGCTCGGTGACCCCGAGGTGCTCAACCTCATCCCGATGGTGTTCGACCGGCTGACCCGCGGCGAGCGCCCGCGCATCTTCGGCGACGACTACCCGACGCCCGACGGCACGTGCATCCGCGACTACATCCACGTCGCCGACATCGCGACGGCGCACGTCGCGGCGGCGCGCCACCTGGAGCAGGACGGCCAGTCGCTCGTCCTCAACATCGGCCGCGGCGAGGGCTCGTCGGTGCGCGAGGTGATCGACATGGTCGGTGAGGTCACCGGCCTCGACGTCACCGCGGACGTCGTGGCCCGGCGTCCCGGCGACCCGCCGCGCACCGTGGCCTCGGCCGACGGCATCCGGCACTGGCTGGGGTGGGAGGCGAAGTACGACCTGCGCGACATGGTGACGTCGGCGTGGGACGGCTGGACGCACCGGCACCCCGAGGCGCTCGACCTGCCCCGCCGCTCGTAGCCGCCGACCCACCGTGCCCGTCAGCCGCGCACCTTTCCGCCGTCCATGCCGCTTTGCTCCGGACGGCCGCGGCTCGGGCGGCGGAGGCGACAGTGCCTCCGCCACTCAGACCGCGACGGGAGGGCGCAAAGCGGCTTCAGCGGCGGAAACCGGCTCGAGCGGCGGAAGACTGTGGGCGGTCAGCTGACGAGGCGCGGGTACTCGATGCGCGGGCAGGTGTCCATGACGACGTCGAGGCCCGCCTCGCGAGCCCGTGCGGCCGCGGCCTCGTCGACGACGCCGAGCTGCAGCCACACCGCGCTGATGCCGAGCCGCTCGCGCTGCGCGATGGCCTCGTCGACGACCTCACCGACCCGGCTGCTGTTGACGTAGCAGTCGACGACGGCGACCTGCTCGCCGTCCGGGATCTCGGCCAGGCTGCGGTAGCCGGGCTCGTCGAAGACACCCTCGCCGCGCGGGTTGACCGGCACGATGCGCATGCCGAGCGTCGAGGCGACCCAGCCGCTCACGCCGTACGCCGTGCGCGCGGTGTTGGCCGAGAGCCCGACGACCGCCCACGTGGCGGGGGTCGTGAGGAGCCGGCGCACGACCTGCTCATCATTGGTGTGCTTCACGCGGCCACCTTAGGCTGCGGCCATGCGCTTCGGACTCTTCATCCCCCAGGGCTGGCGGCTCGACCTCGTCGGCATCGAGCCGGCCGAGCAGTGGGCCACCATGCAGCGACTGGCCCAGCGCGCCGACAGCGGCGACGTGTGGGAGTCGATCTGGGTCTACGACCACTTCCACACCGTGCCGGTGCCCACTGACGAGGCGACGCACGAGGCCTGGACCCTCATGGCTGCCTTCGCCGCCGTCACCTCGCGGGTGCGCCTGGGGCAGATGTGCACGTGCATGAGCTACCGCGACCCGATGTACCTCGCCAAGGTGGCGGCGACGGTCGACGCCGTGAGCGGCGGCCGCACCGAGATGGGTATCGGCGCGGGCTGGTACGAGCACGAGTGGCGCGCGTACGGCTACGGCTTCCCGCGCGCCGGTGAGCGCATCGCCCGCCTCCACGAGGGGGTGCAGATCATGCGCCAGGCGTGGACCGAGGGCACGGCCACGCTGAAGGGCGAGCACTACCAGGTGGACGGCGCGATCTGCCGCCCGCTGCCTCTGCAGGACGGCGGCATCCCGCTGTGGATCGCCGGTGGGGGAGAGAAGAAGACGCTGCGGATCGCGGCGCAGTACGCCCAGTACACGAACTTCGACGGCAGCCTCGAGGGGTTCCGCCACAAGTCCGAGGTGCTCGCCCAGCACTGCCAGGACGTCGGCACCGACTTCGACGCGATCACCCGCAGCGCCAACTACAACGTGGTGATCGGGCGGGACGACGCCGAGGTCGAGCAGCGGCTGTCCTGGATCGAGGACCACTACCGCCCGGTGCTGGGCGACGAGGGTGCGCGCAAGCGCGCGGCCGAGTTCCGCGACGGCCCGGCCGTCGGCACGCCCGAGCAGATCGTCGAGACGCTGCGCACGCTGCAGGACGCCGGCATGTCCTACGCCATCACGTACTTCGCCGAGGCGGCCTACGACACCTCCGGCATCGAGCTGTTCGAGACCGAGGTCGTGCCTGCCCTGCGGTGACATCCCGCTCGCTGCCAATGTGGGACGATCTGGGGCATGTCGTGCGCCCCTGCCCTGCGCTCGCAGCCGGTTCAGGCAGGAGGCTCTCGCCGTCGCCTGCCTGCGCTCGACGGGCTGCGTGGCGTGGCGGCGTTCGTCGTACTGGTGCACCACGCCCTGCTCACCGTGCCGGTGCTGGCGGCTCCGTACTACAGCGGGCGGCCGCCGGCTGGTGAGCAGAGGCTGGCGTGGATGCTGGTCAGCACCCCGGTTCACCTGGTGTGGGCTGGCACGGAGGCGGTGTTCGTCTTCTTCGTCCTCAGCGGTCTGGTCCTGACGCTGCCGGTGGGGCGGGCGGTCGGCTCGTACGGGTGGCGGGCCTACTACCCACGCCGCCTCGTGCGCCTGTACGTCCCCGTCGTCGCCGCCGTGGTGCTCGGCTCGCTCCTGCCGCTCGTGGTGACACGCGACGGCGGCGCGGCGATGGGCGCGTGGTTGGCGCACCGGCCACCTCAGCCGACTGCCGAGGGCGTACTGGCCGACGTCACGCTCGTCGGCGGGGTGTCGCGGCTGATCAGCCCGCTGTGGTCGCTGCAGTGGGAGGTGTGGTTCTCGCTGTTGCTGCCGGCGTTCGTCGTCGCGGCCGTGAAGGGCCGTCGGTGGGTGTGGTCGCAGGCCGCCCTCCTGGTGGTGCTCACCGGGCTGGGCGAAGCCACCGCCCGGCCCTGGCTGACCTACCTGCCCATGTTCGGTGCGGGCGTGCTGCTGGCGACCCACCTCGAGGACGTGCGCGCCTGGGGCGCACGGCTCGGCTCGCGCACGTGGGCGGCGGCGGTCGCCGGCGCCGTGCTGCTGCTGTCGTCGTACTGGCTGGTCCTGCCGCAGGACGTCGACCCCGCGGTGCTCACGATGTCCCGCCCCGCGGCCCTGGTGGGCGCCGTGGTCGTGGTCGTCGCTGCCGCCTCCTGGGACGTGGCTCAGCGGGTCCTCACCTGGAAGCCGGTGCACTGGCTGGGCACCATCTCCTTCAGCCTGTACCTCGTGCACGAGCCGATCGTCATCGCCACCGCCTACGTGGTCGGGCCGGGGAGATCGGAGTGGGTGCTGCCGCTGGCTCTGCCCGTGGCGCTCCTGGTCGCCACGGGCTTCTACCGGTTGGTCGAGCAGCCGAGCCACCGGCTCGCGCGTCGGCTGTCCGCTCGGCTCGCTGCCTCGGATCGCGCCACCTCCCGGGTGCGTCCGACACCGAAGTGACCGGCGGGTAGCATCGGCACCCGTGAGCGACTTCGACCTGTACCGGCTGAGCGACGACCACGAGGCGCTGCGAGAGGCGGTGCGGGCCGTCGTCGACGCGAAGGTCGCGCCGCACGCAGCCGAGGTCGACGAGAAGAGCGCCTTCCCGCAGGACGCGTACGACGCCCTGCGCGCCGCGGACTTCCACGCGCCGCACATCCCCGAGGAGTACGGCGGCGCGGGCGCCGATGCCCTCGCCACCTGCCTGGTGATCGAGGAGGTCGCGCGCGGCTGCGCGTCGTCGTCCCTGATCCCGGCGGTCAACAAGCTCGGCACCATGCCGCTGCTGCTGGCCGCGAGCGACGCGATCAAGCAGCGCTACCTGCCCCCGGTGGCCACGGGCGAGGCGATGTTCAGCTACGGCCTGTCGGAGCGTGAGGCCGGCAGCGACACCGCCAGCATGCGCTGCAAGGCCATCGAGGACGGCGACTCCTTCGTGCTGAACGGCCAGAAGTCGTGGATCACCAACGCCGGGATCAGCGAGTACTACACCGTCATGGCGGTCACCGACGCCGACGCGCCACGCGGCCGGGGCGTCAGCGCCTTCGTCGTCGAGAAGACCGACGAGGGGTTCACGTTCGGTGAGCCCGAGCGCAAGCTCGGCATCAAGGGCAGCCCGACGCGCGAGCTGCACTTCGACAACTGCCGCATCCCGGCCGACCGCATGGTGGGCGAGCGCGGCGAGGGCCTGAAGATCGCGCTGCGCACGCTCGACCACACACGCGTCACCATCGGCGCCCAGGCCGTGGGGATCGCGCAGGGGGCGCTCGAGGCGGCGCTCGCCTACGTCAAGGAGCGCCAGCAGTTCGGCAAGGCGATCGCGGAGTTCCAGGGCATCCAGTTCATGCTCGCCGACATGGCGATGAAGCTTGAAGCCGCGCGCCAGATGGTCTACGTCGCGGCGGCCAAGAGCGAGCGCTCGGACGCCGACCTGTCCTTCTTCGGTGCCGCCGCCAAGTGCTACGCCTCGGACGTCGCCATGGAGGTCACCACGGACGCCGTCCAGCTGCTCGGCGGCGCGGGCTACGTCAAGGACTTCCCGCTCGAGCGGATGATGCGCGACGCCAAGATCACCCAGATCTACGAGGGCACCAACCAGATCCAGCGCATCGTGATGGCCCGCCAGCTGCTCTCGGGCCACAAGGCGTAGGCCCCCGGCGGGTCGCCGTCGGCGACGGTCGCTCAGGGCTCATGGGCCACGCGGCTAGACTCGGGCCCGTGGATGTCAGGGTCGTGACCACCGTATTCGGTGCGCTCATCCTGCTGGGGATCGTCGAGATGCTGCGCCGCCGGCGGCTGCGCGAGAAGTACGCGGTGCTCTGGCTGGCCACCTGCATCCCGATCATCCCGCTGGCGGTGTTCCCCTCCGCCCTCGACCACCTCAGCAGCGCGGTGGGCGTCAAGAGCGGCGTGAGCCTGGTGCTGTTCCTCGCCATCGTCTTCCTGCTCGCGCTCTCGATGCACCTGTCGTGGGAGGTCAGCACGCTCGAGGAGGAGACCCGCACGCTCGCCGAGGAGATCGCGTTGCTGCGCCTGGAGCTGCGCGGTGACGCCCCGCACGAGACCGTCGAGGGCGGCCCGTGAGCTCAGCGCGCGTGCTGGTGATCATCCCGGCGCTGAACGAGCAGGATGCCATCGGTGGCGTCGTCCGTGAGGTGCGGGACTGCCTGCCCGACTGCGACGTCCTGGTCATCGACGACGGCTCGCACGACGACACGGCACCGCGGGCCCGGGCGGCGGGCGCGCGCGTGGCCGTCCTGCCGTACAACCTGGGCGTCGGCGGAGCCATGCGGCTGGGCTACCGGTACGCCGTCAGTCGCGGGTACGACCGGGCCGTGCAGGTCGACGCCGACGGTCAGCACGACCCGCGCTTCGTGCCCGAGCTGCTGGCCCGGCTCGACGAGGGCGCCGACCTGGTGATCGGCGCGCGGTTCGCCGGCACCGGCGAGTACGCGGTGCACGGCCCGCGCCGCTGGGCGATGCGCCTGCTCAGCAGCGTGCTCTCGCGCGTCGCCGGCACCCAGCTCACCGACACCACGTCGGGCTTTCGCGCCGCGTCGCGGCCGATGATGACGCTCTTCGCACAGGCCTACCCGGTGGAGTACCTGGGCGACACCGTCGAGACGCTGGTGCTGGCCGCTCGCCGGGGGTTCACGGTGCGGCAGGTGCCCGTCTCGATGCGGGTGCGCACCACGGGACGCCCGAGCCACTCACCCACGAAGGCGGCGATCTACCTCGGCCGGGCCTTCCTCGTGCTCCTGCTGGCCCTCATCCGCAACTGAGTCGAGCGGCCCGGGTAGCATCCTCGGGTGATTCACTGCGCCCAGGTCCAGCCCACGCCGGCCCTGGGGCCGGTCTGCTCGAGGTCGACGCGCGAGCACGACGCCCGGTGATTCCCGCGGATCCGACGTCGTGGGCGGCGGCGTGGCCGGCGGTGGTGGCGCTGCTCGCCGTCCTGTTCCTGCCCGGGGGCGCCGTCGCAGCGGTGCTGGGCCTGCGCGGTCTGGCGGCCGCCGCGGTCGCGCCCCTCGCCTCGGCCGGCGTCGTCGCCGTGGGGGGAGTGGTGTGGGCCGCGCTCGGCCTGCGGTGGTCACCCCTGGCGCTGCTCGTCTGCACCCTGCTCGCTCTGGCCGTCGCCGCCGCCGCGGCCGTCGTCGCACGCCGCCGAGGCCCGCTCGCCGCACCGCCGGACGACGCCGCTCGGCCGGGCGACCCCGTCGCCATGCTGCTCGGGCTGGGCGTGGCCGCCCTGCTGATGGGCGCGACCTACGTGCACCTCACGGGCACCGCGAGCGCGTTCCCGCAGCAGCCCGACACGATCTTCCACCTCAGCGCACCCCAGTGGATGCTCGACCACGGCGACATCTCGTCGTTGCACGCCAACGGCTACTCGAGCCCCAGCGGCACCGGTTTCTATCCCGCCGGCTGGCACGGGATCGTGGTGAGTGCCGTCCAGCTGAGCGGGGCGCCGATCGTGGTGACGTCGTCGGCCCTGGCGCTCGTCACCAGCACCGTGGTGTGGCCGCTGGGCTGCATGCTGCTCGCGCGCCTGGTGGCCGGCCGCGGGCCCGCGGTGGTGCTGGCGGCCGCGGTGACGTCGACCGCGGCGACGGCGCTGCCCTTCTGGCTGTGGGGCTACGGCGTGCTGTGGCCGCAGCTGCTCGGCTTCTGCCTGCTCCCCGCCGCCCTCGCCGTCGGCGTCCTGCTGCTGCGACCCCACCTCGGGCCGGTGCGACTGCTGCCCGCGCTGGTGCTGGCGCTCGGGTGCGTCGCCGGCCTGGGCCTGACCCATCCCAGCGTGGCCATCGCACTGGGCGGCCTCGCCGTGCCGGCCGTGGCCGAGCGGTTGGTGGAGCGCGGGAGCCGTCGAGGGTGGTTCGCGGGCGGAGCGGTCGTGGTGGTGGCCGCCGTCGGCTGGTTGGTCGTGACCAGCCGGGCCGGCCACATGCGCGCCTCCAACCCACTCGGACCCGAGGTGTCGTTGCGCGGCGCCATCGCCGACACCGCGCTCCTGGCCCCGCGCGGTGCCCCGCACCTGTGGGTGCTGAGTGCGCTGGTCGGGGTCGGTGCGGTCGTCCTCCTGCTGCGCCGTGGCTCGCGCTGGCTCGTCGCCGCGCTGGCGGCCTGCGCCATGCTGTACGTGTTCATCGCGGGGGTCGACTCGCCCACGACCCGGTGGCTCACCTGGCCCTGGTACAACAACACGCCGCGGCTGGCGAGCCTGCTCGTCGTGCCCGCTGTGGTCGTCGCGGCCGCCGGCCTGGCAGCGATCTGCACTGCGGTGGCCCGTGCGGTGTCCGACCGACTGCGGTGGCGCCCGCTCACGGTCACGTGGGGTGCCACTCTGACGCTGCCGGCGGTGTTCCTGCTGCTCACGGCCGGCGGGTACGTGCGCACCCACCTCGCGTTCGACGAGCGGTACTTCGATCCGTCGGTCGACCGCACGTGGGCCAGCCCCGAGGAGCTGGACGCGCTGCGCCAGTTCGCTCACGACATCCCGCCGGGCACGCTCGTCGCCGCCAACCCCTGGAACGGGGGCACCTACCTGTACCCCGTGAGCGGCCGACGGCTGCTGGTGCCGACCGAGAAGTCCCCGCTGGACGCCGACCGCCGGCTGCTCGCCGAGCACCTGGCCGACGCGGCCACGGTGCCCGGCGTCTGCGCCGCCGCCGACCGGCTGCACGTGCGGTTCGCGATCACTGGCGGGCGTCCGTGGTCGAAGCTGACCAACCACCAGTGGGAGCAGTACCCAGGATTCGACGGCGTGGCGCAGTCGCCGGCGTTTCGCCAGGTGGCGACGCAGGCTCCGTACACCCTCTACGAGCTCACGGGGTGCCCGCGATGACCACGCCCGGGGGCGAGCTCGCGCCCGATGTGGCGGTGTCGGTGATCATGCCGGTGCTCAACGAGGAACGACACCTCGGTGAGGCCGTGGCAGCCATCCTCGGCCAGCGCTACGACGGTGAGCTGGAGGTGGTGCTCGCGCTCGGCCCGAGCCGCGACCGCACGGACGAGGTCGCCCGCGAGCTCGCCGCAGCCGATCCCCGCATCCGCCTCGTCGACAACCCCTCGGGCCGGACCCCGATGGCTCTGAACGCCGCGATCGCGGTGGCCCAGCACGACGTCGTCGTCCGCGTCGACGGCCACGCCCTGCTCGACCCGGACTACGTCGCCACGGCAGTGCGGCTGCTGCGCGAGACCGGCGCGGCGAACGTCGGCGGCCTCATGGCCGCTGAGGGGACGACCCACTTCGAGCAGGCGGTCGCGGCCGCCATGACGTCGCCCTTCGGGGTGGGCAGTGCGGCCTTCCACGTAGGAGGTGTGGCGGGGCCCGCCGACACCGTCTACCTCGGTGTGTTCCGGCGGCGCTGGCTCGACGAGGTGGGCGGTTACGACCCACGCTTCACGCGGGCCCAGGACTGGGAGATGAACCACCGCATCCGCCAGGCCGGTGGGCTGGTGTGGTTCTCACCTTCGCTTCACGTCACGTACCGCCCACGGGCGAGCGTGCGGACGCTGGCGCGTCAGTACCGCGACTACGGTCGCTGGCGACGAGTGGTGTGGCGCACGCACAGCGGCACGATCAACCTGCGCTACCTCGCGCCGCCGGCGGCCCTGAGCGGGATCGTCGTCGGCGTCCTCGGTGCGGCCGTGACGCCGTGGGCACTCGTGTTGCCCGCCGGCTACCTCGCCGTCGTCGCGGTCGGCACCGTGGTGGCCGGCCGGGGGCTGACCCGGGCGGCGCGCGTGCGGCTGCCGGCCGCGCTCATGACGATGCACCTCAGCTGGGGCTGGGGGTTCCTCACCAGCCCCGCGTCCCTGGTGCCTGACCAGCGCTCAAGCGACGGTCGCGTTCCCAGGCGACCGTAAAACCCGTCCAGGACGGCTGAGGGTCCAGCAGGGTCCAGCACGGCTCAGCTGCGACGGCCGCGGAAGCGCTTCCAGAGACTGGGGCGGGAGGCATCGGCTGCCGGCTGCTCGATGGTCCCCTCGTGCTTCACCGACAGCGAGCCCTTCTGGGTCTGGTACACGCGCAGCGGAAGGCGGGAGCGCTCGTCCGGGCCGGCGTAGGCGACGCGCAGGTCGCCGCCGGTGGCGGTGAGCACCGACAGGTCGACGATCTGGCCGACGGACGTGGCGGGCATGCTGACCACGGCGACGCCGTCCCGCGCGGGGGCGCTGGCCAGCGGGCTCGGGTCGGCGTCGGCGCCGCGCACGCGAGCGACGAGGACAGCGCCCGCTGCCGGTGCGGGGTCCAGGCGCACCCTCAGCCGGTCGGCGTCCCAGCCCACCTCGGACGCCGTCGGGCGGCCGGCGGCGTCCGGGCTCAGGGTGAGCGAGAGGTTGCCGCCGCCGGTGACCCGCACCGACAGGCCGGCGAGCTCGGCCGGGCCCGTCTCGGGCAGCCGCGCGTCACCGAGTGGCAGGCGGCGCAGGACGTTCTCGCCGAGGAACTGGACGCGGGCCAGGATGTCCCACGTCCCCGGACCAAGCGGCTCACCGAAGACGGCGCTCCGGACGTCGATCTCGGCGCGGCAGGTCACTGCGGTCGTCGCGCCGGCGCCCGCGGTGTCGGCCACCTCGACCTGCTGCTCGCACGGCAGCGGCCACTCCAGGCCGGTGGCGCGGTCGCGGATCGTCAGCTCGAGGGTGCCGGCCTCCTCAGCGAGCAGCCGCCGGTCGTCGTCCGTCGCCGCGAGGTCGCCAGGTAGGGGCAGGAGCAGGTGCTCGCCTTGGCGAGCGAGCCGCAGCGGGCCGTCGCCGGCGCCGAGCAGCTCGGCGGCGGCCTCGACGACGAGCCGGTCACCGTCCCAGTGCACGCTGGTGGCACGGGGCGGGAACGTGAAGCCGGTGCGCACCTTCTGCAGGCGGTCGAACCGAGTGCGGTCGCCGTCGCGCAGCGCTTGGACTCGCAGCCGCTTGAGGGCCGGCAGCTGGGCGTCCAGGCGCGGGGGCAGGTGCTCGACGACGGGCCGGACGGCGTCGAACGTCGACTGGCGCCTGTCCTTCGCCCACGACAGGTACCGCTTGGGGGCGAAGCGGGAGAAGGCCTGCGTGACCACCGTGACGCGGGCGTCGTCCAGGAGCTGGCCATCGGAGTTCAGCTCGTCGAGCACCTCCAGCTGGCGCACGTACCAAGGCCAGTACCGGTCCGGGTCGATCGCCTGGTCGGAGCTGTTGCTGCCGTCGCTGCGGTGCACCCAGCGGTAGCACGGCTCGCTGGCCACGACGCTCACCGCGGAGGCGTGCGACAGGGCGTACGCCATGAAGACGTGGTCCTCCAGGCGGACGCGTCCCTCCATGAAGCGGATGCCGTGCTCGACGAGGAAGGCCTTGCGGAACAGCTTGTGCACGGTGCGCGACAGGACGACGTCGCCCTGCACCGGCGCGCGATCGAGGTCGGCCGCTGCCAACGGCCAGTAGGGCGTCGAGCGACCCGTCCGGACGACGCGTCCGTAGACGATGTCGGTGCCGCCCGCGCGCGCCGTCTCGTACATCCGCTCCAGCGCGCGCGGGTACAGCTGGTCGTCGTGGTCGCTGAAGAAGACGAACTCGCCCTGCGCGTTGTCGAGCCCGACGTTGCGGGGTCGACCGGGCCACCCCGAGTTCTCGATGGTGTGCACGTGGACGTTGGGACGCGTCCGCGCGACCTCGCGCAGCAGCGCGGGGGTGTCGTCGGAGGAGCCGTCGTCGACGAGCAGCACCTCGAACTGGTCCTGGGGCAGGGTCTGGACGTCGAGCGAGTGGATGAGCTGCAGCAGGTCCGGCCCCGTGTTGTACACGGCGACGACCACACTGACCTTGACGCTCACAGCAGCGGCCCGAAGACGCGGTCGACCACCCGGGCGGCGGCGTCGCCGTCGTCGTGGGGGCTGAACCGGGCGATGAAGGCGTCGTAGCGGTCGGAGTACTTGCGCTGCAAGGAATCCAGGTCGGATAGCGCGTCGAGCAGGTCGTCCTCGGTGGTGACGACCGGCCCGGGCACGGTGTCGACGTAGTCGAGGTAGAAGCCCCGCAGGTTGTCGCGGTAGGCCTCGAGGTCGTAGGCGTAGAAGACCATCGGCCGGCGCAGGTTCGCGAAGTCGAAGAACACCGAGGAGTAGTCGGTGATGAGCGCGTCGCTGGCCAGGAACAGCTCCTGGATCTCGGGGAACGACGACGCGTCGACCACGTGCTCGCTCAGGTGCGGGGGGATCGTGACGGCCTGGCGCACCAGCACGTGCATGCGCAGCAGCAGCACCACGTCGTCGCCGAGCCGCTCGTGCACGCGGTCGAGGTCGAGCGGCAGCCGGAACGCGAAGGCGCTTCCGCCCAGCGACTGGTCGTCCCGGAAGGTCGGCGCGTAGAGCACCACCTTCTTGTCGGGAGCGATGCCCAGCCGCCGCCGGACCCTCGCCGCCACGGCCTCGCGGTCGTCGTGGAAGAAGACGTCGTTGCGCGGGTAGCCGACTTCGAGCACCTCGCCCTCGTACCGGAACGCGCTGCGCATGGCCTGGGTCGCGAAGGGGCTCGGCGAGGTCAGCAGGCTCCACTGCGCCGACGCCTCGGTGACCCGGTCGAGATAGCCCGCGTCCCGGCCATGCACGACGTCGAGGTCGTGGAGCATGCGCTTGAGCGGCGTGCCGTGCCAGGTCTGCAGGTAGACGCCGTCGGCGCGCCGCTGGACGTAGTGCGGGAAGTTCTGGTTGTTGACCCAGTAGCGCGCCCGCGCCAGGTGGTAGAAGTACGCCGGCGAGAGGCGGTCGACCACCGTCGTGCGCCGGTCGAGGTCGTGCAGCTGGCCGGCGTAGGCCCACACGGCCTTGACGTCGACCCCGCGGCGCATGAGCTCCTCGTAGACGTAGCGCGGGCTGTCGGCGTACTGCTTGCCGACGCCGGACTCGAAGACGACGCGGCGGTCGTCGGCGGGAAGTCGCTGGGCGATGCGGAACATCACGCGCATCAACGGGAACCAGTAGCGGCGGCGGTTGAGGCGGGGGTCGGAGGTGCGCCAGCGTCGGCGCCAGGCCACCCGTCGCCAGGGCAGCCGCTGGCGGTGCGCGTCCTTGGCCGCGGCGACGATCCGGGCGCTGTTGGAGCGGTCGCGGTGGGTGATGAACCGGTCGGCGCGCCGCACGTACTCCGGCGCCATCGCGAAGTCGTCCGCGGCCACGGCCTCGATGGCCGAGAGCAAGGCACCCACACGGAAGACGATCGGCCCGGGGAGCTCAGCGTCGAGGTCGAGGTGCGAGCCGCGCGGGCCGAGGAAGCGCTGCTGGTCGAACTGGTAGTAGACGACCGGCCGGTGCAGGAACGAGAAGTCGAAGCCCACGCTGGAGTAGTCGGTGACGAGCATCGCGCTGGACTTCAGCAGGTGCTGGACGTCGAGCTCGCCGAAGTTCACCACGCGCGCGGGTGCGTCGGAGAACAGGTGCGTGAACTGCGCCATGTTCGGGTGCAGGGCGAAGACGACCTCGAAGCCGTGCTGCTGCTCCAGCTCGCGCAGCCGCGGGTGGTGCAGCAGCTCCGACCAGCGCTCGTGGTACTCCGAGGCGAGGTACGCCTCCTCGTCCTGCAGCCAGTCGCGCCAGGTCGGCAGGATCAGCAGTTGGCGACGCTTCTCGACGTCGTCGGCGAGCAGCGAGTCGAAGCGCGACAGCCCCGTGACCGCGACCTCGTCGGCGTCGAACCCGAAGTCGCTCACGATGTACTGCTTCTCGCGTTCGCTGCTGACGACGAACAAATCGGTGCGGAAGTCACCAACACCCTTGCCGTAGTTCGGCACCATCCACTTGGTGCCCATCACCCCGTGCTGCAGGAAGATCCGCGTGGCGCGCACAGCACGGCCGAACCGCTTGGTGCGCAACGGGTACACGAAGTCTGGGTGGTGTGAGCCCAGAACCCGGTCGGCTTTCAGGGTCGCGTGGATGTGCTCGACGGAGCGGTGGGCGAGGACGTTGCCGTACGGCGCGACGTTCCGGAAGTCCGGCGCCTCAGGATCCATCACGTAGTACGCGTCGAGCTCGGGGTGGTGCTCACGCAGATGGCGGAACAGCGCGAGACCGGTGTCCTGCGCCTTGTTCGGGCGCTCGCCGACCAGCCAGAGCGGGCGCTCGGTGCGACTGAGCAGGTGCCGTGCGCGGACGACGTGGCGCCAGCGCAGCTGCCGGCGCAGGTAGGCCATGGCCTGGAGCTCGAACCGGTCGACCTGGAACGACGTGTTGAGGCCCTTGAACGTGTAGTACGGCGTGACGGCCGCGGCGCCGGTCGCCGCGGTCATCCACCCCGGACGGGTCAGGCGTCGGGTCAGGAACCTCGTCTTGCCGACGCGGGAGCTGAACGGCTCCGGCTGCTGTCGGCTGGTCAGCACGAACCAGGCGTCGAAGATGTCGTCGCCGCCGTCCGGCTCGTCCAGCAGCGGCTGCAGGTCACCGCGCGCCTCGAACCGGTACCAGCGATGGCCGTAGGTGCGGCGCGTCCGCTCGGCGTCCGCGCTGAAGCGCACGGGCACGGTGAGGCACTGGCCACTCGTGCGCCCTCTGAGCTGCAGCTCGGCCGACGTGAGGTCCTCGTGGCGCGACGACAGGCGGCCGGTCATGACGAGGCGGCCGTCCCGGACGCTCAGCCATCTCACGAGCACGTCGGTGAAGGGTTTGAGAGGGCGGTCGACGGCCACGGCGAGATACCCGCCCCGGCTGACGTAGGCCGCCGCGTCGTGGTCGCCCTGCCGCACCGGCAGCAGGACCGCGCCGTCGGTGTCGGCGAACTGCCCGAAGCGCCGCCGGTAGCGGGCGCGCTCGCCAGGGCCGCCTCGCCGCTCGATGTGGGGGCTGAGCGTCACGGCGCTCGCGTCGTCGGCGTCGAGCAGGTCGTGCTCGACGTCGACGTACAGCTGGGCGGCGACGCCCTCGGGGTCGGCACCGGCGAGGTCGGTCGACAGCTCGACCCGCGCCTCGTACCCGTCGCCGACGCGCTGGCAGGTGCCCGCCCGGCGCCACGTGCCCGCGGCGGGGTCCTGCCACCACAGGTCGCCGACCATGACGTCCGGACGCGTGGTGAAGTGCAGCTCCAGGGCTGCGTCGACCTGCCGGTAGCGCAGCGCGACGAGCACCGGAGAGGGTTGTCGTCCTGTCAGCCGAGCGAGGAGGCCCTTCATCGCGGCCTCCGGAGGGGATCGGTCTCGAACGAGCTCGGGCGGGGGAAGTAGGACTCCAGAAAGTCCACCATGAGACGGTGGCCAGGATGCACACCGGGGGTATCGACTTCGTTAAGACAGAAGACGTCGGCGTCGCGGCGGCGGGCCAGGCGCTGCAGCTTGATCGGCGCGCGGCGCTCGCTGACGTCGCAGTACAGGTACGAGAGCGTGCCGGGCACGGCGCGACCGGACGCGTAGCCGACGTAGTGGGCGAGTGACGAGGGCACCGACAGGTCGGCCGGGCTGCGGAACCGCGAGTGGACGGTGGCGGCGAGCTCGTCCGGCAGCTGCGCCTCGATCTGCTCGAGCGTGCTGCGCCGCTGCGGGTGCGCGACGTGCTGGAACCGCTGGCTGACGGTGCGGCCGTGCAGTCGCTCGACGGCAGCCCGGGTCCGCTTGGCCGCACTGGCGACCGGCAGGTCGCGAGCCGAGGGGCCCGCCAGGTCGATCAGGGCGTCGGTGAGGAAGAAGCGCGTCAAGCCCGACGCCTCGAAGAACAGCTCCGGACGCACCGGGCGGCCGAAGAACACGTCGTCGTTGAGGTAGAGGAAGTGCTCGGAGAGGCCGGGCACGTGGTGCAGGCGCGCCTCGATGGCGTGCGAGTTGAACGTCGGCAGCGCCTCGGTGCCGGCGAAGAGCTCGCGGTGGTCGACCACGCGCAGCCGGGGGTGGTCGGTGCGCAGCCACGCGGGCCGCTGACCGTCGGTGACGACGTAGATCGTGCGCACCCAGTCGGCGTAGGTCTCCAGCGACCGCAGCGAGTAGCGCAGCTCGTCGTGGGAGGTGAAGCGCGAGCCGGTGACGGCCGACGGGTGGTGGTGCTCGGCGTCCAGCTCGAGCCGGGTCTGCTCCTTGCGGCGCTGCCAGTCGGGGTCCGAGCCGTCGACCCAGGTGTAGACGACGTCGATGGGGAAGCCGACATCGAGCAGGTGCGGCTTCAGCAGCCCGGCGTACGTCGGCACGTCGCGTCCCCCCACCTGGGCCGTGGCCGGGACGCGCTCGCCGGGCTCGAGGTAGCGCACCCAGCGGTTGGCGCGCGGGGCCACTGCGGTGCCGGGCTCGAACGCGCCGCCGTCCGGCCGGGCACCGGAGCTGACGAGCGGCCAGACCTCGACGTCGCACCCGAACGCCGGGTCGCCGTGGTGCAGGCGCAGCACCGCCGAGCCCACCGCCTGCACCGAGGCCGTCGTGGCGGCCAGCGCGCGTCGAGCGGCGTCTTCGTGGTCGCCGGTGACGACCACGACCCGACGTCGCATCGTGCCGGCCTCGAGGACGGCGCACGGCACCTCGGCTGCGGCCAGCGCGTCGAGCGCGGCGAAGAGGTTGGCGTCCAGCTGCGCCACACCGCTCAGCGGCTGGCGGGGGTCCGGTGCGGTACCTGGTGCCGAGCGGCCCAGCAGCCGGCGCTGGAGCGCGGTCTCACCGTGCCGGAGCGCCGAGAGGCGCACCAGCAGCGGCGGCGGCGCGTGAGCGCCGAGACGCCGCATGGCGCGGACGACCCTGGTCATCGACCCCTCCCACGAGCGCCTAGGCGCCGGCCTCGCGGACGGCGTTGGCCCGGGTGAGGTCCTCCTCGAAGTCGACCTCGACCGCGAACAGGTCGGAGATGTCGACGGGGACGACCTGCACCCGCTCGCGCTCGATCGCCAGCTCGAGGCCGCGCTCGAAGTAGTCCTGGTCGGCGCAGTCGGTGAGCCCGCGCACGAAGGCCGCCTTGTCGGCGTCGCTGATGACGTTGATGCCCACCGCCTCGCCGAGGCCGCCGACGACGGTCTTGGAGAGCTCGCGGACGAACCCGGCCTCGTCGACGGTGTACTTGACCTCCTCGTCGGCGACGGTGGACGTGTTGACCGCCACCGCCGAGCGGCCGGCGTCCAGGTGCGGCTGCAGCCGGCGCAGCACCTCGGGGTCGAACACGACGTCGCCGTTCATCCAGAGCACCGGACCCTCGTGCGAGGAGCGCAGCGCCTTGAGCAGGCTCTTGCACGTGTTGGTCTGGTCGTAGTTCTCGTTGTAGGCGAACAGCGCGTCCGGCACGGCCTCCATCACCAGGTCGTGCTTGAAGCCGACCACCAGGGTGAGCCGCAGCTGGTCGCCGAAGACCGCGTGGAGGTTGTCGACCTGCTGCTGCAGGATGCTGCGGCCGTCGCGCAGCGGAGTGAGGGGTTTGGGGAACGGCCGGCCGAGCCGGGTACCCATCCCGGCCGCGAGGATCGTCACCTGCACCGCGCTCACCGCTGGTTCTCCTGCCGTAGGGGTCGACACAGCCTAACGGTGCTCCACCGGTGCGGAGGTGAGCGCCGTGTCGCGTACGCTAGCCGTCGATCATGGCCGCCTCCGGTGGCCCCGACACCGACGGAGGTCTGCATGAGCCTGGTGGCGCGGGCTCGTGCGCTCTGGCAGGTGCGCGGGATCCTCGGGCTGCTGATCCGCCGCGACCTCAAGGTGCGCTACGCGGGCTCAGCACTGGGGTACGTGTGGACGATTCTCGACCCGCTGCTGATGACCGGGGTGTACTGGTTCGTCTTCACCGTTGTGTTCATCCGCGGTGGGGGTGAGCAGCCGTACATCCTGTTCCTCATCCTCGGCCTGCTGTCGTGGCAGTGGTTCTCGGCGTCCGTCACGGAGACCTCGCGCGCGCTGACGTCCGAGACCCGTCTCGTGCGCTCGACGCGGCTGCCCCGCGAGATCTGGGTGCTGAAGGTCGTCGGGTCGAAAGGTCTCGAGTTCTTCTTCTCGTTGCCGGTCGTCGTGCTGTTCATGGCGCTCTACCGCAAGCCGCCAGCCTGGGAGCTCGTGCTGTTTCCGCTGGCCGTGCTGCTGCAGGCGATCCTGCTGACCGGCATCGGCCTGGCCCTCGCGGCGGCCACCGTGCTGGTGCGCGACCTGCAGCGGGTCGTGCGCATCGGGCTGCGCGTGATGTTCTACCTGTCGCCCGTCATCTACTCGGTCAACTCGATCAACATCGGCGCGCTGCGCGAGCTCTTCGCGCTGAACCCCCTGACCGGCATCATCGAGCTCTACCGCGCGGTGGCCTTCCCCGACGTCTTCGCCGGCTGGGGCGTGGTCGGCGTCGCCGCGCTGATCTGCGTGCTCGCCCTGCTCGCGGGCGCCGTGATCTTCCGCCGGCTCGAGAACGCCGTGCTGAAGGAGCTCTGAGATGGCCGTCATCGACGTCGAGGGCGTGGGGATCGAGTTCCTGCGCAACCGCCGCTACCGCCTGTCGCTGCGCGAGATGCTGCTGCAGGGCCGCTCCACCACGCCGAAGGGCAGCTTCTGGGCCCTGCGCGACGTGACGTTCAGCGTCGAGCGCGGTGAGGCGGTGGGGCTGGTCGGGGCGAACGGCCAGGGCAAGAGCACCCTGCTCAAGATGATCGCCGGCGTGCTGCTGCCCGATGAGGGCTCGGTCACGGTCAACGACGGCGTGGCCCCGCTGATCGAGCTCACCGGCGGGTTCGTCGGCGACCTCACGGCGCGCGACAACATCTGGCTCACCGCCGGCCTGCACGGCCTGTCGAAGGAGCAGATCGAGGAGCGCTTCGACGACATCGTCGCCTTCGCCGAGATCGGCGACTTCCTCGACACCCCGTTCCGGCACTTCTCCAGCGGCATGCAGGTGCGGCTGGGCTTCTCCGTCGTGACGACGCTCGACGAGCCGATCATCCTGGTCGACGAGGTGCTGGCGGTGGGCGACAAGCGCTTCCGGGAGAAGTGCTACGGCCGCATCGAGGAGATCGTCGGCGACGGGCGCACCCTGTTCCTCGTCTCGCACAGCGAGGGCGACCTCAAGCGGTTCTGCACCCGGGGGCTCTACCTCGACGGCGGCCGGCTGAAGGCCGACACGTCCATCGAGGAGGCGCTCGAGACGTACAACACGGACCAGGGAAACAAGAAGTGACGTCGGTGGCCGCGACCGAGGTGCTGGTCGTGGTCGACCCGACGGCGCCCGGCAGCGCGCCGGTCGACGAGGTGGCCCGGCGCAGCGTCGTCGACGGCGGTCGGCTGGTGGCCACGGTCGAGGAGCCCAGCGTCACCGCCACGGTCGACGCCGTGGTCGCGGCGCTGCGGGTCCGCGACGACGAGCCGCTGGCCCTCGTCGACGCCGCCCTGGTGAGCGTTCCCACGGTGTACGGCGACGTCATCGCCGAGCCCGACGCCGCGGGCCGGGTCCTGCGGCTGGACGGTGAGGTGGCCGCCCTGCGCGTGCCGGCCGCCGCGCGTTCCGACCTCGCCGACGCCCTGAGCCGCGCGGTCGCCACCTGGCCGCGCGAGCGCGTGGTCGACGTCGTCGCCACCGCGCTCGTCGACCTCGGAGCGGCCGGTCGCGAGCTCGTCCCCGGCGCCTTCCCGGCCCGGCTGGCCCGCACCCCGGACGACGTGGCGTCGGCCCTGGCCGCCGCCGACGCCGTCGACGAGCCGGCCCTGCGGCTGCGCCGCGCCTCGCGGTCGGACGACGGGTTCCTGTCGACGTTCCTGGTGCGGCCGCTCTCGCGCCGGCTGACCCGCCACGCGGTGGCGCTGGGCGCCCGCCCGGCACAGGTCACGGCGGTCGCGCTCGCGCTCGGCCTGCTGGCTGCCGTGAGCTACAGCGGGGGAGGGCGGGGCTGGCTGGTGCTCGGGTCGCTGCTGCTGCTCGCGTCGCTGGTGGTCGACTGCGTCGACGGCGAGGTCGCCCGCTACACCCGCACCACCTCGCCGCGCGGTGGCTGGCTCGACGTCGGGGCCGACCGGGTCAAGGAGTACGCGGTGTACGGCGCGCTCGCAGCGGGTACGGCGACCCGCGCGGCGTGGCTGCTGGCGCTGACGTCCCTCGCGCTGCTGATGACGAGGCACTTCGTCGACTTCGGCTTCGCGGCGCGCCGCGCGCGGGCCACCGCTGCCGCCGAGGACGGCGCCGTCGGGCGCTGGTCGGCCGGCACCGACCGCCGGGCCGTCGTCCGGTACGCCAAGCGGGCTGTCATCGCCCCGGTCGGCGAGCGCACGATCGTGCTCGCGGTGCTCGCACCGCTGGTGGGTGTGCGCTGGACCTTCGTCGTGCTGCTGGCCCTGGGCGTGGTCGCGGCGGCGTGGACGACGGCCGGCCGGGTCGGTCGCGCGCTGGCCTGGACCGCCCCACTCGGGCAGTCGGCCCGCCGCCTGCTGCAGACGCAGGTCGACGGCTCGCCCGTGCCGCGGACCTGGTGGCCGCTCGCGACGCGCTTCGGCTGGCTGCTGCCGGCGCTCGCGCGGGCCGTCGAGCAGGGGGGCACGGTGCTGCTGCTGGCCTGGCTGGCGCCGTCCGCCCTGCCGGGGGCGTTCGGCTGGCTGGCCGTCGTGGCGATCGGCGAGTACGACCTCACCTACCGTGGGCGGCTCACCGGCACCGCCGACGCCGCCGGGCCGCTCGCCGTCGTCGGCTGGCCGCTGCGCGTGGCCGGGGTGCTGGTGCTCGCGCTGCTCGTGCCGGCGCAGGCGCTGGGCCCGACGCTCGCCGTCGCCGGTGTCGTGCTCGCCCTCGCGCTGATCGGCTCGTCCGTGGCCTTCTGGCGCCGCTCGCTACCCTCGTCGCCGTGAGCGTCCCGCAGAGCAGCCGTCCGGCCCGACCTTCCCTCGCCGAGCTGCGGGCGGTCACCCAGCCGCACTCGACGATGTCGCGGCGCAACGCCGAGCACTGGATGGCGCGCTGGTTCCTGCGCGCGGTGTCGCTGCGCGTGACGGCACTGCTGATCCGCACGCCGGTCACCGCCAACCAGCTCACCGGGCTGATGATCGTCGTCGGACTGCTCGCCGCGATCCCGCTCGGCGCGTCCGGGCTCGTGACGGCCGTCGTCGGCGTGGTGGCGATCTGGGTCTACTTCCTGCTCGACCTGTGCGACGGCGAGGTCGCGCGCTGGCGCCGACAGACCAGCATCAAGGGCGTCTACCTCGACCGCGTCGGCCACTACCTGGTGGAGGCGGCGGTGATCAGCGCCTACGGCTGGCGCGCCGCCGACCAGCACCTGGGCGGCTGGACGACGCTCGGCGTGCTCGGCGGCCTGCTCGTGGTGCTGGTGAAGGCCGAGACCGACCTGGTCGACGTCGCCCGCACCCGCTCCGGGCTCACCGCGGCCAGTGAGGAGTCGGTCGAGCTGCGCAGCTCGGCCCTCGGCACGCTGCGCCGCGCGGCCCAGGTGCTCAAGGTGCACCAGCTCACCGGCGCCCTGGAGTCGTCGCTGTTGCTGCTCGTGGCCGCCGTGGTCGATGCCGCGACGGGCTCGCTCGTCGGCACGCGGGTGCTGCTCGTGGCGCTCGCGGCCATCGCGGGCGTCATGACGGTGCTGCACCTGGCCAGCATCCTGCTCTCGCGGCGGCTCGACTGATGGGCATCGGCTGATGGCGTTGACGCTGGGCGTGGTCGTGCTCACGATGGGCGACCGGCCGGTCGAGCTGGCCCGTGCTGTCGAGAGCCTGCACCGCCAGACCCGACCGCCGGAGTCGGTGCTCGTCATCGGCAACGGCGCCGACGTGCCCGACCAGCCCGACTCCGTGCGCGTGCTGCGGCTGCCCGAGAACCTCGGCATCGTGGGCGGCCGCGACCTCGGCTGGCGCGAGCTCGAGACCGACCTCGTGCTGTTCCTGGACGACGACGCCTGGCTGCTCGGCGACGACGTCCTGGCGGGCGTCGGGCGGCGGTTCGCGGACGACCCGCGGCTCGGCATCGTGTCGATGCGGATCATCGACCCCGACACGGGCCTCAGCTCGCGCCGGCACGTGCCGCGGCTGCGCACGAGCGACCCGGAGCGCTCGTCGGACGTCACGACGTTCCTCGGGGGCGCCAGCGTCGTGCGGCGCGAGGTGCTCGAGCGCTGCGGCGGCCTGCCGGTCGCCTTCTGGTACGGCCACGAGGAGACCGACCTGGCCTGGGCGGCGCTCGACGACGGCTGGCGGATCCACTACGCCGCCGACGCCGTGCTCGGGCACCCGACCACCACCCCGGCGCGTCACGCCACGTACTACCGGCTCAACGCGCGCAACCGCGTCTGGCTCGCGCGCCGGCGCCTGCCCTGGCCGCTGGCCCTGGGTTACCTCGCGGTGTGGACGGCGCTCACCGTGGCGCGGGTGCGGGACGTCGCGGCCCTGCGCACGTGGGGGCGGGGCTTCGTCGAGGGCTGGCGCAGCGACCCCGGACCACGCCGTCCGATGCGGTGGTCGACGGCGTGGCGCATGGCCCGGCTGGGGCGCCCCCCGCTGGTCTGAGGCCACCGGCCCAGTGGGTCACTGTGCGTTATCGGAATGCAACGTTCCGGAATCACCCAATGCGTCGTGGTCCCTTTGCTTTCGCCCCTGGGTGGCCGAGGGTTGAGGTATGCCTTCGTCCCAGCGGCACCGTCCGTCTCGTCGTGCCCGCGTGTCGCGGGTGTCCGCGATCGCTCTGAGCACCCTCGCCCTCGTGCTGGCTCCGACCGTGGTGTCGGGGCTCAGCTGGGCGCAGGGCGCCGCGCCGGGTCGGGCCCGACCGGGGTCGATGCGCGAGGTGCCGCTGGCCGGGCTGGACGCGCGGGGCGCGCGTGAGCCCGGTGCGGTGAGCCGCGCTCCCGCGCGGCGAGTGGCCAGTGGGGACCCGTCGAGCACGCGCGCGCTCGCCGGCGACGCGGCGCCGACCACGAGCGCGGTGACGCCGGCCCTCGACCTGCCGGGTGAGGTGGCGGTGGTCGGCGCGAGCTGGCCGGCGTCCGGTCGTCTCGGCCGGGGCGGCGAGGTGCAGGTGCGCACCCGCTCGCACGGGCAGTGGGGGAGCTGGCAGGCCCTCGACACCGACGACGCCCACGGCCCTGACACCACTGGTCCGGGCGCGGCCGAGGGTCGCGCCGCGCGGTCCGGCACCGCGCCGCTCGTGGTCACCGGCGCGGACGCCGTCCAGGTGCGCGTCGAGGGCAGCGCTCCCGCCCCGAGCACCCGGGTCGAGCTCGTCGACCCGGGCGAGAAGGCGGCCGACCCCACCGTGGGCGCGAGGCGTCCCGACGCCGCCGCAGCCGCCACGACCCGCCCGACCATCTACAGCCGCAAGGCGTGGGGGGCGGACGAGTCGCTGCGCAAGGGCAGCGTGGCGTACGGCTCGGTGCAGGCCGCGTTCGTGCACCACACCGTGAGCACCAACAGCTACACCGCGGCCGAGGTGCCAGCGATCATCCGCGGGATCTACCGCTTCCACGTCCAGGGCCGGGGCTGGAACGACATCGGTTACAACTTCCTGGTCGACCGCTTCGGCCGGATCTGGGAGGGCCGGTACGGCGGCGTCGCCCTGCCCGTGATCGGTGCGCACACCCAGGGGTACAACGGCGAGGCGTTCGCGATGTCGGCCATCGGCAACTTCGACGTCGCCAAGCCGCCGGCGGCCATGGTCTCGGCCTACAGCCGGCTGTTCGCGTGGAAGCTGGGGCTGCACGGCGTGCCGGCCACCGGCGCCGTCACGCTGAACGGCACGCGCCTGCAGCGGATCAACGGGCACCGCGACGCCGGCCAGACCGCGTGCCCCGGGCGCTACCTCTACGCCCGGCTCGCCACCATCCGGTCGGCCACCGC
>JBQCES010000089.1:0-9468 GCA_051960055.1 Angustibacter sp. | reverse complement strand
GTAGGCCAAGTCATCAACGGCCAAGTGGTCTGGCACACCGGCAAACCACCAAGCACCGACCCACCCGGCACCGACCCACCAGGCCAACCCCTCCCACCACACCGCGCCAACCACCTCATCGCACGCCTCGTGCGGCAGTGGGTCACGCCCCGACGCGAGTGAGGTTCGCCGCCCGTCGCTCAGTCGAGCTCGCGGAGCGACTGGGCCTCGATCTCGGTGAGCACGTCGTCGGCGACCTCGGCGCTCACCTCGCCCGAGCGGCGGGCGCGCAGCACCAGGGAGCGTTCGGCTTCGCTGGTCTCCGCGAGCAGCTGCTGGAGCGCCTCCGCGCGCTCGGGCTGCTCGTCGTCCTCGCCCGTTCGCGCGTCGCGCAGAGCGTCCTGCGCGGCCACGCGTCCTTCGTACTGCAGCGTGACCGCGTGGCACACCGCCTAGGGCACCTGACCCTGCCGGTCGCGCACCACCTGCAGAGCCGCTGCGATGGCGCGGCGCCGCAGCTCGCGTGCCGCAGCCTCCGTATCGGCGTCCGCACCGACGTCGAGGGCGCGCACCAGAGGCGACAGCGACAGCCCTTGCACCACGAGCGTCACCAGTACGCAGGTGAGGGCGACGAACACGATCTCCGCACGCTGCGGAAAGTCGCCGGACGACTTAGTCGTCAGGGGCAGCGCGAGCACGGCGGCCACCGTGACGACGCCGCGCATGCCGGCCCACGAGAGCACGAGCAGCTCGCGCCGGTTGGTGCGTTCGGACGCCGGGCGCCGTCCGGGCAGGTGCGCGAGCGTCCCGACCCCGAACATCCACAGGAACCGCAGTACCACGAGGACGACGACGCTGACGACCGCGACCGTGACGCTCGTGCGGTGCACGGGACTGGCTTGCAGCACGGCGGTGAGCTCGAACCCGATGAGGACGAACACCAGGCTCGTGATGAGGTAGTCGGCATAGCGCCACACCGACCGCCCGAGCAGCCAGCCGCCGGAGGTGAGCGCGGGGTGACCGTAGCTGCGCAGGTACAGGCCGATCGTCAGCACGGCCAGGACTCCCGACCCCTCGACCTGCTCGGCCAGCAGGTAGGTCGCGAACGGCATCGCGATGGTCAGCGTGGTCTCGGCGGACGGGTCGTGCAACGCGCCGAGGGCCACCTTGGTGAGCCACCCGGCGGCGAGCCCGACCGCCACCCCGCCGACGACCGCCAGCACCAGCTGGAGCGCGACGTCGCCGGCGGTGATCGACCCGTTCACGACCGCTGACACCGCCAGGGCGTACAGCACCAGGGCGGTGGCGTCGTTGAACATGCCCTCGCCCTCGAGCACGGTCACGATGCGGTCGGGCAGCCGAAGGCGTCGCGCCACGGCCGTTGCCGCGACCGGGTCGGGTGGGCTGACGACCGCACCGAGCACCCACGCGGGGCCCCACGCCAGGCCGACGGCGTGCGCACCCACCGCGACCGCCGCCGTCGTGGCGACCGTCAGGCCGACCGCCAGGAGCAGGATCGGCTTCGCCTCACGGCGGAACTCGATCGCCGTCGACCGCTGCGTCGCGGCGAACAGCAGGGGAGGCAGGACGACGGGCAGGATGAGGTCCGGATCGAGCCGCAGCTGCGGCGTCCCCGGCAGCAGCGGAACCACGAGCCCGAACACCGTGAGCAGCACCGGTGACGGCACGCGCAGCCGGTCGGACAGTGGCGTCAGCACGATCACGCCGGCGACCAGCGCGGCCACCACGAGCAGCGTCACGTGGGTCCTCCTCCTCGGGTGCGCTCCAGCGGCTGCCTCAGCATGTCGCGGGTTGCTGGCCCCAGCCAGCCCGGCGCGCTCGGCGCCGTCGCGACGCTAGGCCACCCGCACCGCCGAGCCGGCAGGCGGCGGCCCCATCACCTCTGGGTGCAGCACGGACGCCATCACCTCGACGCCCTCGACCACGCGCGGCCCCGGCCGCACCACGAGCGCGTCGCCGTCCAGCGCCCACACGGGCACACCGGGCAGGGCATCGACCACGGCTGCCGCCTGCTCCACCGCACCGGCCGTGCCGAAGCCGCACGGGGCGACGAGGACGACGTCCGGCCGCTCGGCCCGCAGGTCGTCCCACGTGAGGGGCACCGACTTCTCGTGCGGCCGCGCGAACACGGGCAAGCCACCCGCGGCATCGACCAGGTCAGGGATCCAGTGCCCGGCGCCGAACGGCGGGTCGACCCACTCGACCACGGCGGTGCGCGGACGCGCTCGACCGTCCACCGCCGCCGCGACGCGGTTGAGGCGTGCGGTGAGGCTGCTCACCAGGGCCTCGCCGTCCGCCGTCCGGCCCGTCGCCGCGGCGACGGCGAGCACCGTGTCGAGCACCTCGGTGAGGGTGTGCGGGTCGAGCGCGAGAACGTCGGCGCGGCAGCCCAGGTGGGCGAGGGCCTCGTCGACGTGGTCGGTGGGGAGCGCGCAGACGCGGCACAGGTCCTGCGTGAGGACGAGGTCGGGCTGGAGCTCGGCCAGCGCGTCGGCGTGCAGGGTGTAGAGATCAGCGCCCGCCGCCATCTGCTCGCGCACGTAGGCGTCGATCTCAGCGGGCGGCAGGCCCGACGTGTCGCGTCCGCCGACGACCACCGTGCGCTCGCGGCCGTCGTCCGGCCGGCACTCGAAGGTCACGCCCACCAGGTCGTCGCCGAGCCCCAGGGCGCAGCAGATGTCGGTGGCTGACGGCAGCAGGGAGACGACGCGCACCCGCCCATCCTGCCCCGACGCCGGGACGACGGCCTCCGGTGCTTCATGGCAGTGACGTCCGCACGATAGAGTCGCCGGCGAAAGGGAGTAGTCCCCAACAGCCGCGTCGACACACTGACCTCCGGGTCCGGTGCGGCAGGCCGCATCACGCGGCGGACGAGACTTTCGACCAGTCCCACCGACCCCCAACGGGCGTGCCTGGTCGAAGGGACGTCCCGCTCGTCTCCTCGCCCAGGGCGCGCCAGGAGACCTCCGACATGTACGCGTTCCTGCTCAGTACCGCCGTCATCTTCGTCGCCGAGCTCGGTGACAAGTCCCAGCTGATGGCACTGACCTTCGCTGCTCGCTACCGCGCGCGCGACGTCCTGCTCGGTATCACCGTGGCGACCGCCTTGGTGCACCTGGCCTCCGTCGGCATCGGCGCGTTCATCGGCAACCAGTTCGCCGACAGCCAGGGCGTCATCTCGATCGTCGCCGGTATCGCCTTCCTGGTCTTCGCGGCGTGGACACTGCGCGGTGACTCCCTCAGCGAGGAGGAGGCCCACAAGGCCCGCAACAGCCGCGGCGCCGCCCTGGTCGCCGTCGGCGTGGCGTTCTTCCTCGCCGAGCTGGGCGACAAGACCATGCTGGCGACCATCACCCTGGCCACCAACGAGGGCTGGCTGGGCACGTGGGTCGGCAGCACGGTCGGCATGGTGCTGGCCGACGCGCTCGCCATCGGCGTGGGCGCCCTGCTCGGCAAGCACCTGCCCGAGCGTGCGATCAGGTACGGCGCTGCCGCGGCCTTCGTGGTGTTCGGTGCCGTCCTCATCCTCAGTGGCGCCGGCTGGCTGTGACCCACCGATGGGTGCGGGTCACGTCGGCTGCGCGATCACCGTGCCGGTGGCGCCCTCTGCGGTCGCCGTCACGTGGACGCCTGAGGGAGAGTAGGCGCATGGCCAACCGGCTGGCGAGCGCCACGAGCCCGTACCTGCTGCAGCACCAGGACAACCCCGTCGACTGGTGGGAGTGGGGTGACGCCGCGTTCGCCGAGGCGCGACGTCGCGACGTCCCCGTGATCCTCAGCGTGGGTTATGCGGCGTGCCACTGGTGCCACGTCATGGCGCGCGAGTCGTTCGAGGACGACGCCACCGCGGCTCTCATGAACGACGGCTTCGTCTGCGTCAAGGTCGACCGCGAGGAGCGGCCGGACGTCGACGCCGTCTACATGGAGGCCACGGTGGCCCTGACCGGCCACGGCGGGTGGCCCATGACGGCGTTCCTCACCCCCGACGGCAAGGTCTTCCACGCCGGCACGTACTACCCGTCGAAGCCGCACCCGCAGATGCCGTCGTTCACCCAGCTGCTCACGGCGGTGCGGCAGGCGTGGGAGGGGCAGCGGGACGACCTCGAGGGTGCCGCAGCCCGTGTGGCGCAGGCGTTGTCGGCGCGTCAGCGGCCGGGTGCGACGGGCGACGGCGACGCGCCGTCGGCGGACGACCTCACCTCGGCCGTCCGCCGCCTACAGGCCGACTTCGACGCCGCCCGAGGGGGTTTCGGCGGTGCCCCGAAGTTCCCGCCGTCGATGGTGCTGGAGTTCTTGCTCCGGCACGCCGCGCGGGTCGGCCGAGCCGACGAGACGGGGTCGGCCGCCCTCGACATGGCCGCGCAGACATTGCGGCACATGGCGTTCAGCGGCATGTACGACCAGCTCGAAGGCGGCTTCGCCCGTTACGCGGTGGACGCCGACTGGGTGGTGCCGCACTTCGAGAAGATGTTGTACGACAACGCCTTGCTGGCTCGCGTCTACCTGCACTGGTGGCGGCTCACCGGCGACCCGCTCGGCCGGCGGATCGCCGAGGAGACGTGCGATTTCATGGTGCGCCGGCTGCTCACGCCCGAGGGTGGTCTCGCCAGCGCCCTGGACGCCGACACCGCCGTCGGTGATGGCGGGCACGGCGTCGAGGGCCTCACGTACGTCTGGACGCCGCAGCAGCTCGACGAGGTGCTGGGCCCGGACGACGGCCCCTGGGTCGCCCGGGCCACGGGCGTCACACCGGCCGGGACGTTCGAGCACGGCACCTCCACGCTGCAGCTGCTCGTCGACGTCGACTCGCCGCGGGCCGACGCCTCCGACGTCCGCCGCTGGCAGGGCGCCCGCGACCGCCTGCGCGATGCCCGCAGCCGACGCCCGCAGCCGGCCCGAGACGACAAGGTGGTCGCCGCCTGGAACGGCCTGGCGGTCGCCGCCCTGGCCGAGTGCGGCGTGCTGCTCGAGCGCGCCGACCTGCTGTCGGTGGCGGAGCGAGCCGCTGACCTCCTCGTGCGCGAGCACGTGGTCGACGGGAGGCTGCGGCGGGTGTCGCGCGGTGGTCGCGTCGGCTCCCCTGCAGGGGTGCTGGAGGACCACGCGGACCTCGTCGAGGGGCTCCTGGCGCTGTACGCCACCACCGGTGCGGCGCACTGGGTCGAGGCGGCGCGCCCGCTCGTGGAGGCGATCACGACCCGCTTCTGGTCGGCGGCCGCGGGCTTCTCCGACACCGCCCACGACGCCTCGGACCCGCTGCTGCGCAACGCCTCTGGCGAACGAGCCGCCGACCCGTCCGACAACGCCTACCCGTCCGGGCCCTCGGCGGCCGCCTCGGTGCTGCTCGCGTGGGCGTCGCTCACCGGCGACGAGCGAGCCCGCACCGTGGCCGACGCCGCGTTAGCCGGCGTGCGGCAGGTGGCCGCCGCGTCGCCGCGCTTCGCCGGCTGGGGGCTCGCGGCGGCCGAGGCGGCGGTCGACGGCCCGCGCGAGGTGGCCGTGGTGGGACCGCCCGGTGACGAGCGCACCACCGCGCTGTGGCTCGAGGCGCTGTCGGGCACCGCTCCTGGCCTGGTCGTCGCGGCGGGCGATCCGGGCGCCGTCCCTGCGGTCGGGCTGCTCGAGGGCCGGGGCCTGGTGCGTGGCGAGCCCGTGGCGTACCCCTGCCGGGGTCAGGTGTGCGACCTGCCCACTGTCGACGTCCAGGCCCTGCGTGCCTTCGTCAGGTGCGAAGATCGAGACGACCGCCCGAGCGGGCGGCCGTCGACATCCGGAGGCGCGTAGCCATGGCCAAGGAGATCACCTTCGACCCGGTCGTGACCGGCGGAGTCGTCGCGGGGTTCGACGGGTCCGACGCCTCGCGGCGAGCCGTCGCGGTGGCCGCCGAGGAGGCCGCGATGCGCGGCGTGCCGCTGCACGTGGTGCGCGCGTGGATGTTCTCGTCAGCCGCCGACGAGGCCGGCGCCCCAGTGGGCACGGTGCCGAGCCTCGACGAGGTCGAGCAGGCTGTGCGCGCGTCGGTCGACCAGGTGGTGCAGCAGGTGCGGGCCGAGCTGCCCGACCTGCAGGTGGTGCCGCACGTGCAGCACTGCAAGGCGGTCGACGCGCTCGTGTCGGCCTCCATGGACGCCCAGCTGCTCGTCGTGGCGCGCCGCGGCCAGGGTGGGTTCGTCGACCTGCTGCTCGGCTCGACCGCCGACCAGGTGGTGCGCCACGCGCACTCGTCGGTGCTCGTGGTGCGGCCCGCCTGAGCGCGGGGCAGCGACAGCTCAGGCCGAGTGGCCGTACACCGTCATCGACACCGCGATGTAGTGGACGACGAACGCGGCCACGGTGCACGCGTGGAAGATCTCGTGGAAGCCGAACCAGCGCGGGCTCGGGTCGGGCCGCTTGAGCCCGTAGACCACCGCTCCGAGGGTGTAGAGGCCGCCTCCGACGATGATCAGCGTGACGATCGCGGGGCCGCCGCTGCGCAGGAAGTCAGGGAGGTACATCACCGCGACCCAGCCGAGCGCGACGTAGACCGGCGTGTAGAGCCAGCGCGGCGCGCCGACCCAGAAGACCCGGAACAGCACGCCGGCGATGGCGCCGCCCCAGACGATGAGGAGCAGCGTGCGGCCGCGTCCTTCGGGCAGCAGCAAGGCCGCGAAGGGCGTGTACGAGCCGGCGATGATGAGGAAGATGTTCGAGTGGTCGAACCGCTTGAGCAGCATGCGCGTGCGCGGTGACCAGTTACCGCGGTGGTAGACCGCGCTCGTGCCGAACAGCAGGCCGGCGCAGACGGTGAAGACGGCGGACGCGACCCGTCCGGCCGTGGTGGGGGCCAGGACCACCAGCACCAGCCCGGCGGCCACCGCCAGCGGCGCCGTCCCGGCGTGCAGCCACCCGCGCAGGCGCGGCTTGATCGTCGCCACGGCGTCGGCGACGGCATCGGTCACCGTCTCCTTCGCCTCGTCAGTCGCACCCATGGCCACCAGAGTACCTACGACACCGTAGGTTACGCAGGCGTAGGTTCGTGATGTCGGCCACCTCGCGCCCGCCGTCCGCCACGCGATGCGGGCCCGCGTGAAGATGCTGTGCCGGTGTGCGGGCGCGCCTCGACGGGCGGGGCCGACCGGGCGCCTCGGGGAGTACCGTGTGCGACGGTCCCAGCAACGGAGAGTGTCAGATGCAGCGTCGCCAGGTGGAGCGAGGCCCACGTGGGGCTTCGTGACCTCGCCTACGGCGTCTACGAGCGCCGGCTCGCCGCATCGCTCGACCCCGGGTCGATCCCTCGCCACATCGGCGTGATCGTCGACGGCAACCGCCGCTGGGCGCGCCAGTCGGGCGCGGGCACCGCCGTGGGACACGCTGCCGGGGCCGAGAACATGGAGCGCCTGCTCGAGTGGTGCGACGACGTCGGCGTCGAGGTGGTCACGCTGTGGCTGCTGTCGACCGACAACTTCAACCGCCCGCCCGAAGAGCTCGCGTCGCTCATGCCGATCATCGAGGACCTCGCCGAGCGCATCGCCGCCACCGGCCGCTGGCATGTCCACCCCGTGGGCGCGCTCGACCTGCTGCCCGACGCCACCGCGCGCCGCCTCAAGGAGCTCGAGGACCGCACCAGCGCGATCACCGACCGCACCGTCAACGCGGCGATCGGGTACGGCGGCCGCCGCGAGATCGCGGACGCCGTCCGGTCGCTCATCAAGGAGCACGCGGCGCGCGGGACGTCGCTCGAGGAGCTCGCCGAGATCCTCGACGTCGAGCACATCAGCGAGCACCTCTACACCCGCGGCCAGCCCGACCCCGACCTGGTCATCCGGACGTCGGGGGAGCAGCGGCTCGGCGGGTTCCTGCTCTGGCAGAGCGCGCACAGCGAGTTCTACTTCTGCGAGGCCTACTGGCCCGACTTCCGCAAGGTCGACTTCCTGCGCGCGCTGCGCGCCTACGGCCAGCGCGAGCGCCGCTTCGGCGCCTGAGCGCCGGGTATCTGCGCGAGGAGGTCAGTCGAGGTCGCGGGCCAGCACGCGCACCGCGCCGGCGCGCAGCGTCTGCAGCACCTCGTCGAGCGGCTGCGGCCGCGCGTACAGGAAGCCCTGTCCGTCGGCGCACCCGGCCACCCGCAGCACCTCGGCCTGCGACTCGCGCTCGATGCCCTCGGCGATGACGTCGAGCTCGAGCGCCGACGCCATGACGAGGATCGCGTCGACGAGCGCCCGAGCGCGCGGCAGCGCGTCGATGTCGCGCACGAACGAGCGGTCGATCTTGAGGATGTCGACCGGCAGGTGCTGCAGGTAGCCGATGGACGAGAAGCCCACCCCGAAGTCGTCGATCGCGAGCCGCGCCCCCGCCGACGTGAGCCGGTGCAGCGTCTCGGCGGTGTGCGGGTCGTCCTGCACGAGCACGGTCTCGGTCATCTCGAGCACCAGGCGCGACGCCCCGAACGCCGTCGCCGCCGTCCGCACGTGGTCGACGAAGTCGGGGTCGTGCAGCTGGTGCGCCGACATGTTCACCGCGAGGTCGATGGGCCGGCCGGCGGCGGCCACGAGCTGCGGGATGTCGGCCACGACCTGCGCGAGCACCCGCTGACCGAGCGGCACGATGAGGCCGGAGTCCTCGGCGGCCGGGATGAACAGGTCGGGAGGAACCAGTGCACCGCCGCGCCGCCAACGCACCAGCGCCTCGACGCCGCCGATCCGCCCGGACTCCAACGAGATCACCGGCTGGTAGTGCACCACCAGCTCGTGCTCGATCCCCGCCCGCAGCGCCTCGATCAGCTCCAGGCGCAGGATGCGGTCGTCGCGCAGCGACCCCTCGTAGATGGCGTACTGGCTCTTGCCCAGGCCCTTCGCGCTGTACATCGCCATGTCGGCGTTGCGCATCACCTCCGCGGCCTCCTCGCCACCGGACGAGACGACGACGCCGATGCTGGTGCCCACGAGCACACCGTGGCCGGCGACGACGGCCTCACGGCGCACCGCGGCCAGCACCCGCTGGCACACCATCTCGACCTGCGCGACGTCGGTGACGTCCAGCAGCAGGACGGCGAACTCGTCACCTCCGAGACGCGCGACGCAGCCCCGGGTGCCGGTGAGAGCGGCCAGCCGCTCGGCGACGATGCGCAGCAGCTCGTCGCCGGCCGCGTGCCCGAAGCGGTCGTTCACGGACTTGAAGCCGTCGAGGTCGAGGTAGAGCACGGCCACCTGACGCGCCGCGGACGCCGACGCCAGCGCGACCTCGAGCCGCTCGGTGAACAGCGCCCGGTTCGGCAGCCCGGTGAGGCTGTCCTGCCGCGCCTGGCGGGCGAGCTGCTGGACGAGCGCCAGCCGCGCCAGCACCTGCTCACCCACGCCGGCGAGGGCCACCCGCGCCTGCCGGTCGAGGTCTCGGGCCGCGCGGCTGAGCCCCGGCGTGCGAGTGACGCGCCACAGCGGGGCTCCGTCGTCGGCCAGCTCCGCGCCGACCTCACGCTCGGTCGGAGGTTCG
>JBQCES010000088.1:0-18460 GCA_051960055.1 Angustibacter sp. | reverse complement strand
CTCCTCGCTGGCCGACCCCGGCTACGGCCGCACGCTCGGCGCCAAGCTCGTCGCGTTCGCCCTCGTCATGCTCGCGGCCGGCGCGCACGGCTGGGCGATGGGCAGCGGGCGGCAGGTGCTGGCCCGCTCGCTGGCCATCGCCTCGCTCGGGGGATCGCTGGCGATCGTGCTGCTCGCCACCGCGCTGCCCACCACCTGAGCGGGGAGGCTCAGCGCATCGAGCCGGGCTTGAAGCGCCGTACCTCCTGCGGCCACCCGCACCCCACCGCGACCTTGCCGGCCCACATGCGGGCGGTCTCGTCGTCCGGGACGTCGACGATGGTGAGGCCGCCCAGGTACTCCTTGGTCTCGGTGTAGGGCCCGTCGGTGATCACCACCTCGCCGCTGGTGGCGTCCGCGCTGGCGGCCTGGTCGAGCTCCTCGACCAGCCCGCCGGCGTACACGAGCACACCGGCGTCCCGCATCTCCTGGACGACGGCTCGCGACGTCGGCCCACGGCTGGCGAACCACTCCTCGCTGTGGTCGCCCACCCACTGCTGGTTGAAGAAGATCAGGTACTCGGCCACGGCTGCTCCTCGTGTCGGTGGCGGACCCGGCGTCCGCTCAACCTAGCGACGAACGGCACCGCCCGGATCCGACAGCGCGCGGGACGTCGGCCGCGAAGCGCCTGGGGCCGTTCGTCCTACGCCTCGCACGGCCGGCTGCGGGACGGTGGAGAGAGGAGGTCCGCGGTGAAGGGAGGAGAGATGGCTGACACGAAGAACTGGTTCACGTCCATGTTCTCCGGCAAGGCCGGATCAGGCGATGCGGTGTCGGCGTCGACGATGAACGTCACCAAGATCGTCTCGATCCTGCTGGCGCTGTTCGCCGGCATCACCCAGGGGCTGACGGCGATCAACACGGTGTCGCTGAGCTCGGGGCAGATGGTGACGATCTGGCTGACGTCGGCGGCGCTCGTGGTGCTCATCGGCATCGCCGACATGGTGTGTCGCTCGTACGTGACCGCCAAGGGCGTGGCGGCGCGGGAGGAAGCGCTCACCGAGCCGTTGTCCGTCGAGATCCTCGCGGACGGCGAGCGCCGCAGCGCGCAGCTCCTCGGTGTCTACGACATGGGAGAGCTGTCGTTGGCGCACGTCCGGTTCTCCGGGGAGTCGGACACCCGGTACGTCGCCCTGCGCGACGTGCACCAGCACGGCTGACGCGACCACAGCACCTGCTCAGGCTGCCGGGCCGCTCCCCGGCAGCGGGCAGGTCGCGCCGGTGCCGGCGATGCCGCAGTAGCCGTTCGGCACCTTGTAGAGGTACTGCTGGTGGTAGTCCTCGGCGTAGTAGAACTCGCCCGCCTCGGACGCCGGACGCAGGTCGGTCGTGATGTCGCCGTACCCGCGCTCGCGCAGCGCCTGCTGGTAGGAGTCGCGCGTCTGCTCGACGAGCTCGCGCTGGGCGTCCGTCGTCCAGTAGATCGCCGAGCGGTACTGCGTGCCGCGGTCGTTGCCCTGGCGGTAGCCCTGGGTGGGGTCGTGGCTCTCCCAGAACGCCTTGAGCAGCTGCTCGGTCGACACCTGCGCCGGGTCGTACGCGACCAGCACGGTCTCGGTGTGACCGGTGAGGCCGGTGCAGGTCTCGTCGTACGTCGGGTGCGGCGTGTAGCCGCCCTGGTAGCCGACGGCGGTGGTGACCACGCCGGGGGTCTGCCAGAAGATCCGCTCGGCGCCCCAGAAGCAGCCCATGGCGAGGTAGAGCACCTGCGTGCCCTCGGGCCAGGGGCCCTGGAGCGGCGTGCCGAGCACGGCGTGCGTCTCGGGCACCGGGTAGGGCGTCACCTCGCGGCCCGGCAGGGCGTCAGCGGGCGTGACCATGCGGCTCTTGGCCGCCGAACCGAACAGCACGGTGGACCTCCTCGTCGTCAGCAGTGGCATAACCACGCCGCCGCCTCGGATCATCCCTGCGCTGCCGTGCATGATCACGCCCGAGGGGCCGGGCGTGATTATGCACGGCAGCGCCCCCCGCCGACCCTCCGCCCTGCGATCCCCGTGGTCACACGACGAAGGCGTCGGCATCCGGCGTCGGCGCCGCCCCGGCCGTGGTGCCTCCGCTCGCCGCCCACGCCTGCGCGAGCACGGGCACGACCGCGCGCAGGTCGTCCGCGGGTCGCGTGTAGGGCAGGCGCAGCCACGACTCCAGCGTGCCGTCAGCCGCGAACCGCGTGCCGGGAGTCAGCCGCACGCCCAGGTCGCCGGCCGCCGCCGCCACCGCCGTGGACGACGCACCCGCGGGCAGCCGGCACCACAGCACCTGGCCGCCGGTCGGCACCTCGAACCGCCACGCCGGCAGCTGCTCGTGCAGCAGCGCGACGAGCGTGTCGCGCGAGCGGCGCAGTGACTCGCGGCGTAGCGACCGCACCGCCGGGAGGTCGCGCATCAGGTGCAGCACGGCCAGCTGCTCGAGCAGCGGGCCGGCCAGGTCGAGCCGCGACCGCAGACCGGCCAGCCGCGCCACCGTGGCGGCGTCCGAGCGCAGCCAGCCCACGCGCAGGCCGCCCCAGAAGAGCTTGCTGGCCGAGCCCACCGTCACGACGGCGGCCCCGGACGGCGCGTGCCGGGCGAACGGCGCCGGCATCGGCCCGTCGTCGAGGGCCAGCTCGACGAGCGTCTCGTCGACCACGGCGAGCGCGCCGGCTCGGGCCAGCGCCTGCGCCGCACGGGCCCGGCTGCCGTCGTCCATCAGGGCGCCGGTGGGGTTGTGGAAGTCGGGCACCAGGTAGGCGGCGCGGGTGCTGCGGCCGGCGGGGCCCTCGAGCGAGGCGAGGTGCCACTGCCCGCGGTGCGGGTCGACGGGCACGACGAGCGGGCGGCCGCCGAGGTCGCGGACGGCGTCCAGGCCGTTGGGGTAGCCCGGCTGCTCGACGACGACGCGGTCGCCCGCCTGCACGACGAGGCTGAGCGCGAGCCGCACGGCCTGCAGCGCACCGCTCGTCACCAGCACCTGGTCGGGCGTCGTGGGCAGCCCGCGCGCGGTGAACCGCTCCGCGAGCGCCTCGCGCAGCCCCAGCAGGCCGCGGTAGTCGTAGCCGGTGCCGGGCAGGTGCAGCGGCAGCTCCTCGAGCGCTGCGGTGTACGCCGCATGCAGCTGCGGTGGGGCGCCCGGTGCGGCGTGCGCGAGGTCGATGACCCCGGCCGGGGCGGGTTCGGGCGCCCAGGTCGGCACGTCCGCGCCCGACGACGGCAGCGACGTCCAGGTGCCCGATCCCTGGCGGCTGGCGGCGTGCCCGCTCTCGCGCAGGACGTCGTACGCGGCGCTCACCGTGGTGCGGCTGAGCCCCAGCGTGGCGGCGAGCTCGCGCTCGGGTGGCAGCCGAACACCCACCGGCAGGCGCCCGTCGAGCACGAGCAACCGCACGCGGGCCGCCAGCGCCGCGTACGCCGGGACGCCGGACGCCGGCCACGCGCCCAGCAGGGCCGCCAGCTCGCGCACGCCCAGCCGCCGGTCGCTCATGCAGGCCACTGTCGTCGAATTGGCCCTGGATCACAAGGCCAATCGCAGGCATGCTCGTCGACATGCCGCGTCGCCTGCCCCGCCGCCTGACCCAGCTCTACGCCGGGCTGGTGCTCTACGGCCTGAGCATGGCGCTGTTCGTCGCGTCCGACCTCGGCGTCATGCCGTGGGACGTGCTGCACCAGGGTCTGGCGCGGCACGTCGGCGGCACCATCGGCCAGTGGTCGATCCTGGTCGGTGCGGTGGTGCTGCTCGGCTGGATCCCGCTGCGCGAGCGGCCCGGCATCGGCACGGTGAGCACCGGCGGGGTGCTCGGCCTGGCGATCGACGCGAGCCTGGCCGTGCTGCCCGACCCGCACCTGCTGGTGGCCCGCATCGCCTACGCCGCAGCAGGCCTGCTGCTCAACGCGATGGCGACCGCCCTCTACATCGGTGCCCGGCTCGGGCCCGGCCCGCGCGACGGTCTGATGACCGGACTGGTGCGCCGCACCGGCGGGTCGGTGCGGCTCGTGCGGACGTCGATCGAGGTCGTCGTCGTCGCCGTCGGGTGGCTGCTCGGCGGCACGCTGGGCTTCGCCACAGCCGGCTACGCCATCGGCATCGGCCCGCTCGTGCAGGTCTTCCTGCCGCGCTTCACCGTGCCCGAGGCGACGCCGGTCGTCGTCGCCGACCCCGATACGCTCGCGGCGTGAGCGACCAGACCGCAGGCTTCAGCACCCGCGCCATCCACGCCGGGCAGGACCCCGACCCGCTGACGGGTGCGGTGGTGCCACCCATCTACCAGGTGTCGACGTACAAGCAGGACGGCGTCGGCGGCCTGCGCGGCGGCTACGAGTACTCGCGCTCGGCCAACCCGACGCGCACCGCGCTCGAGGAGTGCCTGGCCGCGCTCGAGGGCGGCAGCCGTGGTTTCGCGTTCGCCAGCGGTCTGGCGGCCGAGGACACCCTGCTGCGCTCTGTCGCCCGTCCCGGTGACCACGCCGTGGTGCCCGACGACGCGTACGGCGGCACCTACCGCCTGTTCGCCAAGGTGGCCGAGCCGTGGGGCCTCGCCCACACGCCGGCGCACCTCGGCGACCTCGACGCCGTGCGCGCCGCGATCCGTCCGGGCCAGACGAAGCTCGTGTGGGCCGAGACGCCCACCAACCCGCTGCTGGGCATCGCCGACATCGCGGCCCTGGCCGAGATCGCACACGACGCCGGCGCCCTGCTCGTCGTCGACAACACGTTCGCCACGTCGTACCTGCAGAACCCGCTCTCGCTGGGCGCCGACGTCGTCGTCCACTCGACCACCAAGTACGCGGGCGGTCACTCCGACGTGGTCGGTGGCGCCCTCGTCACCACGAAGTCCGTTGCGGTGCAGGCATTCTCCGACCTCGACGACCGCATCGCGTTCCACCAGAACTCGATGGGCGCGGTCGCCGGGCCGTTCGACTCCTGGCTGGTGCTGCGCGGGCTCAAGACCCTCGCCGTCCGCATGGACCGCCACTGCGACAACGCCGAGACGGTCGTGCAGTTCCTCTCCGAGCACCCGCGGGTGTCGCACGTGCTCTACCCGGGCCTCGACAGCCACCCTGGCCACGCCGTGGCGGCGCAGCAGATGCGCCGGTTCGGCGGCATGGTGAGCTTCCGGCTGCGCGGCGGCGTCGAGGAGGCGCTCGCGGCGTGCAAGCGCGCCGAGGTCTTCACGCTGGGCGAGTCGCTCGGTGGTGTCGAGTCGCTCATCGAGCACCCGGGCCGGATGACCCACGCCAGCGTGGCGGGCTCGGTGCTCGAGGTGCCCGACGACCTCGTGCGGCTGTCGGTGGGCATCGAGGACATCGGCGACCTGATCGCCGACCTCGAGCAGCTGCTCGGCTAGAACTGCTGCGGCACAGGGTGTGCTGGGTGTGAGCGGGCCATGAGCGCAGTATGAGTCGGGTGCTGTGCGTCGACTTCGGATCGACGTTCACCAAGGCGGTGCTCGTCGACACCGACGACGGCGCGCTCGTCGCGACGGCGTCGCACCGCACGACCATCGAGACCGACGTGCTCGACGGGTTCGAGGCGATCCGCGCCCGGCTGGCGCACGAGCGCGTCGACGACGTCGTCGCCTGCTCCAGTGCTGGCGGCGGCCTGCGGCTGGCCGTGGTGGGGTACGAGCGCGTCGTCACGGCCGAGGCGGGCCACCGCGTCGGGTTGTCGGCCGGCGCCAAGGTCGTGCACGTCGCGGCCGGTGAGCTCACCCGCGCCGACGTCGAGCAGCTGCGGGCCAGCCGGCCCGACGTCGTCCTGCTCGTCGGCGGCACCGATGGCGGAAACGCAGAAGTGCTGTGCCACAACGCCCGCCGGCTCGGCATCGCTCGCCTGGCCGCGCCCGTCGTGCTCGCCGGCAACGCCGAAGCCGCTGCCGACGCAGCCCACGAGCTGCGGTCGCGGGGGCGTCGGGTCACCGTGTCGGCCAACGTGCTGCCGCGCATCGGCGTCCTCGAGCCCGAGCCGGCGCGGCGCGCGATCCGTGAGGTGTTCATCCACCACGTCATCGGCGGCAAGGGCCTGTCGAAGGGCCCGCGGTTCGCCCGACTGGTGCAGGCGGCCACCCCGGACGCCGTGCTCGCCGGCGTCGGGGTGCTGGCGGACGGCGGTCCCGGCGTCCCGGGGGCCGGTGACGTGCTGGTGGTCGATGTCGGCGGCGCCACCACCGACGTCTACTCGGCCCTGACCCCAGAGGGCGAGGACGCGACGCTGCACAAGGAGGTCGTGGCGCCGCTGTGGCACGCGCGCACCGTCGAGGGCGACCTTGGCATGCGCTGGAACGCCACGAACGTCGTCGCGGCCGCGCGCGCGGAGCGGCTGGCGGTCGGCGATGACCTGGCTGCCTACGCCGAGCGCGTGCACGAGGACCCGGCCTTCGTGCCGGCGACCGCCGGTGACGTCGACCACGACGCCGCGCTGGCCGAGCTCGCCGTGACCGTCGCGCTGCGGCGGCACGGCCGCCCCGCCAACCCCTCCGCCGCACCCCGCCCGCTCAAGGACGTCGGGCTCGTCGTGGGGTCCGGGGGAGTGCTGCGCCACCAGGGCGACGCCGTCCGCGCGCGCGTGCTGAGGCCGGCCCTGGAGGACTTCGGCGGCGGCTGGCGGGTGCCGGAGCACGCGCGCCTCACGGTCGACGACCGGTACGTGCTCTTCGCCGCCGGCCTGCTGCGCGAGGCGGCGCCCGCTGCTGCAGCGCGGCTCGCGACGACCGCGCTGCACGACGTGCCTCCGGCCGGGCGGTGAGCCAGGATGACCTCGTGACGGCCGACCCCGAGCGCGACGAGGTCACCGTGCCCCACGCCATGCAGGTCGCCACCGCGTGGGCCTGGCGGCTGCTGGTGGTGGGCGCCGCCGTGTACTTCCTGCTCAAGCTGCTGGCGCTGTTCGTCGTGCTCGTCGCCCCGGTCTTCATCGCGGTGCTGCTGGTGGCGCTCGTCAAGCCGCTCACCGACGTCCTGACCGCCGCGCGCGTGCCCCGCGGGGTGGCCGCGCTGCTCACGGTGCTGCTCGTGATCGCCGTCGTGGCCGGCCTGGTCACCGTGGTGGGAACGCAGGTGGTCAGCGGCTTCCCGGAGCTGCAGCGGCAGTCGCAGGCCGGTGTCGACGAGGTCCGCCGCTGGCTGGCCGGGCCGCCGCTGCACGTCACGACCGACCAGCTCGCCGGCTACCTCGACCAGCTCCGCACCAGCTTGGGCGGTGGTCGCGGGCAGCTCGTGAGCGGTGCGCTCGCCGCCACCGCCACGGCCGGGCACGTGCTGGCCGGCGTGTTCATCGCGCTGTTCTCGACGTACTTCTTCCTCGCGCAGGGCCGCGCGATCTGGGTGTGGCTGGTGCGGCTGCTTCCGCGCGCCGCCCACCAGCGGCTCGACGTCGCCGCGCAGCGGGGCTGGGTCACGCTCACGTCCTTCGTGCGCGCCACGGTCGTCGTGGCGCTCACCGACGCCGTCGGCATCTCGCTCGGTGCGGCGATCCTCGGGGTCCCGCTGGTAGTCCCCCTCGGCGTGCTGGTGTTCCTCGGCGCGTTCGTGCCGGTGGTCGGTGCTCTCGTGTCGGGCTCGGTCGCGGTGCTCATCGCGCTGGTGGCGGTGGGGCCGGTGAAGGCCCTGCTGATGCTCGCGGTGGTGATCGGCGTCCAGCAGCTGGAATCCCATGTGCTGCAGCCGTTCCTGCTGGGCCGGGCCGTGAGCGTGCACCCGCTCGCCGTGATCCTCGGCATCTCCGCCGGCGCGCTGGTGGCGGGCATCATCGGCGCGCTCTTCGCCGTCCCGCTCATCGCGGCGGGCAACACGATGGTGCTGTCGCTGGCCGGCCACGGTGACGCCGCGCCGGACGACGTGGTGGGCGCCCTCGCGGACGACGAACCGGCCCGACCGGCTGTGGACGACGGCCCGGGGTCCGCGACCTGACCTGACAGACTGGTGCGGCGGCGTGGGGACGGTCGCCGGCGGAAGGTCAGTGCATGCAGCCAGTCCCCACCACGAGCGCCTGGGCGGTCCGCCTGCGCGCGGCCGCTGCGGACGTCCGGGACGTCGCGCGCGACCTCACCCGGGCGGCCGACGACGTCGGGCTGCGCGGCCCGGCCGGTGAGGCGATGCAGCACCTGGTCGACGACGTGGCGGCGCAGGTGCGGGCCCTGGCCGAGGCCTGCGACCGCGCGGCGGAGGGCCGGTCGTGAGAGTGCTGGAGGTCGACGGTCACCAGCTCGAGCGGCTGGCCTCGACCACCCTGGCCCTCACCCGCAGGCTCGAGCTGGTGAGCGCACCCGTGCTCACGGTGGCACACGGCGCCGAGGTGACCGGACCCGCTGCGGTCGCGGCGGCTGGTGCGGCCGTGCGGCGGCGCGCGGCCTGCCTCGCCCGGCTGCGCGCATTGGTGCGGGCCCTGGCACTGGCCTTGCACGTGTACGCCGGCGTGGAGCAGCGGCTCACGGCTGCCTTCGCGAACGTGCGCGAGCCCGTGGGGCTGCCGACGTGGGCGACGGCCACCACGGTGCCCGCCGTGCCCGAGCCGGCTCTGGTGGAGCTGCTCGCGGGTCTGCGGCCCTGCGACCTCGACGCCCTGCTCGTCAGCAGCCCGGCGCTCGCGGCGGTCGTCGTGGCCGCAGACTCCGGCGGTGCGCGGGGCGGCGCGGGCGCCGTCGAGCGATACAGGAGCCTCGGACCTGAGCAGCTGCTTCGCCTGGCCCTGCTGCACCCGGTGACCTGGGCGTCGGCGCGGGCGGCTCCGCCCGCGGCGCGGTACGCGGCCAACCGCGTGCTCGTGGCCGCCGACCTCGATGCCGCCCTGACGCGGCTGGCCTCGGCGCCGGCCGGCGAGGCCCGCGCGCGCCTCGGCCGAGCAGTTGCCCAGCGTCGCGAGTGGCTGCACGGCAGCGTCACGCTGCGCGGCGCGCAGGGCTCGGTGCGCCGCCGCCGTCACCAGCTGCTGCACTTCGACCCGCGGGGCGATGGCGAGGTGGTCGAGGTGCTCGGTGCCCTGGGCCGGGCCCGGCACGTCGCGGTGTTCGTGCCGGGCACGGGCAGCGACCTGCGGCGGTACCCCGGCACGCTCGCCCGCATGCGGCCCTTCGCCGCGGCCGACCCGCGGCTGGCGGTGGTGGTGTGGCAGGGCGCCGACTTCCCCGACCAGCCGTTCGACGACGGCGTCCTGCCCGCGCGCGAGCACGTGGTCGCCGCGGCTTACCGCGACGCCGCCGACCGGGCGGGTCCGGCCCTGGCCGCCGACGTCGCCGACCTGCGCCGGGCTGCTCCGCCAGGCGCCGACGTCACCGTCCTCGGCCACAGCTACGGCGGAGCCGTCGTCGGGTCGGCCCTCGTGCACGGGCTCACCGCCGACCGTGTCGTGCACGTGTCGAGTGCGGGCACCGAGGACGCACCCTCGCGGGCCGGTGGCGCCCAGGTCTTCTCGATGACGGCGCCGGACGACCCGATCCAGCTGGCCCAGGCTCATGACCTCGACGACGCACCGCAGCACCTGGCGCGCATCTCACCGCCGGCCTTGGCGCCGGAGGCCGCGGCGCTCGGGCTGGCGCTGCGCGCGCTGGTTCCCGGTGAGCAGGTCGGCCACGGCGCCGACCCCGACCTCGTCCCGGGCGTCGTGCGCCTCGACACCGGCCGCTTCGACGGCACTGACCGCCTCGTGCGCGGGCACAGCGGCGTGTTCACGCCAGGCAGCACCGCGTGGCGCAACCTGCTCGCGACGATGACCGGAGAGCCGGTGCAGGTGCTCGAGCCGGAGCGCTGGCGCACTCACCTCGAGCCGTGGAGCGTGCAGCTCGACGACGGCGTGCCGCGCCTGCGCCCACCGCACTACGTCGTCGACCGCACACCGTGGAGTGACCCCCGCTACCGACCACCGCAGCGGCCGAGCGGCTGAGCCGCCGACGAAGGCCGAGCGTGTGCAGGCCGCTCAGGGCCGAGGGGCAGCCAGGAGCAGGTCGACCGCCGGGCCTACGAGGCGGCGCCACCGCTCACCGCCCGGCTCGTTCGTGACCTGCTGCGACACCAGGCCGCTCAACGTCGCGGTCCAGAGATCGACCAGGTCACGATGGCGGACACCCGCAACCTCGAGCGCGTCCTCCAAGCCCGTCAGCACCTCACGCGCGAGGGCGTACGACGGAGCGGACGGCGTGAAACCCGGCACGGAGCGCTGGAAGAGCAGCGCGAAGCGCGCCGGTTCGACGACGCAGAAGTCGAAGAAGGCGAGGGCTCCTTCGTGCAGCGCCGCTACCGGGTCGTCCGCGGTTCGCCGCCGGACGTCGTCGAGCCGGGCCAGCAGCGCCCGCTGGCCGTCGGCGAACATCGCGTCGTAGAGGGCCGCCTTGCTGTCGACGTAGCCGTAGAGGGACGGCGCTCGCATGCCGACGCGGTCGGCGACGTCCTTGAGGGTCCAGCCGGCCAGCCCGCGGTCGGAGCTCAGTGCCCACGCCGCGGTGACGATCTCCTCGCGCGTGCGGTCGTGGCGGCGGGTCCGTCGGTCGGCGGATGTGGAGGCGGGCACCTAACGATGTTAGGAGATCCTATTGACGATAGGCAAACGGTGGGTGCACCATCGCAGGCACGGATCAGCGGGAGGCGTGATGGTGACTCAGGCGCACACGGAGCCGGTGGCTCTCGGCCACGAGGAGTGGATGGCGCGGGCCGGGGAGGAGTACGAACGGCTCCTCACGCTGCTTCGCGACCTCGAGGAGGACGAGGCGGCGCTGCCGACCGAGTGCCCGGGCTGGGACGTGACCGCGATGGTCGCGCATCTCGCCGGCGCCGCGCAGGCCACCGCCGACCTCCGTCGGGCGGGCCGCCAGGCCCGGGCCGGCCGGGCGCTGCTCCCGGGTGCGGTGGTGGTGGACCAGATGAACGCGGCGCAGGTGCGAGAGCGCGCGCAGTGCACGCTGCCCCAGCTGGTGGACGAGCTGCAGCGCGAGTCGGCGCGCGGCGTCCGAGCCCGCCGACGGCTGCCGGCGGTGGTGCGCGCGCTGCGCGTGCCATTCGGTCCGCCACTGGGCGTGCGCTCCGTCGGCTACCTCATGGACCGTATCTACACGCGCGACGCGTGGATGCACCGGATCGACGTGTGCCGAGCGACGGGTCGGCCTGTGCACCTGACGCCCGGGCACGACGGGCGCATCGTCAGCGACGTGGTCGGCGAGTGGGCCAGCGCGCACGGTCGACCGGTCGACCTCACGCTGACCGGCCCTGCGGGCGGCCGCTGGGCCCTCGGCGAGGGCGATCGCGAGCACCTGGAGCTGGACGCGATCGAGCTGTGCCGCCGACTGTCGGGCCGAACGGCCGCGACCGACGTCCCCTCCGCGCTGCTGGACTTCACCGTCGCCTTCTGAGCCGGTGCCCTCCTGCGGCGAGCGTCTCAGGGTCTGACACACTCCGCGCATGGCATCGACGACGCTGCCCGTGACCCTGGACTACGTGCGGGCCGCCCGCGAGGTGCTCGAGGGGGTGGTGCGACCCACGCCCATGGAGTTCAGCCGCGCGCTGTCCGAGCGCGTCGGAGGCCCGGTCTTCCTCAAGTGCGAGAACCTCCAGCGGGCCGGGTCGTTCAAGATCCGTGGGGCCTACACGCGCATGGCTCGGCTCAGCGACGAGGAGAAGGCCCGCGGGGTCGTGGCCGCCAGCGCGGGCAACCACGCCCAGGGGGTGGCCCTGGCCGCCCAGCTGCTCGGGTTGCGCTCGACGGTCTTCATGCCCACGGGCGCGCCGATCCCGAAGCTGCTCGCGACCCGGGGGTACGGCGCTCACGTCGAGCTCACCGGGCTCACGGTCGACGACGCGCTGGTGGAGGCCAAGCGCTTCTCGCAGGAGACGGGTGCGGTGCTGATCCACCCGTTCGACCACACCGACATCGTGGCCGGTCAGGGCACCGTGGGTCTGGAGATCCTCGAGGAGTGCCCGGACGTGCGCACCGTCGTCGTGTGCACGGGCGGCGGCGGCCTGCTCGGCGGCATCGCCACCGCCGTGAAGGGCCTGCGACCCGACGTCCGCGTCGTCGGCGTGCAGGCGGAGGCCGCGGCCGCCTACCCGGCCTCGATCGCGGCCGGCCACCCGGTGCCCCTGGCCAAGATGTCGACGATGGCCGACGGCATCGCGGTCGGCTGCCCGGGCGAGGTGCCTTACGCCCTGGTGCGCGAGCTGGTCGACGACATCTGCACGGTGAGCGAGGAGGCACTGTCGAAGGCGCTGCTGTTCCTCGTCGAGCGGGCCAAGCTCGTCGTGGAGCCGGCCGGGGCGGCGGGCGTGGCCGCGCTGCTGTCGGACGCCGCCGTCGTCGAGGCGCCCGTCGCCGTCGTGCTGTCGGGCGGCAACATCGACCCGCTGCTGCTGCTGCGCGTGCTGCGCCACGGCATGGCGGCGGCCGGGCGCTACCTGCAGTTCCGGCTGCGCGTTCCCGACCGGCCCGGCTCGCTGGCCGCGCTCCTGGCCGTGCTGGCCGACGTCGACGCGAACGTCCTCGAGATCGAGCACGTGCGCACCGGCGCCCAGCTGCACGTCGACGAGGTCGAGATCGGTCTGCAGCTCGAGACCAAGGGCCACGACCACTGCGACCAGGTGCTGGCGACCCTGCGCGAGGCGGGCTACCCGCTGAACTTCGGCTGACGGGCTGGGAGCCCGCGAAAACTGCGATGAGTTTCGCGGCGGTCGGCGGTCTACTGGTCATGATCGAGATCACTGACCGAAGGAGACCTCCCATGGCCGGACAGGAACTGTCGGTGCCCCGTGCCAGGGTCGCGTCATGACGAACGCGGTGGTAGCAGAGGGGCTGGTCAAGCAGTACGGCGAGGTGACGGCGCTCGACGGCCTCAGCCTCGCGGTGCCACGCGGCACCGTTCTCGGGGTGCTGGGTCCGAACGGCGCCGGCAAGACCACGACCGTCCGGGTGCTCACGACACTGCTGCGTCCGGACGCCGGGCGGGCCGAGGTCGCGGGCGTCGACGTCCTCGCCGATCCGGCCGAGGCGCGCCGCCGCATCGGCCTGTCGGGGCAGTACGCGGCCGTCGACGAGTACCTGACGGGGTTCGAGAACCTCGACATGGTCGGCCGGCTGTACCACTTGGGGCGCAAGGCTTCCCGTGAGCGGGCGCGCGAGCTGCTGGAGCGGTTCCGGCTCGACGAGGCGGCCGACCGCCCGGTGAAGACCTACTCCGGCGGCATGCGTCGACGGCTCGACCTCGCCGGTGCGCTGGTGGCCGACCCGTCGGTGCTGTTCCTCGACGAGCCGACGACCGGCCTCGACCCCCGCAGCCGCAGCGACATGTGGGAGGTCATCAAGGAGCTCGTCGCGGGCGGTACGTCACTGCTCCTGACGACCCAGTACATGGAGGAGGCCGAGCAGCTCGCCGACTCGATCGTCGTCATCGACCGCGGTCAGGTCATCGCCGAGGGCACCGCCGACCAGCTCAAGCTGCAGATCGGCGGCGAGCGCCTCGAGGTGGTCGTGGCCGAGCGGTCCCGACTCGGCGAGGCGCGCGAGCTGCTCGCCGGCGTCGCGTCGGGTGACCTCACGACCGACGAGCACACCCACCGGATCAGCGTGCCGGTGCGCTCGGGCACCGAGAGCCTCGTCGAGGCGCTGCGTCGGCTGGACGCGGCCGGTGTGACGGTGTCCGACGTCGGCCTGCGCCGTCCGACGCTCGACGACGTGTTCCTCAGCCTCACCGGTCACGCGGCCGAGGCCCAGCAGACCGACGACGACAAGGTGGTGGCCCGATGAGCTCGCTGACGGCGGTGAGCGACGGCCTGGTCGTCGCCAAGCGCAACCTCATCAAGATCAAGCGGGTGCCCGACCTGCTGGTGTTCACGACGCTGCAGCCCATCATGTTCGTGCTGCTGTTCGCCTACGTCTTCGGCGGGGCGATCGACGTGAAGGGCAGCAACTACAAGGAGTTCCTCATCGCGGGGATCTTCGCCCAGACCGTCACCTTCGGCGCCACCCTCACCGGCGCCGGCCTGGCCGACGACATGCAGAAGGGCATCATCGACCGCTTCCGGTCACTGCCGATGTCACGCTCGGCGGTGCTCATCGGCCGCACGGTCAGCGACGTCGCCAACAACCTGCTCGTCGTCGTGGTCATGTCGCTGACCGGGCTCGTCGTCGGCTGGCGGATCCGCAACTCGGTGCTCGATGCCGTCATCGGCTTCGCGCTCCTGCTGCTGTGGGCCTACGCCTTCAGCTGGATCATGGCCTACGTCGGGCTGCTCGCACCGAGCCCCGAAGTCGTCAACAACGCCTCGTTCGTCGTCATCTTCCCGGTCACCTTCATCGCCAACACGTTCGTGCCACTCGACACGCTGCCGGGGGTGCTCAAGACGTTCGCCGCCTGGAACCCGTTGTCCGCGTTGACCCAGGCCTGCCGGCAGTGGTTCGGCAACCTCCCCGCCGACGTCAAGGCGCCCCACTACTGGTCGCTGCAGCACCCCACGCTCTACTCGCTGATCTGGATCCTCGGGATCCTGGTCGTCTTCGTACCCCTGGCCACCCGCCAGTTCGGGCGCGCCGCCAGCCGCTGAGCGTCGCGGCTCAGGCTCCGTCGGCGGCACCGCTGTCGTCGTCGGCGGGGCCGGGGTCGGGTGCGCCCTCCCGCTCGTCGCGCTCGGCCCACTCCAGGAGCGGGTCGATCGAGTACACGGCCTCGTCGATGCCGACGTGCAGGTCGCCCAGCTCGGCGAAGCGGGCCGGCACGGTGCGAATCGTGAGGTCGCGCGGGTCGACGTCGGCGACCTCGTCCCACCGCAGCGGCGTCGACACCGTGGCCTCGGGCACGCCGCGCACCGAGTAGGCGCTCGCGATCGTGTGGTCGCGGGCGTTCTGGTTGTAGTCGACGAAGAGCTTGCTGGGGTCGCGGTCCTTGCGCCACCACGTCGTCGTGACGTCGTCGGGCGCACGGCGCTCGACCTCGCGGGCGAACGCGAGCGCGGCCCGCCGGACGTCGGCGAAGCCGTGGTCGGGGGCGATCCGCACGTACACGTGCAGCCCGTTGCCGCCCGACGTCTTCGGCCACCCCGTCGCGCCCAGCTCGTCCAGCAGCTCGTGGACGACGCCCGCCACCCGCTGCACGCGGTCGAAGGGGCAGTCGGGCATGGGGTCGAGGTCGATGCGCCACTCGTCGGGCCGCTCGACGTCCGCCCGCCGGGAGTTCCAGGGATGGAACTCGACCGTCGACATCTGCACCGCCCACAGCACGCTGCCGAGCTCGGTGACGCACAGCTCGTCGGCCGTGCGGTGGTAGCGCGGGAAGGTCACGCGGACGGTCTCGACCCACGGCGGCGCGCCGTGCGGCAGCCGCTTCTGGTGCACCTTCTCGCCGGCCAGCCCCTCGGGGAACCGGTGCAGCATGCACGGCCGCTCGCGCAGGGCGCGCACGATGCCCTCGCCCACCGACGCGTAGTACTGCGCCAGGTCGAGCTTGGTGGCCCCGAGCGCCGGGAAGTACACCCGCTCAGGGTGCGTGATCCGCACGGTGCGGCCGTCGACGTCCAGCTCGACCGGGGGTGAGGAGTCCTTGGCGCCTGCCATCGCCCCAACCTAGCGGCGGTGCGCCCGAGCCACCCGGGAAGCCGACAGCGAAAGCGCCCGCCGACCGAGCGGTCGACGGGCGCGTTCGCGGGGCGGTGCGCTCAGCCGGTGTAGGGCTTCGCGTCGAGGATCTTGACCGGGATCTGCTTACCGTTCGGCGCCTCGAACGAGGTGCTGTCACCGATCTTCAGCCCGCTGATGGCCGAGCCGAGCGGGGACTTCTCGCTGTAGACGTCGAGGGAGTCGTCGGACACCTCGCGGCTGCCGAGCAGGAAGCGCATCTGGTCGCCGCCGACGTCGGCGGTGACGACCATGCCCTGCTCGACGATCCCGTCGTCGGCCGGACGCTCGCCGACCTTCGCGTGCTCGAGCAGCGACGTGAGCTGGCGGATGCGGGCCTCCTGCTTGCCCTGCTCCTCCTTGGCGGCGTGGTAGCCGCCGTTCTCGCGCAGGTCGCCCTCGTCGCGAGCGGCTTCGATGCGCTTGGCGATCTCGGTGCGGCCGGGCCCAGTGAGGTGGTCCAGCTCACCCTTGAGCCGGTCGTACGCCTCCTGGGTCAGCCAGGTGACGTTCGTGCTGGTCTCGGTCACGGTCCATCTCCTTGCATGTCTTTGGAACTCGTCTCGCGGGGCGCCGTCGCCCCTGCGCCGGCATACGCGAGGTCAGGCCCTTCTCGGGGCCTGCGTCACGAGGGGAAGCGTCAAGGATACCAACGCCGGTGCACCGGCGCCTTCTCGTCGATCATCGACTCACCCGTCCGCCGGTGGGGTGAACCCCCACGATCAGGGACGAACCACGCACTGTCGCACCGTGCCGGTGACGGCCTGTGCCGACGTGCGCACGGTGTCGGTGCGGCGGGTGACCCGGCGCTCGGTGGGGCCGATGGTGACCTCGGCGACGCCCACGGCGGTCTTGTGCACGTCGAGGGCGCGCAGGCTGCACACCGCGGTGGCCCGCGGGTCCTTGCCGATGTCGTAGGTGACGTGCACGGCGGTGTCGCCGTCGATGACGAAGCCGACGTCGCTCCAGCGGACGTCGGCCCGCGCCTGGTGCAGGCCGGCCCACACCACCCAGGCCAGCGCGCCGGCGAGGGCGAGCCCGGCGACGACCCCCAGCGTCAGCCGGCGCCGGCGCGACGCAGGGCGGCTGTAGCGGCCGGGAGGCAGCTGCAACGGCTGGGCGGCGGAAGGCGACGTCATGGGAACTCTCGCGGGACGGGTGGGTGCTGGTGCGGCGTCCGACGGACGCTGCTGAGAGGATTGTCGCGTACGAATGGCAGCAGCCAGCACCCACCCACGCGAGGAGCCACCGTGAGCGAGCCCCTGCGGCTCATGGCCGTGCACGCGCACCCTGACGACGAGTCGAGCAAGGGTGCGGCCACCACGGCGTACTACGTCAGCCAGGGCGTCGAGGTGCTCGTCGTGACCTGCACCGGCGGCGAGCGTGGCGACATCCTGAACCCCCAGCTCCAGCACGACCCCGACCTGCTGCGCGACATGGCGGAGTTCCGCCGACGCGAGATGGCCGCGGCCGTCGAGGCGCTCGGCGTGCAGCACACGTGGCTGGGCTTCGTCGACTCCGGCCTGCCCGAGGGCGACCCCCTGCCGCCGCTGCCGGAGGGCTGCTTCGCGCTCGAGCCGCTCGAGACCGCGAGCGAGCCGCTCGTGCGGCTGATGCGCGAGTTCCGCCCGCACGTCGTGACGACGTACGACGAGAACGGCGGCTACCCCCACCCCGACCACATCAAGTGCCACCAGGTGTCGGTGGAGGCCTATCACGCGGCGGGTGACGCCGAGCGCTACCCGCACGCCGGAGCGCCGTGGCAGCCGCTGAAGCTCTACTACAACCAGACCATGTCGCGCGGCCGGATCATGGCCTTCCACGAGGCGATGGAGGCCGAGGGTCTGACGTCTCCGTACACCGACTGGATCGCGCGCTGGGAGGAGCGGGCCGAGCGGCCGATCACCACGCGGATCCCGTGCGCCGACTTCTTCGACGTGCGTGACCGCGCGTTGCTCGCGCACGCCACGCAGATCGACCCGGACGGCACGTGGTTCGCGGTGCCCATGGAGATGCAGCAGCGCGTGTGGCCCACCGAGGACTACGAGCTCGCGCACAGCCACGTCGAGGTGTCGCTGCCCGAGGACGACCTGTTCGCCGGCGTCCGAGGCGACGCGGGCCGCGCCGGCGGTGAGGTGGCGTGATGCACCTGGCCACCACCCCGACGCCCTCGGTGAGCCCGACGGCGACCAGCACGACCACGCCGTCGCCGGGGCCGACGCTGCCCGACCCCGACTCGGTGACGCCCGGCCTGGCCGGCTTCCTCGTGGTGTTCGTGCTGGCGATCGTCACCTGGCTGCTGCTGCGCAACATGACCGGACGCTTGCGCCGCATGCGGTTCCGTGAGGAGCAGCGGCAGGCGAGCGAGCGCGAGGCGCACTCCGGCGACGAGCCGCGCGACCGCGACTAGGCGTCAGCCCAGCGCGCGCACCAGGTCGAGTGGGTCGCGCCGATCGTCGAAAACCTGCCGCAGCGCGCGGCGGGCGGCGTGCACCCCGCCCATGCCGTGCACCGCGGGCCCGGGCGGCGTCGAGGCCGAGCACAGGTAGGTGCCGTCGAGCGGCGTGCGGTAGGGATCCCAGCGCGGCACCGGCCGCATCACCATCTGCCACGGCGTCGGCGCACCGGAGGCGATGTCGCCGCCGACGTAGTTGGCGTTGTGCTGCGCCTCCTGCGCCGCCGTCATCACCGACCGGTGCAGGACGACGTCGCGGAAGCCGGGGGCGAAGCGCTCGACCTGCGCCGTGACCTCCTCGCCGAGGTCGCGGGTCGAGCCGGCCGGCACGTGCGCGTAGGTCCAGAGCGTGTGGCCGCCGGACGGCGCGCGCGTGGGGTCGACGACGCCCGGCTGGCTGGCGATCACGAACGG
>JBQCES010000087.1:0-7821 GCA_051960055.1 Angustibacter sp. | reverse complement strand
GGACGCGACGTCGCTGGGCCGCACGTCGAGCCGCCCGCGCAGCACCTCGCCGGTGGCTCCGTCGACGGAGATCACCTCGCCCTCGGCGACGCTGACGCCGTCCGGCCCGGTGATGGTGCGGGCGTCGAGGTCGACGACGAGCCCCGTGCCGACGACGCAGGTGCGACCCATGCCACGGGCGACCACCGCGGCGTGCGAGGTCACACCGCCGCGCGAGGTCACGATCGCCTGTGCCGCAACCATTCCGGCCAGGTCGTCGGGGCTCGTCTCGGTGCGTACGAGCACCACCGCGTGCCCTTCGTCGGCCCGACGCGCCGCCGTCTCGGCGTCGAGGGCCACCTCGCCGACCGCTGCGCCGGCGCTCACCGCGTGGCCGGTGGCCAGGACGTCGTGGTGCCCGGCGTCGACGAACCGCGGGTTCATGAGCGTCTCGAGCTGCGGGCCGGTGACGCGCACGAGAGCCTCGTCGAGGTCGATGAGCCCCTCGCGCACCAGGTCGCGCGCGACGCGGAAGGCCGCGGCCGGCGTCCGCTTGCCGATGCGGGTCTGCAGCAGCCACAGCCGGCCGAGCTCGACCGTGAACTCGACGTCGCAGACGTCGCGGTAGTGGCGCTCGAGCGTCTCCAGGTGCTGCAGCAGCTCTGCGTGCACCGAGGGCTGCGTCTCAGCCAGGTGGTCGAGGGTCATGGCGTCGCGGCTGCCGTTGACGACGTCCTCACCCTGGGCTTTCGACAGGTAGTTGCCGTAGGCGCCGGGCGCTCCGGTGGAGGGGTTGCGCGTGAAGCACACGCCGCTGCCCGAGTCGGCGCCCGCGTTGCCGTAGACCATCGCCATCACGTTCACGGCGGTGCCGAGCGTGTCGGGGATGCCCTCGCGACGCCGGTAGAGGCGGGCGCGCGGGGCGTTCCACGAGCGCAGGACGGCGAGGATCGCCGACTCGAGCTGCTCGTGCGGGTCGTGCGGGACGTCGCTGCCGACGTCGGCCACCAGCTCGCGCCGGGTGGCCGCCACGAGCTCACGCAGGCCGTCGGCGTCGAGCTCGCTCTCGTGTGCGACACCGTGCCGCTGACGCACGTCGGCGGTGACGCGGGCCAACCGCTCGGCGTCCGCGCCGAGCACCGTGCGCCCGTACATGCCGATGAGCCGGGCGTAGCAGTCCCACGCGAACCGCTCGCCCGAGCGCTCGGCCAGACCCACCACGGTCTCGTCGTTGAGCCCGACGTCGAGTACGGTCTCCATCATCCCGGGCATCGAGAAGCGCGCGCCCGACCGCACCGAGAGCAGCAGCGGCTGCGCCGGGTCGCCGAACCGCAGGCCGTGGTGCGCTTCGACGCGGGTGAGCTCGTCTCGCACCTGCTCGAGGACGCCGGTGGGCAGCTCGCCGGATGCCATGTACGCCCGGCACACCTCGGTGGTGAGGATGAAGCCGCCCGGCACGGGCAGGCCGAGGCCGGTCATCTCGCACAGGTTGGCGCCCTTGCCGCCCAGCAGGTCCGCCTGGTCGCGGCCGCCGTCCTCGAACCGCACGACGAGCGGCGCGGCGGCGGCTGGTGAGGGCTGAGGGGGCACGCTGGCACGGTGCGTGCGGGCAGTGGTGGTCATGTCTGCACTCTGCTCCGAGCCCGCCGATCTGGGTCGGGCAGAAGGTCCCGTGGCGTCTGGCGGGCGGTCAACGCGTGGCGGCGGTGAGGAAGCCGACGACCCGCTGCTCCCACTGCTGCGGGGCGGTGCGCAGGCCCTGGGTGTGGCCGCTGCCCGGCACGGTCCACACCTGCACCGTCGAGGGTGACGCCCGGCGCAGGTCCGCTGCCGCGTGCTGCTCGTCCGCCACCGAGCCGGCGGCGATGAGCAGCACCGGACGCGGTGCCACCTGCTGCACGGCCTCCCGCAACGGCAGCGGTGGGCGCTGTCTCGCGAGCACCCGCGTCACGACGGTCTTCGCGGTCTCGATGCCCTCCTGCGCCGCGCCGCGCCAGCCGTAGGCGTCGGAGAGCCAGCGCAGGTCGGCCGACTGCCGGCCCGTCGCCCCCTCGGCCACGACGGCGCGTACGCGGAGGTCGGCCGCGGCTGCGCCGAGCGCTTCCTCACCGCCCATCGACAGCCCGACGAGCGCGATGCGGTGGGGGTCGACCTCGGGTCGCGCGCCGAGGAACGCGACCCCGGCGGCGACGTCCGCGTCGCCCGACCAGCCGAAGTCCATGGCGTGACCGGCGCTGCGTCCGTGCCCGCGGGCATCGAGCGCCAGGACGCCGAAACCATTGCGTCCCAGCACGATCGCCTGGTCGAGCACCGCTGATCGCGTCGATCCGGAACCGTGCAGCAGCACCACGGCCGCGCCGTTCGTGGAAGGCACGTACCACCCGGCCAGCCGGACGCCGTCCGGCGTGGTCGTCGTCACCTCGGTGAGGGGCAGGCCGGCCGCCGCCGGCGTGCGCCGACCGACCGCGGTGGCGGGCACCGTGCACGCCGCGACGGGCAAGGTCACGACGTCGATGGCGAGCAGGGCCACGACGGCGGCGCCGCAGGCCGCCAGCGGACGTCGCCACCCGCGCACGACCCGCCGGGCCGCTGCGACCACAGCGACGAGCAGCAGCACCGACAGCACCAGCACCAGCCCGGCGGCCACCGTGAGCGCGGTGACGCCGTCCCGCCTCGCGTGCGGCACGGCGACGGCGGCGCTCGCGCCGACGAGGACGCCGGACCCCACCGCCCCGCCCAGGATCGCGGCGGTCCGCCCTGCCCCTCGCCACGTCACGACGGTGACCGTCAAGCGCGGGTCGCGCTCGCGGCCCGCACGGGCAGCACGACGAGCAGCGTGCCGCCCACGAGCAGCGCGAGCCCGGCCAGCATCAGCGCGGCACCGATCCACGGCAGCGCGGGGAGCGTCGCGCCGGCGTCGAGCTCGGCGTCGACCCCGCGGCCGGCGTCGGCGTTCATGACGACCAGCGCCCAGCTGCCGCGTGCGGGCGTCCAGGTGAGCTGCTGCTGGCCGGTGCCACTGGCCTGCGCGACCCAGATGTCGAGGTCACCCGGAGGTACGGACGGCGAGACGCCGGTGAGGTTGGTGTGCCGGCCGCCCGGTGCCGACTGGACGCTGCGCTGCACGCCCGCCAGGTACCGGTCGACCTGGGCGGCGGGCGCGATGCCGACAAATACCGGTGTCGCGGCGTCGGTGTTGGTGGCGGTGACCCGCAGGTCACCGAGCATGCGCGCGGGCCAGAAGCGCCCGCCGGCGCTCGAACCCTCGATCACGACGTCGTCCGTCACGACGGCGTACCCGCCGCTGGTCACGGTGCCGACGTGCGTCATGAGGTAGCCGTTGTCGCGCATGGTGCGGTCGGCCACGACGCCTGCGAATCCTGCGGTCAGCAGGCCGAGCGACGTCAGGGCGAGGATCGCGCCGACCACCACGCTCACGACGCGACCGGCCGTCCAGCGGTCCGGAGCGGACGGCGGAGCGGGCGGCGGCGCAGTGGGCGATGCAGGTGGCGGCGTGGGGTTCACGGCCAGGGCCGGAGGCGGTGTCTCGGCCGAGGCCGGAGGTACGGGGGCAGGGGCGGACGCCGCCACCGAGCTCGTGACCACCTCGTGCGCGCCGAGGTCGAGCCGGAACGGCGGGTACTGGTCGGTCATGAGCGAGGCGTAGGCCGCGACGCGCAGAGACCACCGGTTGACGCCGAGGAGCAGGTCGTACACCGAGCGGGGGTAGCGGCCGGTGACGGCGAGGACGACGGCCGCGACGAGGACGAGGATGCCGGTGAGACCGCTGCCCCAGACCCATCGCTCGGTGCCGTTGGCCTCGTAGGCGAGCCACGCCCCGGACCCGAAGAACACGCCGACCACGATGTAGTGCGGCACCGCGAGGAGCCACCACTTCACGAGGGCCAGACCGCGCGAGAGGTGCTCGGGGTAGTCGACGGTGAAGCGCGCCGGGTAGTCGGGCACGTCGTCGAGCGTGAACGGCGGGTACCGGTCGGTGGCCAGCGCGCCGTACGAGTAGTAGGCGACCCGCCACGACCACCTCAGCACACCGACGTTGAAGTCGAAGATCGCCCTCGGGTAGCGCCCGGTGAAGACGATGGCGAAGAACGCCACGACGCTGAGGACGACGAAGGCGACCCACAAGAACGCCAGCACGACGTAGTGCGGCAGGGCCAGGAGCCACTTCACGAGCCAGAGCCAGCGCGAGGGCGCCGGCTCGCTGTCGGCGTCGACGTGCACCGGGTAGCCCTCGACGGGGCGTGGCGCCTCGGGAGCTGTGGGGTACGCGGTGGTGGTCATACCTTCACCGTGCGACTGCGACCGGGGGCCTCACGTAGGGCGAACGTCCCGGCGCCGGGCCGCCTTCGCCGCGGTGTCGGCGGCCAGCACCAGCGGTGCGGTCAACAACGCGAGACACCAGCCGGTGGCGCTCGGCAGCCGGCCGCCGAGCAGCTCGGGCAGCGGCGGTACGACGAGGAACGCCAGCAGGGTCGCGAGCTCCACCGCTACGGCGATCAGGAGCAACCGGTTGCCGCGCAGGCCGACTCGCCCGATCGAGCGGGTCTCGCTGCGGCAGGCGAAGGCGTTGGCGAGCTGCCCCAGCACCACGGCGGTGAAGGCCGTGCCGGACGCCGTGGCGAGCAGGGGTGCGCTGGGCTCCGTGCCGAGGTGCCAGCCACCGAGCAGCAGCACCGCCACGAACGCGCTCATCGACCCCACCGCCTCTGCGGGGCCCAGCACGCCGAACGCGCGCGCCGCCACCGACCGGTCGATCAGCGAGCGCTGGCGCCGTCGTCCGACCATGGTGTGCCGGCTCGGCTGCTCGGCGCCCAGGGCGAGCGCGGGCAGCAGGTCGGTGCCGATGTCGAGGGCGAGCACCTGCAGCACGCCGATGGCCAGCGGCAGCGAGCCGCCCGTGAGCGCCCACACCACGAACGGCGTCAGCTCGGCGACGTTGTCGGTGAGGTGGTAGGTGAGGAACCGGCGGATGTTGGCGAAGGTCGAGCGCCCCAGCTCGACGGCGGCGACGATCGTGCCGAAGTGGTCGTCGAGCAGCACCATGTCGGCGGCCTCCCGCGCGACGTCGGTGCCCGAGGCGCCCATCGCGATCCCGATGTCGGCCGTGCGCAGCGCCGGGCCGTCGTTGACGCCGTCGCCCGTCATGGCCACGACGTGCCCTCGGGCCTGCAGGGCCTGGGCGATGCGCAGCTTGTCCTCCGGCGTCACGCGGGCGACGACGACCTCGTCGCGGTCGAGCAGCTCGCCCAGCGCCGCGTCGTCGAGCGGCAGCGCGGCGCCGGCGACGACGAGGGGGTCGGACGCCACGAGCCCCACCTCGCGCGCGATCGACAGCGCGGTGGCCGGGTGGTCGCCGGTCACCATGGCGATCCGGATGCCGGCCCGGCGGCAGGACGCGATGGCGTCGGCGACGTCGGGGCGGGGCGGGTCCTCGAGGCCGATGACGCCGAGCAGCTCCAGGCTCCGCTCCACGGCGTCGGTCGAGGCGTGCACGGACTCGTCGCGCGGCTCGGCCGTGCGGTGGGCGACCGCCAGCACCCGCAGGCCCCGCTGGGTGAGGGCGTCGACGGCGGCGTCGGCGTCCGGGTGCGGTGCGCGGCAGACGGGCAGCACGGCGTCCGGCGCCCCGATCACGTGCACCCCGGCGGCGTCGACCACCGACGACCGCCGACGACGAGGGTCGAACGGGCGCTGCGCGAGCGCCGGCGGTGCCGGGGTGACGTCGGCCCGCTGGCCGAGCACCTGCAGCGCCACCTCCATCGGGTCTCCGACCGGCAGCCACGTGCCGCCGCGCTCCATGGCGTGCGCGTGGGGAGCGCACCGCGCTGCACTGGTCGCAGCCCGTTGCAGCGCAGCGCGAGCCACGGCGTCGCCGGTGATGACGCCGGTCGGCGCGTAGCCGTCGCCGGTGACCGTGGCGGTGCCGTCCGGCGTCCACACCTCCACCACCGACATCACGCCGAGCGTGAGGGTGCCCGTCTTGTCGGTGCAGATGTAGGTGGTCGACCCGAGCGTCTCCACCGACTCCAGGCGGCGCACCAGGGCCTGCCGGGCCGCCATCCGTTGCGCGGCCCGGGCCAGCGAGAGCGTGACGGTGGGCAGCAGGCCCTCAGGCACCAGCGCCACGGTGACGCCCACGGCGAACAGGAAGCTCTCGGAGCCGCCCTTGCCGAGCAGCACCGCGACCGCGAAGAACGCCACGCCCACCGCCACGGCGACCAGGGCCACGACGCGCACCACGCGGTGCAGCTCGCCGGCGAGCGGGCTGCGCGGGCGCACGGCGTTCTGGGTCGCGGTGGCGATACCGGCCAGCCGGGTCGACGTCGCGGTCGCGGTGACCGTCGCCGTGGCCGCACCCTCCACGACGTAGGTGCCGGCGAACGCCGGGTCGCCCTCTGCGGCAACGACTGCGGCGCTCTCACCGGTGAGCATGGCCTCGTTGAGGCTGACGCGCGATCCCGCTGACAGCCGGACGTCGGCGCCGACCCGGTCACCGGCCTCGAGCACGACGACGTCACCGACGACCAGCTCGGCGGCGTCGACGACCCGGGTGCGGCCGTCGCGCCGCACCCGCGCCCGCACGGGCATGAGGTCCGCCAGGCGCTCGGCGGCGCGGTCGGCGCGGTACTCCTGCGCGAAGGAGAAGCCGCCGTTGAGGACGACCACGACCGCGATGGCCACGGCCAGCGCCGGCATCCCGGCCACCACCGCCAGGCCGGCCGCCACCCAGAGCATGACGGCGAAGAAGTGCACGAGCTGGCCCGCGAGCAGGCGCAGCGGGTGGATGCGCGGGGGACGAGGCAGCAGGTTGGGGCCGGACGCCGCGAGCCGGGCTGCGGCGTCGGCGTCACTCAGACCAACGCGCTCGTCGACGTCCACCGTCCCTCCAGGCTGTGCCCGGCGACCTGACCCGTGAGGTGCGCGGCCCCGATCGTCACGACGTCGTCGACGCAGTCGAGCGGCTCGAGGCGATGGGTCACCACGACCATGGTGACCCCGCGAGCTCGGGCTGCCCCGACGAGATCGCGCAGGAGGCGGTCGGCGAGCAGGGGGTCGAGGTGCTCCGCCGGCTCGTCGAGCAGCACCACGGCGCTGTCGACGAGCAGGGCCCGCGCGAGCAGCAGCCGCCGGCGCTCGCCGCCCGACACCGACCCGGGGTCGAGCACCGTGGCGAGCCCGTCACCCAGCCCCGCCGCCCACCGGTCGAGATGCGCCAGCCGCAGCACCGCCCACAGCTCGGCGTCGTCGGCGTCACCACGCGCGACGAGCAGGTTGTCGCGCAGCGTCGTGGCGAACACGTGGGCGTCCTCGGCGGTGAGCGTGACCGTGCGGCGCAGTGCGGTCGGGTCGAGATCGGCCAGCGGCACGTCGTCGAGACAGACGCTGCCGCGCAACGGTTCCAGCAGCCCAGCGAGAGTGCGCAGGAGCGTGGACTTCCCGGCACCGCTGGCGCCTACGACGGCCACGACGCGGCCGGGCGCGAGGTCGAGCGAGACCTCGCGCAGCACCGGCTGCGAGCCGGGCCAGCCGATGTCGAGATCGTGGGCCCGCAGGTGGTGCGGACCGGTAGGTACCGGGCGCTCAGCGGCGCTGTGGTCCGGTGGTGCGTCGAGCAGCGCGGTGAGCCGCTCGGCCGCCCCCCGAGCGCGCACGACGGCGACCGCGGCCGCCGGGAGCGGCGCGACGACCTCGACGAGAGCCAGCGGCGTCAGCGTCACGACCGCCAGCAGCACGCCGTCGAGCCGCCCGGACGCCGTGGCCGCCGAACCGACGGCCAGTGCACCGACCACCGCGAGCCCGGTGAGCGCACTGCTCAGCGCC
>JBQCES010000086.1:0-8566 GCA_051960055.1 Angustibacter sp. | reverse complement strand
CGCTCGCCTCGAGGAGGTGCGCCGCGACGAGCTTGGCCTTGGCGACCACCTTGTCGGCGGCCCGCACGACGGCCTCCCCACCCACGACGAGCGAACGGGAGCCGTAGGTGTCGAGGCCCCGCGGGGCGATCTGGGTGTCGCCGTGCAGCACCTCGACGTCCTCGAACGGCACGCCCAGCCGGTCGGCTGCGATCTGGCTCCAGGCGGTGACGTGGCCCTGCCCGTGCGGGGAGGTGCCGGTGATCACCTCGACCTTGCCGGTCGGCAGCATGCGGATCGAGGCGTGCTCCCAGCCGCCGGCCCCGTAGTTGAGGGTGCCGAGGACCCGGGAGGGCGCCAGGCCGCACATCTCGGTGAACGTGGAGACCCCGATACCCAGCTGGACCGGGTCGTTGCGGTCGCGCCGCTCCTGCTGCTCGCGGCGCAGGGCCTCGTAGTCGAAGAGCTCCACGGCCCGTGCGGTCGCCGCCTCGTAGTTGCCCGAGTCGTACGTCATGCCCGCCACCGTGGTGAACGGGAACTGGTCGTGGCGGATCCAGTTCTGCTCGCGCAGCTCGATCGGGTCGCGGCCCAGCTCGGCGGCCAGCTCGTCCATCATCCGCTCGATGGCGAACGTCGCCTCGGGGCGTCCGGCACCGCGGTAGGCGTCGGTCCAGGCCTTGTTGGTGAACACGTTGGTGCACGTGAAGCGGTAGGCGTCGAAGCGGTAGATGCCGTTGAACATGAAAGCGCCCAGGATCGGCACGCCCGACGTCACGAGCCCGAGGTAGGCGCCCATGTCGGCGAGCAGGTCGACCTTCATGCCGGTGACCGTGCCGTCCTTGCGCGCGGCGAGCGTGAGCTTCTGGATCTGGTCGCGGCCGTGGTGCGCCGTCATGATCGATTCGGTGCGCGTCTCGGTGCTCTTGCAGGGCTTGCCGAGCCGGCGCGCGACGATGAACGTCACGAGCTCCTCGGGCGTGAACTGCAGCTTGCCGCCGAAGCCGCCGCCGACGTCCGGGGCGATCACGCGGATCTTGCCCTCCGGCACCCCGGTCACGAGGGCCAAGAAGATGCGCACGAAGTGCGGCACCTGCGTGGCGGTCCACATGGTGATCTGCTCGCTCGTGGGGTCGACCACCACGGAGCGCGGCTCCATGAACGCCGGCACGAGGCGCTGCTGGCGGAACGTGCGCTCGATGACCACGCCGTCCTGCCGGGCGGCCTCGATCGCGGCGTCCACGTCGCTGCCGCTGCCGGCCTCGGCCGAGTCGAACACCCACGTGGCGCTGATGTTCGAGCCGAGGTCGGGGTGCGCGAGGTCGGCGCCGTCGGCGATGGCCGTGGGCATGTCGAGCACCGGCGGCAGCTCGTCGTAGTCGACGTCGACCAGCTCAGCGGCGTCGCGTGCCTCGCGCAGGCTGCGCGCCGCGACGACGGCGACGGCCTCACCCGCGAACGCCACGTGGTCGACGGCGAGCGCCGGGTGACGCGGCGCCTTCATGTCCGCGGTGATGGGCCAGGCGTTGGGCAGGCTGCCCTGCTCGGCGTCCAGGTCGGCGCCGGTGAACACCGCGATGACGCCGGGCGCCTCCTTGGCGGCGCTGGTGTCGATCGACGTGATCCGCGCGTGGGCGAACGGGCTGCGCAGGTAGGCCAGGTGCAGCATGCCGGGCAGCGTGAGGTTGTCGGTCCAGCGCGTGCGCCCGGTGACCAGGCGCGCGTCCTCCTTGCGCCGGCGGGCGCGGCCGAGCTCGCGGCCGCCCTCGTCAGCGACGTCGGCCGGCCGGTCGTCGACGGCGGTCACTGGGCACCTCCCGCCGCGGCCTGCACGGCCTTGACGATGTTCTGGTAGCCCGTGCAGCGGCACAGGTTGCCCTCGAGGTTGTGCCGGACGTCGGCCTCGGACGGGTTCGGGTTGTCCTTCAGCAGGGCGACCGACTGCATGATCATCCCCGGCGTGCAGAAGCCGCACTGCAGGGCGTGGTTCTCGTGGAAGGCCTGCTGCACCGGGTGCAGCTGGCCGTCGGTGGCGAGCCCCTCGATCGTCGTCACCTCGCGGCCGTCGGCCTGGACGGCGAGCACCGAGCACGACTTCACGCTCTGGCCGTCGAGGTGCACGGTGCACGCCCCGCAGCTGCTCGTGTCGCACCCGATCACGGTGCCGACCTTGCCGAGCGTCTCGCGCAGGTACTGCACCAGCAGCATCCGCGGTTCGACGTCGTCGGTGTACTGGGTTCCGTCGACGGTGACGGTCACACGGGTCATGCGGCCTCCTGGGGCGAACGCGCGAACCTGCGGTGTAGACGCATCCCACCCCGGGGGGTATCGCCAGCGCAAGGGGTCTGCGACGGTCGGCGCGAAATCTCCGCCAACCGGCGCTCAGGCGCCCGGCTGCACGAGCCCCGTCTCGTACGCCAGCACCACGGCCTGCACGCGGTCTCGCAGCTCGAGCTTGGCCAGCACCCGGCCCACGTGGGTCTTCACCGTCGCCTCACCCAGCACGAGGTGGCTGGCGATCTCGGCGTTCGACAGCCCGCGCGCCACGAGGCGCAGCACCTCGAGCTCGCGCGCGCTGAGGGCCGCGAGCGCCGGCGGGACGCCCTGCGCCGGGTCGGGCAGCCGGCAGAACCGCTCGACGACCCGCCGCGTGATGGCTGGGGCGAGCAGCGACTCGCCTCGCGCGACCACCCGGACGCCGGCCACGAGCTGGTCGCGCGGCACGTCCTTGAGCAGGAAGCCGCTCGCGCCCGCCCGCATGGCGCGGTAGACGTACTCGTCGAGGTCGAAGGTCGTGAGCACCAGCACCTTCGGCGGGTTCGGAGCGTGCGCCAGCCGGCTCGTCGCCTCGATGCCGTCGAGTCGAGGCATGCGGATGTCCATGAGCACGACGTCCGGGATCAGCTCGCGCACCCGGCGCAGGCACTCCTCGCCGTCCGCCGCTTCGCCGACGACCTCGAAGTCGGGCTCGAGGTCGAGGATCATCCGGAAGCCCGCGCGCACGAGCTCCTGGTCGTCGACCAGCAGGATGCGGGTCATGCGTCCCACCGATGAGCCGCGTCCCACCGATGAGCCTGGCGCGGCAGGCTCGCCCGGACGACGAACCCGCCCTCGGGCGTCGGGCCGGTCGCGAGCCGCCCGCCCACCAGGCTGACCCGCTCCCGCACGCCCACGAGGCCGTGGCCCCCCGTCGCCGGCGGCGGGTGCGGTGAGCGCCCGACGGCGTTGCGCACCTCGACGGTCACCGCGTCGTCCGCGTGCTGCACGCGCACCGTCGTGGCCGCGCGCCCCGCGTGCTTGAGCACGTTGGTGAGGGCCTCCTGCACGATCCGGTACGCCGACAGGTCGGCCCCGACCGGCAGCGCGCGAACGTCGCCCGACACCTCCAGCCGCACGGGCAGCCCGGCCGCGCGCACCGAGGCCACGAGGTCCTCGACGTCGGCGAGCCCGGGCTGCGGGTGCACGGTCTCGTCGCCGTCCGGGCGCAGCAGTGCGAGCAGCTGGCGCATCTCGTCGAGCACCTCGCGCGCGCTCGTGCGGATCACGCCGAGCGGCTCGCGGGCCCGTTCGGGGTCGACGTCCAGCACGGCCTGCGTGGCGTCGGCCTGCACCGCGATCACGCTGACGCCGTGGGCGACGACGTCGTGCAGCTCGCGCGCGATCCGCGCGCGCTCCTCTGCGACCGCCAGGCGCGCCCGCTCCTCCTGGTTGAGCTCGGCCACCATCGCGCGCGCCCGCCACTGCTGGACGAGCCGGCCGAGCAGCCAGGCCCCGCCGAACACCACCGCCACGAACAGGTAGTCGTGCCCGCGCTCCAGCCACTCCTGCAGCCAGAGCACCGCGACGACGGCCGCGCCGCCGAGCGCGGCGCGGGCCTCGGTCCACGCCGCCGCGACGGAGAACGCCGTGACGAGGTAGGCGGCGAAGGCCCAAATCGAGCCCGGCTCCTGTGCGACGAGCGTCTGCACCAGCCCTGGCACCAGGACGAGGCCCAAGGTCAGCGCAGGCGCCCGCGAGCGCCACGCGAGCCCCGCGCTCATGAGCAGCGCGACCGGCACGGTGAGCGCGACCGGGCCGTCGTCGGGCAGGCCGAGGGCGGCGCTGGGCACCGCGAGCACGGCCAGCACACCGGCCAGCGCGACGTCGGTCCGTCGTAGCCCGCCCCTCACGCGAGCCACAGTAGGGCGGGCGGCCGCGGCCCGGCGTCCACCTGGAGGGTGAGCGGTGTCGCCCGGACGGCGGAGCGCAGGCTCACGAAGGTCAGCCCAGCGGCATCGACGTCGAGATCGGCGGCGGACGCGCGCCGCGGTCGGTGACCGCGACGGTGGTGGCACCTACCGGACCGCCTGAAGGAGTCACCATGCACGGACCTCTCGTCCCCAGCCGTTCCGCGGGCCCGGCGCTCGTCGCTGGCGTCCTCGCGTTCAGCGTCGGCGACCTCCTGCGCCGGGTCGTCGAGCCGTCCGGCGCGTCGTCGGCCTCCGCCGTCACGGCCGCCGTCGACGCGCACACGGGCCTGTGGCTCGTCGCCGGCCTGCTCGAGCTGGTCGCGGCCGCGCTGCTGCTGGTGGGCGCGTTGTCGGCCGGGCGGCTCGCCCCGGCTCGTGGCGGCCGGCTCACCGGGATCGGCAGCGGCCTGCTCGCGGCCGGCGCGGTGGCCTCGGTCGGGCACACGATCGGCTACTACGGCACGTACGCGCAGTACGCCGACAGCGGGCTCGACGCCTCGACGCTGAACGGCCTCAGCCAGGCGAACGACGTCCTGGGTGGCGTGGCCATCGCCGTGTTCATGCTGGGCCTGCTGCTCGGCCCGGTGCTGCTGACGATCGGCCTGCGGCGCGCCGGTGTCGTGCCGGTCTGGGTGCCCGTCGCCGCCGTCGTGTTCGTGGTCGCCGGTGCGGTGAGCGGGGTGGCGGCAGGCGTCGTCGGCCTGGTGGCCGGGCTCGCGTCGCTCGGTGTCGTGGGGGTCACGATGCTGCGCGCCGCGTCCAGGCACGCCACGACCGCCGACGTCGACCCGGCCGCCGCCCTCGCCTGACCCGCAGGGGGGATCAGGCAGACGGCGCGGGCGCGGGGGCTTCGGCCCCCGCGTCCGCGGTGTGGTGGATCGGGCCCTGCAGCTCGGTGAGCCGCTGGCCCCGACCGCCCCAGCGCAGCTGCACGATCTCGGCCGCCACCGAGACGGCGGTCTCCTCGGGGGTGCGAGCGCCGAGGTCGAGGCCGATCGGCGAGCTCAGCCGGGCCAGGTCGTCGTCGGTGAGCCCGGCCTCGCGCAGCCGAGCCAGGCGGTCGTCGTGCGTGCGCCGCGAGCCCATCGCGCCGACGTACGCCACCGGAAGCCGCAGGGCGATCTCGAGCACGGGGACGTCGAACTTCGGGTCGTGCGTGAGCACGGCGAGCACCGTGCGCTCGTCGACCCGGCCGGCGTCCACCTCCTCCTGCAGGTACTGGTGCGGCCAGCGCACGATCACCTCGTCGGCGCCCGGGAAGCGCGAGCGCGTCGCGAAGACGGGCCGGGCGTCGCAGACGGTCACGTGGTAGCCGAGGAACGAGCCCATCCGCGCGACGGCGGCCGCGAAGTCGATGGCACCGAACACGATCATCCGCGGCTTGGGCGCGTACGACGCCACGAACACCCGCATGCCCTCGCCGCGCCGCTCGCCGTCCGGGCCGTAGGTGAGGGTCTCGGTGCGGCCGGCCGCCAGCAGGCCGCGAGCGTCATCGACCACGGCGTCGTCGGCCCGCCGCGAGCCCAGGTCGCCGACCACCGGCACGCCCTCGGGCCGGACGACGAGCCGGCGCCCGCGCACCGCGGCATCCGGGTGCTCGATCACCGTGCAGACCGCCACCGGGCGGCCGGCCGCGATGTCGGCGGCGACGTCGGCCAGCTCGGGGAACGACTCGGGGTCGACCCGCTCGACGTAGACGTCGAGGATGCCGCCGCAGGTCAGCCCGACGGCGAACGCGTCGTCGTCGCTCACGCCATACCGTTGCAGCGCAGGCGATCCGGACTCGATCACGTCCTGGCCGAGCTCGTACACGGCGCCCTCGACGCAGCCGCCGCTGACGCTGCCGACGGCCTCGCCGCCCGGCCCCACGAGCATCGCCGCACCGGCCTGCCGCGGCGCCGACCGCCACGTGGCCACCACCGTGGCCATCGCGGCGGGACGCCCCGAGCGCCACCAGTCGAGCAGCGAGGGGAGCACGTCACGCACGGCCCACCACCTCCATGAGCTGGGTGTACGCCGCCACCGAGTGACCGGCGACGAAGTCGTCAACGTACGGCAGCACCGCCGCGATCCCGCCCTGCACCGGCTCGTAGCCGGCCTTGCCGCGGTGCGGGTTGACCCACACCACGCGGTGCGCGAGCCGCGACAGCCGCTGCACCTGCTCGCCGAGCATCGCGGGGTCGCCGCGCTCCCAGCCGTCGGAGCAGATCACCACCACCGCGCCCCGCGCCGCGCCCCGCTGCCCCCAGCGGTCGACGAACGCCTGCAGCGTCTCGCCGAGCCGCGTGCCGCCCGACCAGTCGGGCACCTGCTGCCCGGCCGCGCGCAGGGCGGTCTCGACGTCGCGGTGCTGCAGTGCGGTGGTCACGCGAGTGAGCCGCGTGCCGAGCGTGAACACCTCGACACGCGACGGCCCGTGCCCCACGCCTGAGCGCAGGTGCGCGTGGGCGAGGCGCAGCAGCACCTCGGCGTACGGCGCCATCGACCCCGACACGTCCACCAGCCACACCACCCGGCGCGGACGCCGCCCGGCCCGGCGGTAGCGCAGCGGCCCGGGTTCCCCCGCTCGCCGAAGCTCCTCGCGCAGCGTGCGGCGCACGTCGAGTCGCCCCCGACCGGCCGGGCGCTGGCGCGACGAGCGCCGGCTGGGCACCTGCACCGGCAGCGCCGCGAGCAAGCGGTTGACCTCGTCGCGGGCCACCGGGTCGAGGTCGGCGACGTCGCGGTGGCGCAGCATCTCGGTGGCGCTCGCGGCGGCACGCAGCGGGTCGTCGTCCGGTGGGCCGCCCTCGGTGGGCTGACCGGTGTCGAGCCGCGCCATCGCGCCCACCTGCACCGGCGGGGGCGCGCCCACCGCGAGGCGCCCCGGCTCGCCGCCGAACCAGTCGGCGAAGGCCAGGTCGTAGAGCCGCTGGTGGTCGGGGTCGCTGCACAAGGTGGCGCGGCCGGCCCAGTAGACGTGCGAGCGCTGGTCGGCGCCCAGCTCGACCGCGCAGGTCAGGAAGGCCGTCGTGCGGTCGAGCGTCACCGGCACGCCAGCGGCCCGGACGGCGCGGGCGAACCCCGCGAGCGCGCGGGTGACGTCCGGCTCGACCGTCATGGCCTGGCCACCGCCCGCCGTCCTCAGCCCGCCAGCAGCCGGTCGAGCCCGTCGCGCACGCGCTGGGCGTCCTCGCGGTACTTCAACACGGCGCCGAGCGTGCTGGCCGCGGTCTCGGCGTCGAGCTCGGTGGCGCCGAGCTCGAGCAGGCAGCGGGCCCAGTCGAGTGACTCGGCCACGCCGGGCGGCTTGAGCAGCCCGAAGGTGCGCAGCCGCTGGCTCGCCGCCGCGACCTACTCGGCGAGGCGCTCGGGTACTTCCGGCACGCGCGCCCGCACGATCTCGACCTCGCGGGCCAGCGACGGGTGCTCGACCCAGTGGTCGAGGCAGCGCCGCTTGAGCGCGGCGTGCACCTCGCGGGTGCGGTTGCTCGTGAGGACGACGACCGGCGGGGTCGCAGCGGTCACCGTGCCCAGCTCGGGCACCGTGACGGCGTACGTCGACAGCACCTCGAGCAGGAAGGCCTCGAACTCGTCGTCCGCGCGGTCGATCTCGTCGACGAGCAGCACGCTCGGGCTGGTGCGGAGCGCCTGGAGCACCGGCCGCGCCAGCAGGAACCGCTCGTCGAACAGCGACCGCTCGGCGCTCTCGACGTCCACCGGCTGCTCGCCACGCGTGGCCTCCAGGGCCCGCAGGTGCAGCACCTGGCGAGTGACGTCCCAGTCGTAGAGGGCCTGGCTGGCGTCGATGCCCTCGTAGCACTGCAGCCGGATCAGGGGCGCACCCGCCACCTCGGCCAGCGCCTCCGCGAGCGCCGTCTTGCCGGTGCCCGGCTCGCCCTCGAGCAGCAGCGGGCGGTGCAGGCGCAGGGCGAGCCAGGCGATCGTCGCCAGGCCCGGGTCGGGCAGGTACCCCGTGGAGCGCAGGGCGTCGGCGAGGGACTCGGCGCTGTCCGGCGCCGGCTGCGCGGTCATGGGCTCAGCATGACACCACCGCCTGCGACGTCGGGCAGGATGGAGCGCATGGAGCTCCTCGGCGGCTGGGTCCGGCACACGCGACGGCTGGCGCCCGGCGTCGACCGCACCGACCTCGAGGCGGCCGGGCTCGACCTGCTGGCGCGCTACGACGAGCCGCACCGGTACTACCACGACCAGCGCCACCTCGGTGAGGTCGTCGCTCATCCCTGCTCCGTCCCGCCCCGGCGCTGGGGCGCTCTCGTGGACTGGCCGCGCTGGCGCGCTGGCCGGACCGTATGAGCGGCGTCACACCCGGCTCCAGTGCACTCAGGGGGACAGTTGCGCGAGGGCTGCACTCGGCC
>JBQCES010000085.1:0-4170 GCA_051960055.1 Angustibacter sp. | reverse complement strand
CCTGCGGATGTGGCTGTTGCTGCGGCTGTTGCTGCGGCGGCGGCTCCGGCCAGCCGGCGTTGGACGCTCCCCCGCCAGACCGCGCAGATGGCGAGCGCCAGCGCGTCGGCCGTGTCGGCGGGCTTGGGCGGCGCGTCGAGGCGCAGCAGCCGCGTGACCATCGCGGCCACCTGCGCCTTGTCGGCGCGCCCGTTGCCGCTCACGGCCGCCTTGACCTCGCTGGGGGTGTGCAGCGCGACGGGCAGGCCGAGCCGGGCGGCCACGAGCATGGCGACCGCCGAGGCCTGTGCCGTACCCATCACGGTGCGCACGTTGTGCTGGCTGAACACGCGCTCGACGGCGACGGCGTCGGGCGCGGTGCGCTCGACCCACTCCAGCAGGGCCACCTCGACCTGGTGCAGCCGCTGGGCGACCGGCGCGTCGGGCGAGGTGCGCACGACACCGACCTCCACCAGCGTGAGGGGCCGGCCGGGTGCACCGTCGACGACGCCGACTCCGCACCGGGTCAGGCCGGGGTCGACGCCCAGGACGCGCACGCGTGCCTCCGCTCGAGTTGCTGTCGGATCCGAACAGGTGTTCGGGATGCACGCTACACAGGTGGACGGGCAGCGCCGACGCGGCACGCCGACGTCGGGCGAGCCGGGCGGCTCAGGCCTCGACGAGCTCCATGACCTCGTCACTGACGTCGAAGTTCGCGTAGACGTTCTGGACGTCGTCGCTGTCCTCGAGCGCGTCGATGAGCTTGAAGACCTTCTTGGCGCCCTCGACGTCCAGCTCGATCTGGGTGCTCGGGACGAACTGCGCCTCGGCCGAGTCGTAGTCGATACCGGCGCCCTGCAGGGCGGTGCGGACGGCGACCAGGTCGCTCGGCTCGCTCACGACCTCCCACGTGTCGCCGTTGTCGTTGACCTCCTCGGCGCCGGCGTCGAGCACCGCCGCGAGCACGTCGTCCTCGCTGAGGCTCTTGCCGTCCTGCTCCTTGGCGACGATCACGACACCCTTGCGGGAGAACAGGTAGGCCACGCTGCCGGGGTCGGCCAGGCTGCCGCCGCTGCGGGTGAGCGCGGTGCGGACCTCCATGGCGGCGCGGTTCTTGTTGTCGGTGAGGCACTCGACGAGGAAGGCCACACCGCCCGGGCCGTAGCCCTCGTACATGATCGTCTGCCAGTCGGCGCCGCCGGCCTCGGCACCCGACCCGCGCTTGACCGCGCGGTCGATGTTGTCGTTCGGCACCGACGTCTTCTTGGCCTTCTGGATGGCGTCGTAGAGCGTGGGGTTGCCGGCCGGGTCACCGCCGCCGGTGCGCGCCGCGACCTCGATGTTCTTGATCAGCTTGGCGAACAGCTTGCCGCGCTTGGCGTCGATCGCAGCCTTCTTGTGCTTCGTGGTCGCCCACTTGGAGTGGCCGCTCATGAACGCTCCCTCACCATCTCGACGAATGCCCGGTGCACGCGGTCGTCGCCGGTCACCTCGGGGTGGAAGGACGTCGCGAGCAGCGCGCCCTGCCTCACCGCCACGATCCTACCCGCGGCCTCACCGTGCTCGACGCGGCCGAGCACCTCGACGGCGTCGCTGACCTCCTCGACCCAGGGAGCGCGGATGAAGACGGCACGCAGCGGTCCGCCGTCGATGCCCGTGACCTCGATGTCGCCCTCGAAGGAGTGCACCTGACGGCCGAAGGCGTTGCGGCGCACCGTCATGTCGATGCCCCCGAACGTCTGCTGGTCGGGCCGGCCGTCGACGACGCGGTCGGCGAGCAGGATCATCCCCGCGCACGAGCCGTACGCCGGCAGGCCGTCGCGCAGGCGCTGCACCAGCGGCTCGCGAACCTCGAAGGCTCGCGACAGCTTGTCGATGGTGGTCGACTCCCCGCCGGGCAGGACGATGCCGTCGAGGTCGTCGAGCTCCTCCGGGCGGCGGACGGGCCGCGCCAGGGCGCCGAGCTCGGCCAGCAGCTGGAGGTGCTCGCGGACGTCGCCCTGCAGGGCCAGCACACCGATGATGGGACTCACAGGCGCCCAGCCTAGTGGCGGGCCGCCGATCCGCTCAGGACGGGCAGCATCAGCCCGTGACGACGTGGCCGCCGGCGTCCTGCCAGGCCTGCAGGCCGCCCCTGAGGTCGAACGCCGAGGTGAAGCCGGCCTGCGTCATGATCTGCAGCGTCGCCGCGGAACGGTTGCCCGAGTGGCAGTAGACGGCGTAGGTGCCGGCGCGGTCGAGCTGGTCCAGACGCGCCAGGAAGTCGCGCGAGCTGACGTCGACGTTGACCGCGCCCGGCAGGTGGCCCGTCGCGAACTCCGCGGGGGTGCGGACGTCGAGCAGCGTCGTCCCCGGACGCTTGGCGGCGGAGGCGAACTGCGCCGGGGCGAGGCTGCTGCCGGCGGCGGGCGCGCTCGCCGCCGGCGTGGCCGACGTCAGGCTCAGCGCGTCACCACCGCCGCAGGCGGCGACAGCAGGCACGGCGAGCGTGGCGGCGAGGGTCAGGACGATGGCAGCGCGACGGCGCAACGGAGGCTCCTCGGGTCGGGCGGGGTGACACAACTATACCCCACGGGGTATCGACGAGACATTGCGGTGCCCTGGTATCACTGGGCCGTGCCCTCCCCCGCCTCGCCGCGTCACGACGAGATCCGCACCGAGCGGCTGCTCCTGCGGCACTGGCGCCCCGACGACCGGCCGCCCTTCGCCGCCCTGAACGCCGACCCCGCCGTCATGGAGCACTTCCCCGCCCCGCAGGACCGCGCCACGAGCGACGCTTCGGTCGACCGGTTCGAGCAGCGGCTCACCGAGCACGGCTGGGGCTTCTGGGCCCTCGAGCGGCTCGACACCGGAGAGTTCATCGGCTTCACCGGCCTGAACCCCGTCCCTGACGACTTGCCGGTCGCCCCGGGCATCGAGGTCGGCTGGCGCCTGGCGCACGCGCACTGGGGCCACGGGTTCGCTCCCGAGGCTGCCGTGGCGGCGCTGCGCGTGGCCTTCGGGTCGCTGCACGCACCCGAGGTGGTGTCGTTCACGAGCCACGCCAACGACCGCTCGCAGTCGGTGATGCGGAAGATCGGGCTGCGGCGACGTCCGGAGGCCGACTTCGACCACCCCCGCTTCCCCGACTGGCCCGGACGCCGTCACGTCGTCTACGCCATCACCGCCGGGCAGTGGCGCGAGGGTGCTCGCGACAGCGCGCCTGGCGCAGGTACCGTCGGCTCGTGACCACCACCACGGCCTCTGCGGAGGACCTGCAGCAGCGCGCTCAGCGACTCGACGCGGACGACGCGATCGCCCACGCGCGCGAGCGGTTCGACCTGCCCGAGGGCCTGATCTACCTCGACGGGAACTCCCTTGGCGCCCTGCCGTCGTGCGTGCCCGAGGCGGTGGCCGACGTCGTGCGGCAGCAGTGGGGCCACGACCTCATCGCCTCGTGGAACAGCCACGACTGGTGGGGCGCCCCGCTGCGGGTCGGTGACGTCGTGGGGCGGCTCGTCGGCGCGGCCCCCGGCCAGGTGGCGGTGGGCGACTCGACGTCGGTCAACCTCTTCAAGTGCTACGTCGCCGCCACGCGGCTGCGCCCGGGCCGCACCGTGGTGGTCAGCGATCCTGACGTCTTCCCCACCGACCAGTACGTCCTCGAGGGTGCGGCCGACCTCGCGGGCCTGGAGATCGTGCACGCCCGACCCGACGAGGTCGGTGAGGTGCTCGCGCGCCGCGGCCACGAGGTCGCGCTCGTGTCGTTCTCGCAGGTCGACTACCGCACCGGCGAGCTGTGGGACCTGCCGGCCATCACGCGCGCCGTCCACGAGGTCGGCGCTCTGGCGCTGTGGGACCTGTGCCACAGCGCCGGCGTCGTCGAGGTCGGACTCGACGAGCACGAGGTCGATCTCGCCGTCGGCTGCGGCTACAAGTACCTCAACGGAGGGCCGGGCGCTCCGGCGTTCATCTACGTCGCGAGCCGGCTGCAGGACGAGTTCGACCAGCCGCTCACGGGCTGGCACGGGCATGCGCGGCCGTTCGCGATGGAGGGTGGCTTCGCACCGGCGAGCGGCATCGCGCGCGCCAAGGTCGGCACGCCGCCGCTGATCTCGATGCTGGCGCTGGAGTCGGCGCTGACGGCCTACGACGGGCTGGCGCTGGCCGACGTCCGGCGCAAGTCGCTCTCGCTCACCCGCTTCTTCATCG
>JBQCES010000084.1:0-9061 GCA_051960055.1 Angustibacter sp. | reverse complement strand
GACCATGATCCCCGCGAGGTCCTCGCGGTGCGCCTCGACCTGGGCGCGAAGGTCGTCCATGTCGATGTCGCCGCCGGACGCCGTCTTCACCACGACGACCTTCAGCCCGGCCATCACCGCGCTGGCGGCGTTCGTGCCGTGGGCCGAGGCCGGGATCAGCACGACCCGTCGCTCGCCCTCGCCGCGCGCCCGGTGGTACGCCCGGATGGCGAGCAGGCCCGCGAGCTCACCCTGCGAGCCGGCGTTGGGCTGCAGCGACACCGGGTCGTAGCCCGTCACCTCGACCAGCCACTGCTCGAGCTGACGGATGAGCTCGACCATGCCGCCCACCTGCTCGCGCGGCGCGAACGGGTGCAGCGCCGAGAACTCCGGCCAGGTCACCGGTGCCATCTCGGTGGTGGCGTTGAGCTTCATCGTGCACGAGCCCAGCGGGATCATGCCGCGGTCGAGCGCGTAGTCGAGGTCGGCCAGGCGCCGCAGGTACCGCAGCATGGCCGTCTCGCTGCGGTGCTCGTGGAACACCGGGTGGCTGAGGAACGACGTGCTGCGCCGGACGCCCTCGGCGATCGCGTCGTCCGACGCCGGGCTCACCGGGGTCTGCCCACCACCGAAGGCCGCCACGACGGCGCCGAGCTGGGCATCGGTGGTGGTCTCGTCGCAGCTGACGCTGACGTGGTCGGCGTCGACGCGCCACAGATTCACGCCGCGCTCGGCAGCCGCGGCCACCACCTGGTCGGCCCGCCCCGGAACCGACAGCAGGAGCGTGTCGAAGACGTCGTCGTGCACCACCTCGACACCCTCGAGCGCGCCCAGTGCCTCGGCGAGCGCGACGGCCCGGCGGTGCACGCTACGCGCGATCGCGGTGAGCCCCTCGGGGCCGTGGTAGACCGCGTACATCGAGGCCATGACCGCCAGCAGCACCTGAGCGGTGCAGATGTTGCTCGTGGCCTTCTCGCGGCGGATGTGCTGCTCGCGCGTCTGCAGGGCGAGGCGGTACGCCGGGTCGCCGTCGGCGTCGACCGACACTCCGACCAGCCGGCCCGGCAGGTTGCGCTCCAGGCCAGCACGCACCGCCATGTAGCCGGCGTGCGGCCCACCGAAACCCATCGGAACGCCGAAGCGCTGGCTGGTGCCCACCGCGATGTCGGCGCCCATCTCACCCGGCGCGCGCAGCAGCGTGAGCGCGAGCAGGTCGGCGGCCACGGTCACCAGGCCGCCGCGCTCGTGCACGACCTCGGTCAGGCGCGTGAGGTCGGCGACCCGCCCGCTCGCCGCGGGGTACTGCACGATGACGCCGAACACCTCGCGGCCCTCGAGCGCGGCGTCCAGCGCTGCCGCGGGGTCGTCGCCCGCCAGCGAGGCCCGCACGACGTCGAGGCCGAGGGGCTCGGCCCGCGTGGCGATGACGGCGTCGGTCTGCACGAAGACGTCAGCGTCGACCACCAGCACCGCCTGCGGTCCGACCTTCGCGGCGCGCCGCATCAGCGTCATCGCCTCGGCCGCCGCCGTGGCCTCGTCGAGCAGCGAGGAGTTCGCCGTCTGCAGACCGGTGAGGTCGCAGACCACGGTCTGGAAGTTGAGCAGCGCCTCCAGCCGGCCCTGAGAGATCTCCGGCTGGTAGGGCGTGTACGCGGTGTACCACGCCGGGTTCTCGAGCACGTTGCGCTGCACGACGGCCGGCACGTGCGTGCCGTAGTAGCCCTGACCGATCATCGACGTCGCCACGGTGTTGCGCGCGGCGAGCTCACGCAGCTCGGCGATCACCTCCGGCTCGCTGCGGCCGTCGTCGAGGCCGAGCCGCTCCCCCATCCGGATCGACTCGGGCACCGCAGCGGCGACGAGCTCCTCGAGCGAGTCGTAGCCCACCGCGTGCAGCATGGACTGGACGGCGCCGTCGTCAGGACCGACGTGCCGATCGACGAAGGGGACGGCACCAAGGGACGAAGAGGTCATCTGGAGGCTCCTGACGTGGGCCGGCGGCACCGGCGACGTGACACGGACCTCCCCCTCTGTCGCCCGGCCGGGGCCGTGCTCCAGAGTCGCCTCTTCCGCGTGGTCCTGGGCGCCTGAGAGGTTCCGGGGAGAATTGCCCCTTCGGCGCCCCGACGCGGCAAGCGCGTCGGGGACTCTCCCACGCAGGGTCGATGGCCCCGCCAGGATATACGAGCGGCGAGGCCGCGGGGACCTATCCGGCCGCGCGGTTGCGCCGGCGGGCCGACAGCTCGTCGTGCGGGTGCTCGCCGACGGCGCCGGCGTCGTCCGGGCGCTCGCTGGGCAGCTGCGCCAGCTCGCCCTCGACCTCGCGCCACACGCGTCCGACGGCGATCCCGAACACGCCCTGGCCGCCCTGCACCAGGTCGATGACCTCGTCGGCCGACGTGCACTCGTAGACGCTCGCGCCGTCGCTCATCAGCGTGATCTGGGCCAGGTCGTCGACCCCGCGCTCGCGCAGGTGCTCGACGGCCGTCCGGATCTGCTGCAGCGAGACGCCGGTGTCGAGCAGCCGCTTGACGATCTTCAGCACCAGGATGTCGCGGAAGCTGTACAGCCGCTGGCTGCCCGAGCCGCTCGCGCCGCGCACCGACGGCTCGACGAGCCCCGTGCGCGCCCAGTAGTCGAGCTGACGGTAGGTGATCCCGGCGGCGCCGCACGCGGTGGGCCCGCGGTACCCGGCGTCGACGGGCAGCACCGGCAGGTCGTCGGTGAACAGCAGACCCTGCGCCTGCTCGGGCACGCGTCGGGTGGGCTGCTGCGTGGCGTCACCTGAGCTGGTCACGTCGACCTCCGTCATCGGCGCCCCACCGGGGGAAGAGCTCCGGCCGGGTCGAGACGACATCGGTGGAACTACAAGGGGGGCGTTCGACTTCGACGGTAGGCCCCTCGCAGGCCCCCGTCAATCACAGGTCGAGGGTCACGCACACCGGCGTGTCGCGACCGGCACGCCGCCGAAGTCTCAGCCTCAGGTTCAGGGTTCTGTCGGGCCCGGCCCGGCACCCGGCTCGGCCCCGCCACCCTGCTCGAAGTCGTCGGGAGAGATCTGCTCGAGGAACTCGCGGAACTTCTCCACCTCGTCCTCCTGCTCGTCCGGCACCGGCACACCCTCGTCGTCGAGCACCTCGTCGGCCGCCACGATGCGGGTGCCCGTGCGCAGCGCCAAGGCGATGGCGTCCGAGGAGCGCGAGCTCACCTCGACTCCCCCGTCGAACACCAGGCTCGCGTAGAAGACCCCGTCGCGGACCGCGACGATCCGCACCTCCTCGAGCTGGCGCCCGAGCGCCTCCAGCACGTCCTTGAACAGGTCGTGGGTCAGCGGCCGAGGCGGGACGACGCCCTGCTGGGCGTACGCGATCGCCGTGGCCTCCGCGGCGCCGATCCAGATCGGTAGGTAGAGGTCACCCCCGCTCTCGCGCAGCAGGACGATGGGCTGGTTGTTGGGCAGCTCGACCCGGACTCCGACGACCTCGACCTCTCGCACGTCCTCACCGTACCTCGCCGCGCAGACGGCGACCGCGCCGACGAGGGGTGCTGGGTCAGCCGAGGCCGGCGCGGGCCAGGCCGGCTCGCACGAGCGCGGCGTGCAGCCGCAGCGCCACGGCCGTGATCTCGCGCGCGGTGTCATCGGCGCGGGCACGCGAGGCGTCGGCGCGTGCGTTGCGCAGCGGGCTGACCACCTGCTCGACCAGCCCGACCTCGCGGTCGGCAGCCGTGCGGAACGCGCGCAGGTGACGCGCCTCGATGCCGAACCCGGCCAGCTCGGCGGCGGCGGTGGCGATGGCCAGGGCGGTCTCGTCGTACCAGCCCGCGACGCTGGGCTGCAGCAGACCGAAGTCGACGAGCGACTCCAGCTCGTCGGCGTCGATCCCGGCGCGCGTGCACAGCTCGGCCGCGGACAGCCGCACGCGGCCGCCGCGCCGCAGCAGGTCCTCGAGTCCGGGGCTCGCGCCGGCGTCGGCCGAGCGCGCAGCACGGGGTCCGGTGGCTCCGACCAGCAGCTCCTCGGCCCCGCGCGACACCGCGTCGAGGTGGTCGCGGATCTTGCGCAGCGGCCAGAACTGGTCGCGCTGCAACGTCATCGCGTAGCGCAGCCGCTCGACGTCCTCGTGCGTGAACTTGCGGTACCCCGACGGCGTGCGCGCGGGCTCGACCAGACCCTCGCTCTCCCACAGCCGGATCTTGGAGACGCTGACGTCCGGGAAGTCCGGGCTCAGCTGCGCCAGGACCTCCCCGATGCTCATGGTCGAGTCGCGGCGCGAGACCGCAGGGCTCATTCGGCCCCGCCCAGCATCACGACGAGCCGGAACTTGCCGATCTGCACCTCGTCGCCGGTGGCCAGCGGGCTGGCGTCGATCCGCTGCCGGTTGACGTAGGTGCCGTTGAGGCTGCCGACGTCGCGGACGCTGAACGCACTGCCCTCGCGACGGAACTCCGCGTGCTTGCGCGAGACGGTCACGTCGTCGAGGAAGATGTCGCTGCTCGGGTGCCGGCCCACGGTGGTGACGTCGCCGTCGAGCAGGAAGCGCGAGCCCGCGTTGGGCCCGTGGTCGACCCGCAGCAGGGCGGTGCCCGCTCGCAGCGAGGCGACGGTGCCGGGCTCGACGGCGGCCGGCGCGCCCTGCTCACCGGCAGCCGGCTCGCCGACCTCGGTGGCCCGCTCGTCCGCTCCCGAGCCGATCGCGGACAGGTGCATCGTGGTGGCGTCCGGCGGCTCGGCCGGCTGCTGCGGCTGGACCGGGGGGCGGTCCTGCTCGTCCGGCATGTCGCTACTCCCTCGACTCATCTGTCGCCCCTCGGCAGGGAACCGGGGGTGCGCGGGTCCAGCCTGCCACAGCCCAACCCTGAACTGCAGGGTGAGCGACGACCGCTCACCCGGTCGGGCCGGTGTCAGCCCAGCTGAGCCTGGTAGCCCGCGGCGTCCATGAGACCGTCGAGCTCCGACGGGTCGCTGGGCCGCACGTCGAACATCCAGCCCTGCCCGTACGGATCGCTGTTGACCAGCTCGGGGTTGGCGTCCAACGCGTCGTTGCGCGCTGACACGGTGCCCGCGACGGGAGCGAAGATGTCGCTCACGGACTTGGTCGACTCCACCTCGCCGCACGCCGAACCGGGCGCGACGTCGCTGCCCACCTCGGGCAGCGTCACGAACACCACGTCACCGAGCGCGTCCTGCGCGTAGGCGGTGATGCCGACGCGCACCGTGCCGTCGTCGCCACGCCGCACCCACTCGTGCTCGGCGGTGTAGCTGAGGTCGTCCGGGAAGTCGTTCGCGCTCATGGGTCCTCGCGTCTCGAGTGCACTGTGGGTAGGGGACGAACGGCTGCCGCTCAGCGCGACGGGGTCGGCGTCGCGGCCGGCTGAGCGTAACGAGGGGTCGGAACCGGTCGCAAGGCGGTGATCTGCACCTCGTCCTTGGCCGCGACGGTACCCCGCGCCCCCTGCGGCAGGCTGGCCAGCACGCCACCAGGGATCTCCAGCGCAGTGGCCATGGTCTGGCTGTCGCCGATGGCGAGGATCGTGTACGGCGCCGTCTGCTTGTCGCCGTCGACCGCCACACCGCCGGGCACGTCGGTGAACGCCGTCGTGGCCACGACCCGGGCGGTGCCGACCTGGATGGCCTCGGCGCCGGCGTCCCGCAGCTCCTGCACGAGGTCGAGGATCCGTGCTGCCCGCACCTCCCCCTGCGGGTCGCTGATGAACACCTGGACGCCGGTGCCCTCGGCCGCGACGGTGCCGGCGAGCACCCCCAAGGCGTCGAGACGCTGGCGCGCTGCGTCGATCGCCGCCTGCGAGCCGGCCGACCCGGACGTGAGGTTGCGCCGTTCGGCCTCGAGGTCAGACTGCTCAGCCGCGAGCCGGTCGCGCCGGTCGGCGATGTTGTCGAGGATCTGCACCAGGTCGCTCTGGCGCAGTCCCGTCAGCGCCTGCTCGTCGCGCTGGGTGATCTGGGCGACCAGCGCGAAGCCGAGGGCGGCCACCAGCACGGTCGCCAGCACCTGGGCCCGGGTCGCCCGCGGCTGCATGGCGCGGCGCAGCGCCGCCCAGGTGCGTGCGGGCACCGAGCTGGACGCCGCCTCGTGCCGACCGTGCGGCCGCAGCTCGTCGTCGGTGCCGCTCATGCGCGGAACAGGTGGCGGCGGATCGCCGCGACGTTGGAGAAGATGCGGATGCCGAGGACGACGACCACGCCGGTCGACAGCTGCGAGCCGACGCCCAGCTGGTCTCCGAGGTAGACGATGAACGCCGCGACGAAGACGTTCGACAGGAACGACACGACGAACACCTTGTCGTCGAAGATGCCGTCGAGCAGCGCGCGCAGGCCGCCGAACACCGCGTCGAGCGCCGCGACCACGGCGATCGGCAGGTAGGGCTGCATCCACACGGGCACCGTCGGGTGCAGGACGAAGCCGAGCACGACGCCGACGACGAGGCCAAGGGCGGGGATCACGGGGTCTCCTGGGTCGAACGGGTGCTGGAGCGGGTGCCGGACGCGCTGGGGCTCGAGGTGGTCGAGCTGCTGGTGGTCGAGGGCTCGAGGGCCTTGGCTCGGCGGGTGCTGAGGCCCGCGCTCGCCGGCAGCGTGAGCCGGCTGGAGGACGTCAGGTCGAAGCGGATGCCGAAGTTGTCCTTGAGGTACTGCAGGTCGCGTCCGCCCGCACCGTTCATGAACCGCGACTGCAGCGTCTCCGGGTCACCGATGGCCGAGATCTTGTACGGCGGTGACAAGGGTCGGTAGTCGACCAGGATCGCCTGGCCGGCTGACCGGATGGCCGACAGGGCGGTGAGCCGCTGGCCGTTGATCGCCATCGCCTCGGCCCCTGCCTCCCAGAGCCCGTTCACCACGAGCTGCAGGTCCTGGTCGAGCACGCGGCCGTCGTCGGCGTTCTGCTGCGCCCGCGGGTTGCTGCCGTCGCCGGACCCCGAGACGCTCTCGGCGTCGTTCACGGTGACGACGACGCCCGGGCCCGCCGCCGCTGTCGCTCCCGTGACCAGGCCCAGGGTCGCGACCTGGTCGGCCAGGCCGCTCTCGGCCGACAGCTGCAGCTGGCGCGAGCGCTCGGTCTCGATCTGGGCCACGAGCGCGGCGTTGCGCTGCTGCAGCCGACCCGCTGCGGCGTCCTGGCGCTGGATCTCGGCGGCGAGCTGCTCGCGGGCGGTGACACCGGCCGGGCGCGTACCGCGGGTCTGCCACCAGGCCGTGGCCAGGAGCAGCCCGACGGCGACCAGGGCCAGGACGGCGATGGCGCTGCGCCCGCGGGCGCCCGCGTCGTCCTGCGTGCCGAGCGCGCGTCGGCGTTCGGCCGCGGCCTCGTAGCCGGGGTCGAGTGGTCGCGTCATGACCTCGATCAGCAGCGTCATCGACGCGTCCGGACGGCGCGCCGACTCGCTCTGCCGGCGCGGTGCGGCGGGACGCGCGCTCACGCAGGCACCTGGCGCCGCGCCCGCACCAGACCGGCGGCCTGCACCGCGTACAGCACGCCGGCGACCCAGTAGAGGACGGTGCCCCACCACACGAAGCCCCAGGCGACCGGCCGGGCGACGTGCGCGAGGGCTGAGTCGCCGTCCGCGAGCAGCAGCAGCGGGAACGCGTAGAGCAGGTTGAACGTGCCGGCCTTGCCGACGAAGTGCACGGGCAGTGACCCGTAGCCGTAGCGGCGCACCCACAGCAGGACGACGGCCCCGAACAGCTCGCGACCGAGCAGCACCCCCACGAGCCACCACGGGATGATGTCGCGCCAGGCCAGCCCCAGCAGGGTCGTGAGGATGTAGAGGCGGTCGGCGATCGGGTCGAGCAGCGCGCCGACCTTCGACACGAGGTTGAAGCGGCGGGCGATCTTGCCGTCGAGGTAGTCGGTGACGCCGGACAGCATGAGGACGACCAGGGCCCACCCGTCGCGCTCGCTGAGGATGAGCCACACGAAGACGGGCACCCCGACGAGCCGGAGGGCGGACAGCACGTTGGGCACCGTCAGCACGCGGTCGGTCGGGCCCGGCACGGAGTCCTCGCGCCCCGGCGGGGTCGTGGCCTGGTCAGTCACGCACTGAGCCTAAGTGGTGCTGCGGCTCCCGGGGGCGACGGCCCGCCGAACCGAGGCCGGAAGGAGTGCCGGGGTGCGCTAACATTGCCGTCGTTCGCCCGCGGGCGAACGGATTCGGGATGTGGCGCAGCTTGGTAGCGCACCTGACTGGGGGTCAGGGGGTCGCAGGTTCAAATCCTGTCATCCCGACAAATTTCATCGAGTGGCCGAACGTCAAGACCGGCCCCGATCGCGCCGAGGCTTGAAGGGTCCCTTCAAGCCCGCGGAGGTCTCTGCTCGTGCGCGGATTCGTGTTGCCCGATGACGCCGCCCGAGTGGCGGCCCTCCACCGCCTGGGCGTCCTCGACCAGCCGCCGGCCCCCGACCTCGACGCGATCACGCGGCTTGCCGCCTACATCGCCGGGGCGCCCTTCGCGGCGATCAACCTCGTCGACGCCGACCGCCAGTGGCAGGCGGCCGTCTGGGGTGGTGAGCGTGGGGAGGTGCCGCGCGAGCAGTCCATGTGCGACGTCACGGTGAGCGCCGACGAGGTCGTGCACGTCCCGGACGCGCGAGCCGACTCCCGCTTCACGCAGAACCCCTTCGTCACCGGCGTGATCGACGTCGTCCGGCTGTACTGCGGCGTGCCGGTGCACGACCACGCCGGCTTCGCCGTCGGCACGCTGTGCGTCACCGACCCGTCCGCCCGCCGGCTCGACGACGGTCAGCTCGCGGCACTGCGTGACCTCGCCACCCAGGTCGAGCAGCTGTTCGAGCTGCGGCGCCAGCACGCCCAGCTGGTCGACGTCCTGGCCGAGGTCGACCACCACGCCCGCCACGACCCGCTGACCGGACTGGCGAACCGCCGCACGCTGCTCGACCACCTCGAGCTCGCCCTCGGCCGGGGGCGCCGCTCGGGCGTCATGCCGACGCTGTTCTTCTGCGACCTCGACGGCTTCAAGGCGGTCAACGACCGCTACGGCCACGACGTCGGCGACCGGACCATCGTCGCAGTCGCCCAGCGCCTCGCCGCCGTGGTGCGCGAGGGC
>JBQCES010000083.1:0-16380 GCA_051960055.1 Angustibacter sp. | reverse complement strand
CACGAGGACGGCAGCCACGATGGTCGCGACACGCAGGCTTGTCCACGCGAGCATGCCGGCCACCTCCTGGGTATCGCCTGGGTGACGTCCGGGTCCAGTGCCCCACCGGCTGCGTTCTGGCCGCTAGTGCCGATGGTCCTGACGCGCGCGGGCGCCGGTCGGCGCGACGACGAGTAGCCAGGCGACGACGGCGCAGCCCACCGCACCGGCAGGCACACCGCGCACCCCCAGGAGCGCCGAGTCACTCACCGCGAACGGCGACGACAGGCCCCAGGCCGCCACGGCGGCGAAGGCTGCGGCAGCCAGCAGCGCCGCGACCACCGCCCGGGCGGTGGACGTCGAGCGGATTGCCACGCCGGCGAGTCTGCGTTCCAACGGCAGCGCCGCGGTCAGCAGACACGAAAGCATCGCCGCCGCGACGAGCACGATCACCGGCTTGAGTGCCCACCAGTCGCCGGAGCCCGGCGCGGGCATCCCTGCGCCGACCAGGATCGAGGCGGCGTACGCCAGCACCAGCGCCACCAGGTGCCAGGCGAACAGGCTCAGTGCGAGCCCGTTGCCCGTCGTGACCAGGCGCCAGACGCGTGGTCGCTGAAGCGGGCGCAGGAGGGTCGGGCGCAGTGCCATCAGCAGCGACACCTGCCCCACGGTCAGCACCACGACGCAGACGGTGGGCGGTGCCATGTTCGAGACCTGCCCGGCTAGGCCGATCATGCTGACCGGGTAGGGGCCGAGCGTCGAGAGGCCGACGAGCGCAGCGCACGAAGCAGCCGCGACGACGAGCCAGCGCGCAGGTGCCCACCAGCCCAGTCGTCCGTCGGCGTACCAGAAGCCGAGCTCCTGGGCGAAGGCGAAGACCCACAGGTAGTTGAGGGTGGCCAGCTGCGCCTGGCCGCGGGCCAGCCGCACGCAGTCGAACGCGAGCGTCGCCACGGGTAGTAGGACGAGCAACAACCCCGGTAGGCGGCGATGCACGCGAAGCTGCAGCGGCGCCACCAAGGCTACGAGCACGTATACCGCGAGGAACCACAATGGCTGCGCCACAACGGCTCCCACGTCGCGCAGGGTGGAAGACGGTGCGCCCACGCCAGTCGCCACCAGGAGCGCGAGCCCCGCCACGACGGCCATGACAACGGGCGTGGGGACGACGCGCGCGACCCGCTGCGTCAGGAACGTCGAGGTGCGCCGTCCGGGCCGTGACAGGCTGCGCGCGCTCGCGAACCCCGCCGCGACGAAGAACAGCGGCACCACCTGCAGCACCCAGGTGAGCGGCTGAAGCCACGGCATCGCAGCGAGCGCATTGGCTGCCCTCAGCTCGCCGTCGCGGCGCACCACCGCGGCCATGAGCCAGTGGCCCAGCACCACCACGACGATGCTGCCGACGCGCACCGCGTCGACGAACCGGTCGCGGTCATCGCCAGCGCCCACGGCCCTCAGCGTGAGGCGCCGGACGTCAGGCGGGAAGGGCACAAGTGCCCGACGCACCGACTGCGACAAGCACCGGACCAATCAGGTCGAGTAGGGGCACGATGAACTCATGATGGTCGTCGACATCGAGCCCCTGCCTCTCGAGCGCCTCGCCTCGCTGCTGCGGCCCGACCGCGCCGACCGGCTGAGGACGACGGCGGAGTTCGCGCGCGGGCTGCTGCGTGACCGCGTCGTCTGGAACGTCAACGCCACGGCCCATGGCGGCGGCGTGGCCGAGATGCTGCAGGGCCTGCTGGCCTACGGCCGCGGCGCCGGGGTCGACACGCGCTGGCTGGTCCTCAACGGCGATCCCGCGTTCTTCGCCATCACCAAGCGGGTGCACAACCTCCTGCACGGGCAGACGGGTGACGGTGGCGCCGTCGGGGCGGCCGAGCGCCGGCACTACGAGCAGGTGCTCGCGGCCAACCTGCAGGACATGGCCCCCATGGTGCGGGCCGGTGACATCGTGATCCTGCACGACCCGCAGACCGCTGGGCTGGCGCAGGGCCTGGCCGACCTCGGCGCCCACGTCGTGTGGCGCTGCCACATCGGCAGCGACACCGCCGACGAGGTCACCGAGCGTGGCTGGGCCTTCCTTCGGCCGTATCTCGAGCACTGCGCGGCCTTCGTCTTCTCTCGCCAGCAGTACGCGCCCGAGTTCCTCGAGCCCACCTGCGTGCGGGTCATCGCACCGTCGGTCGACCCGTTCTCGGCGAAGAACGTCGACCTCTCCGGCGCCGACGTCGCCGCCGTCCTGCGCCGTGCGGGACTCGTGACGCCGGTCGAGGAGCACCACGTCGGGCACCCCGTGGCGCCGGTGCCCTTCGTGCGCCGCGACGGCACCACGGGACACCTGCGTCAGCACCGCCACCTCTACGTCGACGGCGAGGCACCGCGCGAGTCCGACCGGCTCGTCGTGCAGGTGAGCCGGTGGGACCACCTCAAGGACATGGCCGGCGTCCTCACCGCCTTCGCCCAGCACCTCGACCTCATGCCGGACGACGCGCACCTGCTGCTCGTGGGGCCGGACGTGACGGGCGTGAGCGACGACCCCGAGGGCGCCCAGGTGCTGGCCGAGTGCACGCAGGTCTGGCAGGCGCTGCCGGCGGACGCCCGGGCGCGCGTCCACCTCGTGTGCCTGCCCATGGACGACACCGACGAGAACGCGATCATGGTCAACGCCCTGCAGCGGCATGCGGCCGTCGTGGTCCAGAAGAGCCTGGCCGAGGGGTTCGGCCTCACCGTCACCGAGGCGATGTGGAAGGCCCGGCCGGTCGTCGCGAGCGCGATCGGCGGCATCCGCGACCAGATCGCTGACGGCACCGACGGGCTGCTGCTCGACGACCCCGCCGACCTCGCCGCGTTCGCGCAGCTGGTGGGCCGGGTGCTCGGCGACGACGACCTGTCCGAACGGTTGGGTGCGTCGGCGCGCGAGCGCGTGCTCGACGCGTTCCTCGGCGACCGCCACCTGACCCAGTACGTCGAGCTGTTCGACGAGGTGCTCCTCCCGGCCGAGCGCCGGCGTGCCTGAGCGCGCGGCGGCCGGCACGGCGCTGCGCACCAGCGAGCCCACCGGCCGGTGGGTGCTGCTCGCGACGGTGCTCGGCAGCGGCATGGCCATGCTGGACGCGACCGTCGTGACCATCGCGCTGCCGGCCATCGGCCGAGACCTCGGCAGCGGGCTGTCTGGGCTGCAGTGGACGCTCAACGGCTACACGCTCACGCTCGCGGCGTTCATCCTCGTGGGCGGGTCGGTGGGTGACCTGTGGGGTCGACGCCGGGTGTTCGTGCTGGGCACGGTGTCGTTCGCCGTCACGTCGGCGCTCTGCGCGGTGGCGCCGTCCGTGGGCGTCCTGGTGGCTGCTCGCGTGCTGCAGGGCGTGGCCGGTGCGCTGCTGACGCCGGGGTCGCTGGCGATCATCTCGTCGTCGTTCCATCGCGACGACCGGGCCGCAGCGATCGGCGCGTGGTCGGGGCTCAGCGGCGTGACGACGGCCGTGGGGCCGTTCGTCGGCGGCTGGCTGATCGAGCACGCGTCGTGGCGCTGGATCTTCCTGATCAACCTGCCGCTCGCCCTCGTGGTCGTGCTCGTGTCGCTGCGGCACGTGCCCGAGTCGAGCGACCCGGACGCCGTCCGGCAGCTCGACCTGCCGGGTGCGTTCACCGGCGTGACGTGGCTGGCGGCACTGACGTTCGGCCTGATCCGCTGGGGCGCTCAGGGACTCGACGGCGCGGTGCTGGCGGCGCTGGTCGTCGCCGCCGTCGCGCTCGGCGGTTTCGTCGTGGCCGAGCGGCACGGCCGGCAGCCGATGATGCCGCTGAGCATCTTCTCCTCGCGCCGGTTCACTGCCACCAACGGCGTGACCTTCGTCGTGTACGGCGCGCTGTCGGCCGTGCTGTTCGTGCTGGCCCTGCAGCTGCAGCTCGTCTGCGGCTTCACGCCGCTCGCCGCGGGGGCCGCGTTCCTGCCCGTGACGTTCCTGATGCTGCTGGGGTCGGCGCAGGTCGGCCGCTGGAGCGAGCGCTGGGGCCCGCGGCCGTTCATGACCGTCGGCCCACTCGTGTGCGCGGCGGCCATGCTCCTGCTGGGGCGCCTGGTCGGCGTCGGCTCGAGCTACTGGCGCGACGTGCTGCCGCCCGTGGTGCTCTTCGGACTCGGGCTCACCCTCACGGTGGCACCGTTGACCACCACCGTGCTCGCCGCAGCGCCCGCACGACACGCGGGGTTGGCGTCCGGCGTCAACAACGCCGTGGCGCGCAGCGCGGGGCTGCTCGCGGTCGCGGTGCTGCCGCTCGCCGCCGGGCTGGCCGAGCGCACCTACCGTGACGTCCGCGCGTTCGACCGCGGCTTCGACCGGGCGATGGTCTGGTGCGCCGTCCTGCTCGCGCTCGGCGGCCTGCTCTCGGCCGCCCTCATCGGGCCGCGCGACCACCGCGACGCAGCCGCGGGCTAGCCACGTCGCGGTTGTCGAGGACGACGTCGGCGCGGCTCTCGGGGTCGGCGGCCGCGAAGTACAGCTGCTGGCCGACGAGGTAGCGGCGGTTGGCGGGGTGGTGCGGGTCAGCGGGGCAGCCGTCACGCACCGCCATCCGGGCGTAGGTGACCTCGAAGGGCGCGACCACCAGCACCGAGAAGTCCCAGACGCCGACGAGCTCCTCACGGTGGAGGAACAGGCCGTCCAGCACGAGCACCGCGCCGGCCGGTGCCTGCTGCCGCGGGACGTCGAGCAGGCGGTCGGTGTCGACATCGTGCACCGCCGCCCGGTACCAGCCGTCGCCGTCCGGCCCGAGCGGGTCGAGCACCTCACGGCGGACGGCGTCCAGGTCGTAGGAGTCGTGGAAGAAGCCCTCGGGCGAGTCGCGACCGCGGCGGTAGCGCATCTCGCGGACGTGGTGGAAGTCGTCGAGCCGAACCCGGACGACGGCGCGGCCTCGCGCCTCGAGCACCGCAGCCAGCTCGTCGGCGAGCACCGTCTTGCCCGCTCCGTCGACGCCGTCGACGCCCACGCGCACCGTGCGCCCGTGGTCGGCAGCCGGCACCGCGTCAGCGAGCTGCTCGAGCACCGCTGCGCGTTCGGGGGTCACGACGCCATCACGCGGGCCACTCTGCCAGGTCACCGCTCGAGCGCTCCCGCACGCCCGACGTACCCTGGTGCGGTGATTTCTGACGTCGCGCGCGCCGCCGAGCTGCTGGCCGGACGCCGGGTGGTGGCGCTCACCGGTGCGGGCCTGTCGACCGACTCCGGCATCCCGGACTACCGCGGCCCGGGCTCGGTGCCCCGCTCGCCCATGACCTACCAGGAGTTCATCTCCGGCCCGGCGGCCCAGCAACGGTACTGGGCGCGCAGCCACGTCGGCTGGGGTCGCATGCGGCGAGCGGAGCCGAACGCCGGCCACCGGGCGCTGTCGGCCATGGAGCAGGCCGGGGCCCTGGCCGGGCTGATCACCCAGAACGTCGACGGGCTCCACGCCGCGGCGGGCTCGCGGGAGGTCATCGACCTGCACGGTCGGATCGCCGACGTCGTGTGCCTGCGCTGCGGCGAGGTGACGTCGCGGGCGGCGCTGCACGACCGGCTCGACGAGCTCAACCCCGGGTTCGGTGACGACGAGGCCACGATCGCACCGGACGGCGACGCCGAGCTCGAGCACCACGACGACTTCGTCCTGGCCGCGTGCCTGGTGTGCCGAGGCCCCCTGAAGCCGGACGTCGTGTTCTTCGGCGAGAACGTGCCCAAGCACCGGGTGGAGCGCTGCTACGACTGGGTGGAGGCGGCCGACGTCCTGCTCGTGGCCGGGACGTCACTCACGGTGCAGTCCGGGCTGCGGTTCGTGCGCCGAGCCGCTCGCGAGAGCATCCCGGTCGTGCTCATCAACCGCGGGCCCACGCGGGGCGACGCCCTCGTCGACGTCCGCATCGACGCCGGCTGCTCCCCCACGCTGACGGCACTGAGCGAGGCGCTCGTCAGCTCGCCCGCCGCCTGACCCCGGGACGCCGCAAAAGCGTTCGGCGTTGTCGGTGGGTCGCGTTAGCCTCGGCGAGGCGCTGCTGCACCGCGGCGTGCTCACGCACTTCTGCCCGTCGACTGCACCTCGTGAGGTACCCATGACATCACCCGCTGCACCCCCGGTGGAGTACCCCGAGAAGATCGACGCCGCCGTGCTGAAGGTCGCCGGCGTGGTCGTCCTCGGGGCCATCATGTCCATCCTCGACATCACCGTCGTCAACGTCGCCTTGCGCACGTTCCAGACCGCGTTCGCCGACGGCGGCCAGCCGCTCGCCTACTCCGACGTGGCCTGGACCGTCACGGGCTACACCCTCGCCCTGGCGACGGTCATCCCGCTCTCGGGCTGGGCCGCCGACCGGTTCGGCACCAAGCGCCTCTACATGCTCGCGATCCTGCTCTTCACCCTGGGCTCGGCGCTGTGCGCCACCGCGACCTCGATCGAGATGCTGATCGGGTTCCGGGTCCTGCAGGGCCTGGGCGGCGGCATGCTCATGCCGCTGGGCATGACGATCATGACGCGCGCTGCCGGCCCGGCGCGCATGGGGCGCCTCATGGCGATCCTCGGCGTCCCGATGCTGCTCGGCCCGATCTTCGGCCCGATCCTCGGGGGCTGGCTGATCGACCACTTCAGCTGGCACTGGATCTTCCTGATCAACGTGCCCATCGGGCTGCTCGCGCTGGTGTACGCGTCGTTCGCGCTGGCCAAGGACTCGCCGCACCCGTCGGAGTCGTTCGACGTCGTCGGCATGCTCATGATGAGCCCCGGTCTGGCGCTGTTCCTGTACGGCGTCTCGTCGATTCCTGGTGAGGGCGGCTTCGGACACACCAAGGTGCTGCTACCCGGTCTGCTCGGCCTGGCCCTGATGGCGGCGTTCGTCGTCTACAGCTTCCGGCCCCAGCACCCGCTGCTCGACCTGCGGCTGTTCCGCAACCGCAACCTCACGGTGTCGGTGACCACGATGTTCATCTTCGCCGCAGCGTTCTTCGGCGGTCTGCTGCTCGTGCCTCAGTTCCTGCAGCAGGTGCAGGGCGAGACCCCGCTGAACGCCGGCTGGCTCGTGGCTCCTCAGGGCGTGGGCGCGATGGTCACCATGCCCATCGCCGGTGCGCTCACCGACCGCTTCCCGGTCGGCCGGATCGTGCCCTTCGGCCTGCTCGCGATCATCGGCGGCATGTTCAGCCTCACCCAGATCCAGGCCGACTCCTCGCACTGGGGCTTCCTCATTCCGGTGCTGTTCGTGATGGGCCTCGGCATGGGCGCCACGATGATGCCGATCATGACCTCGGCGCTCAAGACCTTGACCCACCACGAGGTCGCCCGCGGATCGACGTTGCTCAACATCACCCAGCAGATCGCCAGCTCGGTGGGCGTGGCGATCTTCTCCGTCGTGCTCACCAACGCGCTCAAGGACAACCCGCCGACCAGCCCGGCTCAGGCTCCGGTGGCCGCCGCCGCGGCGTTCAGCCACACCTTCTGGGTCGCGGCGTTCCTGGTGACGCTGACGCTCATCCCGGCGTTATTCCTGCCCCGCAAGCGCGAGGTGTCGCACCTGCTCGAGGACGAGACCGGCACCGCGCCGCCGGTCGTCGTGCACTGACCGGGCGAGGTAGCCACCCTCTCGGCCCCCGGCTCAGCCCGGGTCGGGGGCCGAGACGGGCAGTCCTCGCTCGTGCAGGTCGGCGCGCAGGTGGCCGGTGTCCTCGAACAGGATGGCGTCCATGCCGAGCGCCCGAGCGGCCTCGACGTTGCGCGGGCTGTCGTCGATGAACACGCACTGCGCCAAGGGAATCCCCGCCCGGCGCTCCAGCACGCGGAAGATCCGTGCGTCTGGCTTGGCGACCTGCTCCTCCCCTGACACGACGATGTCGTCGAAGAGGCCGAGGAACGGGAAGTCCCTGCGAGCCACCGGGAACAGCTCGGCCGACCAGTTGGTGAGGGCCAGGAGGCGGACGCCGGCCGCATGCAGCTCGGTGAGCAGCTCGACCGTGTCGTGCACCGGCCCCACGAGCGCCTCGGCGAAGTGCTCGCGGTAGGCCCGCACGGCCTCGGCCCAGTGCGGGTGGCTCTGCGCCACCAGGGCCTCACCGTCGAGCCATCGCCGGCCGGCGTCCTGCTCGTGGTTCCAGGCCAGGAAGTCGAAGTCCGTCGCGCCGAGCAAGCGCGTGGCGTGCTCGGGCCCGACGCCCCGGGCGATGGCGGGGTGCGGGTCCCAGCGGATCAGCACGTTGCCGAGGTCGAACACCACGGCGCGCGGCGCAGTCATCCGGCCCGCCGCCGTCCGCGCCGAGCCCGCAGGTAGTCGCTCACGACGTACTGTCCGAGGTCACGGGTCGACGGGGTGAAGACGCGCCCGCCGCTGCGGCGGGCGATGGCGTCGACGAACCGGCGCAGCCCGGCGTCCTCTCCGAGCATGAAGACGTTGAGGGTGGCCCCGTAGCGGGTGAGGTGGTCGACCTCGTCGACCGTGGCCCGGATCGTGCTCGACCGCGGGGGCCAGGCGAACGTCGCCTCCCCGTCGGGTTCCAGGTGGGCGGTGGGCTCGCCGTCGGTGACGACGAGCACCACCGGGTCGCCGTCGCTGTGCTTGCGCAGATGCCGCCGGGCCAGCATCAGCGCGTGCTGGAGGTTGGTGCCCTGCACGAAGTCGGGCTCGGTACCGGCGAGCTCGCCAGGGGTGAGCGCCATGGCGTACCGGCCGAAGCCGATGATCTGCAGCGCGTCCTGCGGGAAGCGGGTCGCCACGAGGTGCGAGAGAGCGAGCGCCGTCTGCTTCATCGGCCCCCACCGGCCTTCGGCCACCATCGAGAACGACAGGTCGACGCACAGCGCCACCGCGGCTCCGGCCCGGCGCTCGGTCTCGACCACCTCGAAGTCCTCGACCGCCAGGCGGACCGCGCCTCCCGGCGCACCGTGGGTCGAGGCACCGTGGTTAGAGACACCGTGGTTAGAGACACCGTGCCGCCGCAGGGCGTTGCTGACCGTGCGCACGACGTCCAGCGGCTGCTCGTCGCCGAACTCCCAGGCCCGCGACGCCCCCGTCGCCTCCCCGGCGGCACCCGCCGAACGCACGTCGTGCTCTCCGCGCCCCTCCGCGGACAGCTGAGAGAACACGCGGTTCAGAGCCGTCGACCCCAGGCGGCGCAGCGCCTTCGGCGTGAGCAGGGCATCGGTCGACGACCCGCTGAGCCAGCCCTGACGGCGCAGCTCGCGCTCGAGCTGCTGCAGCCGCCGGACGTCGTCCGCGGCTCGCCGTCCGAGCTGGCGCTCCACCGCCTCGACGTCGATGTCGTCGAGCGTGGCACCGGGGTGCTGCTGGCCCAGCTGCTCGAGCAGGTCGTCGAGGTCCGCGACCTCCGACAGCGCGCCGGTCGCCCCGCCATACCCGAGGGGCTGGTCGCCCTGCATCTGCTCGCCCCGCCCCCATGGCAGGTCCGGACGCAGCGACCGCAGCGTCTCGCTCAGCCCGGCGAGCTGCTCGCCGAGCCCGGTGCCGCCGAACGCCTGCTGCATGAGCGACGACAGCTCGTCGCGCTGGGCCGGCGTGAGCGAGCGCATCAGCCGCTCCCCCGCCGCAGCACGCCGGGCCAGCAGGTCGACCAGCTCGTCGACGTCCTGCGGGTTCTCGGGGAAGAACTCGCCGTGCTGGGCCATGAACTGCGAGAACGCGTCGTCGACGTCCTCACCGCGGGCGTGGCGCGACAGCAGATCCTCGAGATCGGAGAGCATGTGCGACAGGGCCTGGGCGGCCTCGGGGTTGGACGCCGGGTCCGCTCCCTTCAAGGCCTCGCGCAGGCCGGCGAACCGCTGGTCGAGCACCTCGCCCCGCAGCTCGCTGAGGATGCGCTCGTAGTCGGCCCGCGCCTCGGGGCTGGCCCAGTCGTAGTCGGCCAGGTCCTGCACGGCACGCGACGTCGAGCGCGGCAGGGCATCCAACCGGGCCTCGGCGAAGCGCGCATCGCCGTCCTGTCGGCCGGCCAGCGCCTCGCGCTCAGCGGCCAGTGCCTGGTCGAGCAGCGCCTGCGCGCGCGTGACCGTGCCGTCGAGTCGTCCTCGGCGCAGGGCCTCGCGGCGCATGCGCCGGGCGCGTTCGAACAGGTCGTCGAGCCCGTGGCCGCGCTCGCCGTCTGGGCCCTGCCGCAGCAGGTCGGCCAGGGCCTCACGCAGGCTCTCGCCCGCCAGCACCTGCTCACCCAACTGGTCGACCGCGGCTCGGACGTCGAACGGCGGCGCGAGTGGGTCGGCACCGCCGTGCCACGCGCCGTACCGGCTGCGTCGCCCCCGCTGGTGGCCTGCCATGTCCGGTCGCCCGCCCGCTCAGCCGCCGTAGACGGTGCGGCCGTCGTCGGTGGTGTCCTTGGCCAGGCGCCGCGTGAGGTGGAGTCCCTCGAGCACGAGGTCGACGGCGGCCGCGGCGTGGGCAGGCGACGGCGCATCGCCCATGCCGAGCCGGTCGAGCACCTTGGCGAGCCCGGCCACCGTGCCGACCTGCTGCAGCACCTCGGCCGAGCTCACCAGCTCGCCGGTCTCGATGCTGCCCCCGCCGTCGACGAGGTCGACGAAGCCCGACAGGTCGACGCCCCCCAGGTGTGCCCGGAAGGTCTCGGCCACCGCGAGGCGCAGCAGGTGGGCCAGCACCTCGATCTCGCGGCCCTCCTCGCCGCTCTCGAACTCGACCTTGCCGCGCAAGGTGCCCACCACCGACTCGGTGTCGCCCACGCGCGCCACGGGCGTGTCCTCACCGGCCAGCGCGCCACGGCGCAACGCCGCGGCCGACGCGGTCTCGGCCGCCGCGACGGCGAACCGCGCCGAGACACCGGAGCGGGCGTCGACCGACGGCGACTCGCGCACCAGCCGGGTGAAGCGCGCCACGACCTCGAGCACGTGGTCGGGCACCTCCGCCACCAGCTCGGCCTCCTGGCGCACGAGCGCGACCTCGTCGTCCAGCTCGAGCGGGTAGTGGGTGCGCACCTCGGCGCCGAAGCGGTCCTTCAGCGGGGTGATGATGCGCCCCCGGTTGGTGTAGTCCTCGGGATTCGCGCTCGCGACGAGCAGCAGGTCGAGCGGCAGCCGCAGCTGGTAGCCCCGCACCTGCACGTCACGTTCCTCCAGCACGTTGAGCAGCGACACCTGGATGCGCTCGGCCAGGTCGGGCAGCTCGTTGACGGCGAAGATCCCCCGGTGCGTGCGGGGCACCAGGCCGTAGTGGATCGTCTCCGGGTCGCCGAGCGGGCGGCCCTCGGCCACGCGGATCGGGTCGACGTCACCGATGAGGTCGCCGACGCTGGTGTCGGGCGTGGCGAGCTTCTCGCTGTACCGCTCCGAGCGGTGGCGCCAGGCGACCGGGAGGTCCTCGCCCAGCTCGGCCGCGCGTCGCCGCGAGGCCGGCGTGATCGGCTCGTACGGGTGCTCGCCGAGCTCGGCCCCTTCGATGACCGGCGTCCACTCGTCGAGCAGCGCGATCAGCGACCGGATCAGCCGGGTCTTCCCCTGGCCGCGCTCGCCGAGCAGGACGACGTCGTGGCCGGCGAGCAGTGCGCGCTCGAGCTCGGGCAGCACGGTGGCGTCGAAGCCGACGATGCCGGCGAACCGCGGCTCGTCGGAGCTCAGCAGGCGCACGAGGTTGGTGCGGATCTCGTCCTTGACGGTGCGGTGCTCGTGGCCGCTCGCGCGCAACGCACCGAGGGTGCGCGGCAGGTCGGCGGGCGGCGTCAGCGGCGGGGAAGCGGCGGAAGCGGGGGTCACCGCCTCACGGTACGCCTCGCCGTCCGTCACCAGCGCGACAGAGCGTCCATGCCCGCCGGAAGCGGTTCACCGTGCACGACGACGAGCCGGCGCGTGGGCCGCGACAGCGCGACGTAGAGGTCGCTCAGCCCGCGCGCCGAGGCCGCGACGATGGCGGCAGGCTCGACCACGACGACGTCGTCGAACTCCAGACCCTTCACCTGCTCAGGGGACAGCACGCTCACCCGCACGCTCAGTGCCGTGCGCGAGGCGTCACCCACCAGGTCGGGCCAGGTGGCACTGAGCCCCTTGGTGAGGGCGGCCAGCTCCGGCGCCGGGGCCACGACCGCGACCGTGCCGTCACTGCTCTCCTCGAGCAGTCGGCCGACGACGTCCTCGACCGCAGCCACCTCGCCGGGCTCACGGCCGACCACGACCGGGTCGAACTCGCCCTCGCGCACCGACTCGACGGCGGTCACCGGCAGGCCGTTGGCCCGCGCGAGCGACTCGGCGACGCGCAGCACACGGGCCGGCGTCCGGTAGCTCACGCTGAGCTGCCGCTCGCGCCACCGGCCTTCGGCCACCGGATCCAGCACGGACGCCCACGACGACGCCCCGGCCGCCGAGCCGCGCTGGGCGAGGTCGCCGACGACGGTCCAGGAGCGGCCGGGCGCCCGGCGGGCGAGCAGCCGCCACATCATCGGCGTGAGCTCCTGCGCCTCGTCGACGATGAGGTGCCCGTACGCCCAGCTGCGGTCGGCCTCGGCGCGCTCGGCGACGCTGAGCGTCGGCCCGAGAGCCGCGAACTGCTCGGCCAGCATCTCGGCGCTGACGACGGGGTTCTCGAGTCGCGTCATCTGGAGCACGCCACGGGCGTAGTCGAGCTCGCCGGCCAGCTCGGCAGCGCGGCGGCGGTCGTCGGCCCGGGCCGCCTCGCCGTCGTCGCCCATGAGCTCGGCCAGCTCGTCGAGCAACGGCACGTCCTGCACGGTCCACGGGGCGCCGCGCTCGCGGCGCAGCAGGTCGCGCTCGGCGGCCGTGAGCGTCCGCGCGGCGGAGTCGAGCCGGCTGTCGACGGCGAACAGGTCGGTGAGGAAGCGCTGCGGCTGCAACGGCATCCACAGCAGGTTGAGGTTGACCCGGACGTCGCGGGAGTCGCGCAGGTCGGCGTCCAGCTCCTGGCGCAGGTCGTCGGTGAGCGGCTGGCGCAGCTGCTCGGCCATCTGCCCGGCGAGATGGCGCAGCAGGTCCTTGACGAACGTCACGCGCGCGGCGTTGTGCGGGGCGCCGGTCGAGCGGGCGCGCGCCCGAGCGGCCCCGACCGCAGAGCGGGTCAGCACGAGCGTGCGAGATCCCACGCGCAGCTCGAGGTCGGCATCGGGCAGCCGCTGGCGGTCGCGCACGGCCTGCTCGAGCACCTGCACCATGCGCAGGTCGCCCTTGACCCGCGCGACGTCGTCGCAGTCGTCGCGCTCGGCCTCCACGCCCGGGAAGAGCGTGCCGGGCGTCATCATCACGACGCCGGACTCACCGAGCGAGGGCAGCACCTGCTCGATGTAGCGCAGGAACAGCGGCCCCGGGCCCACCACGAGCACACCCGAACGCTCGAGACGGCGGCGGTGGGTGAAGAGCAGGTACGCCGCACGGTGCAGCGCCACCGCCGTCTTGCCCGTGCCCGGACCGCCCTGCACCACGAGCACGCCGGCCAGCTCGTCGCGGACGATGCGGTCCTGCTCCCCCTGGATGGTCGCCACGATGTCGCCCATGCGGCCGGTGCGCGGCGCCGTCACGGCGGCCATCAACGCGCCCTCCCCCTGCAGCGTGGCCCGCTCGCTCTCGGGGATGGCCGCCAGGTCGAGCACCTCGTCGTCGAGATGCACGACCTCGCGGCCCGACGTCGTCAGGTGGCGACGGCGCACGACGTCACCCGGAGCTGCCGGCGTCGCCTGGTAGAAGGGCGCCGCGACGGGCGCCCGCCAGTCGACGAGCAGCTTGTCCTGCTGCTCGTCGCTGATCCCGACCCGCCCGATGTGGTGGCGCTCGCCCGAACGCAGGTCGAGCCGGCCGAAGACCAACCGGTCCTGCACCGCGCGGAGCTGGGCAATGCGGTGCTCGAGCGTCGTCGCGAACGCGTCGCGCTCCGAGCGCGCCTGCGGCGTGCCCACCGAGCCGGTACGGCGCACGGCGGCCAGCTGCTGCTGCGCGGCCTCCACCAGCTGGTCGAGCCGCCGGTAGACGAGATCCAGGTGCGCCTGCTCGGCTGCGCGATCGGCGCTCAGGTCACTCACGGTCCGCGGACCCTCTCCCCGGTGGTGGCGCGCCCGGTGCCGGACGACGCGGGCATCGATCCTATGCCACCGACCGGGCTAGCGTGGGGCCCATGACCCAGCCCGACGACGCCCTCGGTCGCCTGCAGCTGATCCGGCCGGCGCTGTCGCGTCCCGACCTACTGGCGGGCCCGGTCGCCTCGGTGCTCCAGCGATGGGGTCACGCGGACGATGTCGCCGTCACCGAGATCGACGCCGGCCTGGCCGACACCGCAGCCATGACGGACGCGTACGAGGTGCCGCTCGAGATCTCGGCCAACTGTGTGGTGGTCGGCGGCCGGCGCGGCGGTGACGAGCGCGTGGCCGCGTGCGTCGTGCTGGCCACCACGCGCGCCGACGTCAACAACGCGGTGCGCCGCTCCCTCGACGTCCGCAAGGCGTCGTTCCTCGCGATGGACGACGCGGTCGAGCGAACCGGCATGGAGTACGGCGGCATCACGCCGATCGGCCTGCCTGGCGCGTGGCAGCTGCTCGTCGACGCGCGGGTGGCGGCCAGCGAGGTCGTGATCGTCGGTTCGGGGGTGCGGCGCAGCAAGCTGGTGCTCCCGGGCGCGGCCGTGGCGCAGCTGCCGCGGGCGGTGGTCGTCGAGGGCCTGGGGCGCTAGGCGGCTAGTCGCGCACCCGCAGCGCCCAGAAGGCGACGGCGCTGGCGGCGGCCACGTTGAGGGAGTCGACTCCTCCGCTCATCGGGATGCGGACGACGACGTCGGACGCCGCCACCGTGCGCTGCGACAACCCGTGCCCCTCGGTGCCGAGCACCAGTGCGAGGCGCTCAGGCGGGTCGGCCGCCAGCTCGTCGAGGGCCACCGAGTCGTCACTCAGCGCCAGGGCAGCGACGGTGAAACCGCTGCGCTGCAACGCCTCCACTCCCCCTGGCCACGGCTCGACGCGCGTCCACGGCACCTGGAACACCGTGCCCATCGAGACCCGGACGCTGCGCCGGTAGAGCGGGTCGGCGCAGCGAGGGGTCACCAGCACAGCGTCGACCCCGAGCGCTGCGGCGGAACGGAACATGGCGCCCACGTTGGTGTGGTCGACGACGTCTTCGAGCACCGCGACCCTGCGGGCCCCCGTGATCACCGCGTCGACGTCGGGCAGCGGCGGACGGTGCATGGCCGCAATGGCTCCGCGGTGCAGGTGGAAGCCGGTGAGGGCCTCGAGCACGCCCGGCTCCCCGACGTACACCGGCACGCCGTCGCGGTCGGCCTCGGCGACGAGGTCGGCCAGGTCGTCGAGCCACCGGGGAGCCATCAGGTACGAGCGCGGGCGGTGCCCGGCCTCGAGGGCCCGCCGGATCACCTTGTCGCTCTCCGCGAGGTAGAGGCCCTCCTCCGGCTCGCGGGCGCGACGCAGCGCCATGTCGGTGAGCTGGGTGTAGTCGCGCACCCGAGGGTCGTCGGGGTCGCTGATCCGCACGACGCCCATCAGCTGGTCAGCACCCGGGCGATGGCGACCAGTCCCACCACCACGATGAGGCCGCGCAGCACCGTGGGCGGCAGCCGGCGTCCGAACCGCGCGCCGAGCAGACCGCCCACGAGCGAGCCGGCCGCCACGAGGCCGACGGCCGCCGGGTCGATGTGGTCGCGCGCCACGATCGCGAAGGTGACGGCCGCGACGCTGTTGACGACGAGCGAGAGCACGTTCTTCACGGCGTTGAGCCGCTGCATCGACTCGGGCACCAGCGAGCCCAGCAGGCCCATGAGCAGCACGCCTTGGGCCGCACCGAAGTAGCCGCCGTACGCACCGGCTCCGTAGGTGCCACCCAGCAGCAGCGGCTGGTGCCACCGGCTGTGGCCGACGTCGGGGTCGGCGTGCCGAGCGAGCACCCGCGCCTGCAGCCGAGGCTGCAGCACCACCAGCACGAGCGAGATCGCGAGCAGCACCGGCACGATCGCCTGGAATGCGGCCGCGGGCAGCCACAGGAGCAGCAAGGCCCCGGTCACCGACCCCAGCAGCGACATCGGCACCAGGCGCCGGATCAGCGGCCCCTGACCGCTCAGCTCTCGCCGGTAGCCCCACGTGCCGGACACGCCTCCGGGCACCATGCCGATGTTGTTCGAGACGTTCGCGGTGACCGGCGGGAAGCCGAACGCCAGCAGCGTCGGGAACGTGATCAGGCTGCCTGACCCGACGATGGTGTTGATGGTGCCGGCGGCCACACCCGCGGCGAAGATCGCGAGCAGCTCGTACCAGGGCACCGGACGACTGTAAGCCAGCGCGAGGCGTCCTACCTGCCCGGGCCCCCGCCACTCAGGCGCGGGGGCGGGCCGGTTTCGGGGGGGCGTGGGGGGGCCGGGGGGCGGCGGGGGGCGGGGCGGGGGCGGGGGCGTGCGCGACGGCGCCCCCCAGGCCCGGGGGC
>JBQCES010000082.1:0-14662 GCA_051960055.1 Angustibacter sp. | reverse complement strand
CCGGCCCCCCCGCCCGCGTGCGGCGCTGCCCCCCCCCCCCCCCCCCCGCCCATTTTCCTACGCCCCCCCCCCCCCCGGGGGGGCCCCGCCCAACATTTACAAAACCCCCCCCACGGGGGGGCCGGCGGTGGATGGGGGCGGCGAAGGGCGCCGTACGCTGGACGCCGTGACCGCCGTGTCGTCCCCTCGCCCCACCACGCCGCCGACCCGCGACGCCGACCCGCGCTGGGCACTGCTCGAGCGGCTCGTGCGCCCGGTGCTGGTCGCGAACCTCGTCGTCGAGATCGGCATCGTGGTGACTGGCGGCCTGGTGCGACTCACCGGGTCCGGCCTCGGCTGCCCCACCTGGCCCCAGTGCGTGCCCGGCTCGTACACGCCCGTGGTGCACCAACCGCAGGGCATCCACAAGTACATCGAGTTCGGAAACCGCACGCTCACGGGCGTCGTCGGCATCGCCGCCCTGGTCGCGCTCGCGGTCGTGGCCGCTCAGGTCTGGCGCACCCGTCGGCCCCGCCGACTCCTGGCCGTCGCCGCGCTGCCGCTGCTCGGCGTCGTCGTCCAGGCGGTGCTCGGGGGCATCACGGTGCTCACCCACCTGCACCCCGCCACCGTGGCCGCGCACTTCCTCGTGTCGATGGGGCTCATCGCGGCGTCCAGCTACCTGCTGTGGCGGGTCGGCGAGCCGGACGGCGCCCCGCGCCCCGTCGTGCGACGTGAGCTCACCCTGCTGGCCTGGGGGCTCACCGTCCTGACGTTCGTGGTGCTCGTGCTCGGCACCGTCGTCACCGGGTCCGGCCCGCACTCGGGCGACGCCGAGGCGCCCGCGCGGTTCGGCTTCGACCCGCGCGCGATGAGCTGGCTGCACTCGGACTCGGTGCTGCTGTGGTTCGGCGTGCTGCTGGCCATCCTCGTCGGCCTGCGGCTCACCACCGCGCCGGCCGCCGCCCAGCGGGCGGCGCTCTGGGTGCTCGGCGTCGGCGTCTTGCAGGGCGTCATCGGCTACGTGCAGTACCTGACCGGCCTGCCGGTCGTGGCCGTGATGCTGCACATGCTGGGCGCCAGCCTGCTGGTCGTCGTCGTCACCCGGCTGCTGATGACCCTGCGCGAGCGCGCGCCGCTGACCTGAGGCGTCGCTCCGCCGCGCTCACCGTGGTGGCTGCGCATCACCGGTGATGCGCAGGCACCACGCAGAGGGCTGTCCCGCCCGCAGGCCGCACGGCATGCTCGGAGCATGGACACCACACCATCCGGCCCGAGGCGCACGCTGACGGAGCGGGACCTGGTGAGCGAGGAGCTCGTCGACTGGCGCATGCTCATCGACCGGCTGCACGCCAGCTTCGACACCGGAGACTTCGTCACCGCCGTCCGGCTCGTCGACGCGATCGCGGTGGCCGCGGAGGACCTGGACCACCATCCGGATCTCGACGTGGCCTACGGCCGGCTCGACGTCCGCCTGCTCAGCCACGACGTGGGCGGGGTGACCTCGCGCGACGTCGCCCTGGCCCGCACCATCAGCGAGTTGGCCCGCGCCGCGGGGGCCGTGCCGCGGCCGGAGCGCACCAGCGTGCTCGAGCTCGGACTCGATACCGCCGACGAGGCCGAGATCAGGCCGTTCTGGGCGGCGCTGCTGGGCTACGACACGGTCGACGCGTGGGGCGAGCTGCAGCTGCGGGACGCCACGGGGCGCGGGCCGAGCATCTGGTTCCAGCCCACCGGCAGCCACGACGTCCCGCGCCAGCGCTGGCACCTCGACGTGCGCCTGCCGCCGGAGGTCGTCGACGACCGCATCGCCGCAGCGATCGAGGCCGGCGGCGAGCTGGTCGACGACAGCGCCGCGCCGGCCTTCTGGGTCCTGGCCGATGCGCAGGGGAACCGGGCCTGCCTGACCACGTGGCAGGGCCGCGAGCCCTAGGGCCGCGGGCGGTTCAGAAGCGGATGAACGGGTCGACCGCGACGGCCACGAACAGCAGGCTGACGTACGTGATCGAGTAGTGGAACAGCCGCATCGGCTTGAGCTTCGCGCCGACGATGCCGGCCTTGGCCCGGCTCAGCAGCCGGTGGGCCTCGAGCAGGAACACCCCACCGAGCACCACGGCACTCACGGCGTAGACCGGTCCGGTCGGCGCCACGGGCACCAGTGCCAGCGACGCCAGCACCATGCCCCAGGAGTAGAGCACCACCTGCCGGGCCACGGCCACGTCGGACGCGACGACCGGCAGCATCGGCACTCCCGCCGTGGCGTAGTCGTCCTCGAAGCGCATCGACAGCGGCCAGTAGTGCGGCGGCGTCCAGAGGAAGATGACCATGAACAGCACGAACGGCGCCCAGGCCAGCGAGCCCGTGACGGCGGCCCAGCCGATGAGCACCTGCATGCAGCCTGCCGCGCCGCCCCACACGATGTTTTGCGGCGTGCGGCGCTTGAGCAGCAGCGTGTAGACGAAGACGTAGAACAGGTTCGCCGCGAGCGCGAGCCCGGCAGCGAGCCAGTTGACCAGCAGCCCGAGCCACAGCACCGACAGCACACCGAGCACGACGCCGAACACGACGGCCTCGCGCGGCGTCACCTCACCCGTGGCGAGTGGACGGCGACGCGTGCGGTGCATGACCTGGTCGATGTCGCGGTCGATGTAGCAGTTCAGCGTGTTGGCGCTGCCGGCCGCCATGGTGCCGCCCACGAGGGTCGCGACGACGAGCCAGGCCGGCGGCAGGCCGCCCGCGGCGAGGAACATCGTCGGCACCGTCGTGACGAGCAGCGTCTCGATGATGCGCGGCTTGGTGAGCGCGACGTATGCCCGGACGGTCCGTCCCACCGAGCGACGAGGCGTCGCCACCATCGTGGGGTGGGAGTCGGTCGCGGTCACGAGGTCCTCAGATGCGCTGGACGGCAAGGCGTCGGACGACACCGGCTCGGGCGCGCTCGACTCCCCCATGCTAGCGACGGGTGTCCGACAACCGGGCACCGGATGCGCCTCGCACGCACCGGACTAGGCTCGGCGTGGTGCGCGATGAGGCGCTCCCGCCCGCTCCTGATCTTGTCGGGAGCCCCCGCACCCCGTCATCCCACCGACGAGAGGACCCCTCGTGAGCGACCCCACGACCCAGCCCGGCGCCGACCACACCTCCGGGCGCCGATCCGCCGAGCTGTCGGCGCCGGTCGTGGCCCGCACCGGGTGGACCGACACCGACGTCCGCGCGGTCGATACCGTCCGCGTCCTGGCCGCCGACGCCGTCCAGAAGGTCGGCAACGGCCACCCCGGCACGGCCATGAGCCTGGCTCCCGTGGCGTACCTGCTGTTCCAGAACGTCATGCGCCACGACCCCGCCGACGACCAGTGGCTCGGCCGCGACCGGTTCGTCCTCTCGTGCGGCCACTCGAGTCTGACGCTCTACATCCAGCTCTTCCTGTCGGGCTACGGCTTGGAGCTCAACGACCTGGAAGCCTTGCGCACGTGGGGTTCCAAGACCCCCGGCCACCCCGAGTACCGCCACACCCGCGGGGTCGAGATCACCACCGGACCGCTCGGCCAGGGCCTGGCCAGCGCCGTCGGCATGGCCATGGCCGCCCGCCGTGAGCGTGGCCTGCTCGACGCCGACGCCGCGCCCGGCCAGAGCCCGTTCGACCACCACGTCTACGTGCTGTGCTCCGATGGCGACATCATGGAGGGCGTCACGGCCGAGGCCAGCTCCCTGGCCGGCCACCAGCAGCTCGGCAACCTCGTCGTCATCTACGACCAGAACCACATCTCGATCGAGGACGACACCGACGTCTCGTTCAGCGAGGACGTCGCCAAGCGCTACGAGGCCTACGGCTGGCACGTCCAGACCGTCGACTGGACGAAGACCGGCGAGTACGTCGAGGACGTCGACGCGCTGCTCGCCGCGATCGAGGCGGCCAAGGCCCAGACCGACCGCCCGTCGTTCATCGCCCTGCGCACCATCATCGGCTGGCCTGCGCCCAACAAGCAGAACACCGGCAAGGCGCACGGCTCCGCGCTGGGCGACGACGAGGTGGCCGCCACCAAGCGCGTGCTCGGTTTCGACCCCGACCGCACGTTCCAGGTGGACGACGACGTGCTGGCTCGCGCCCGCGAGGTGAAGGACCGCGGCCGGGCGGCGCACGAGCAGTGGCAGGGCGCGTACGACCAGTGGCGCGGCGACAACCCCGAGCGGGCGAAGCTGCTCGACCGGCTGAGCGCCGTCGAGCTGCCCGAGGGCTGGACCGACACGCTGCCGTCGTTCGACCCCGACCCCAAGGGCATGGCCACCCGCAAGGCGTCCGGCGAGGTGCTCACCGCCCTCGCGCCGGTGCTGCCAGAGCTCTGGGGTGGCTCAGCCGACCTCGCGGAGAGCAACAACACGACGATGGAGGGCGAACCGTCGTTCATCCCGGCCGACCGCCAGACGAAGGACTGGCAGGGCGGTCCGTACGGGCGCACGCTGCACTTCGGCATCCGCGAGCACGCGATGGGCTCGATCCTCAACGGCATCGCGCTGCAGAGCCTGACCCGGCCCTACGGCGGTACGTTCCTGGTGTTCAGCGACTACATGCGGCCCGCGGTGCGGCTCGCGGCGCTGATGAAGCTGCCCGTCACCTACGTGTGGACCCATGACTCCATCGGCCTCGGCGAGGACGGCCCGACGCACCAGCCGGTCGAGCACCTCGCCGCGCTGCGCGCGATCCCCGGGCTGGACGTCGTCCGCCCGGCCGACGCCAACGAGACCTCGTGGGCCTGGCGCACGATCCTGGAGCACCACGACCGCCCGGCGGGCCTGGTGCTGAGCCGGCAGAACCTGCCGGTCTTCGACCGCGGCGAGAGCGGCATGGCTCCCGCCGAGGGCGTCGCCCGCGGCGGCTACGTGCTGGCCGAGGCCGACGGCGGCCAGCCGGCCGTGATCCTCGTCGCGACCGGCTCGGAGGTGCAGCTCGCCGTGGCTGCGCGCGAGCAGCTGCAGGCCGAGGGCACGCCCACGCGCGTCGTCTCGATGCCGTGCCGCGAGTGGTTCGAGGACCAGTCGCAGGACTACCGCGACGAGGTGCTGCCGCCGTCCGTTCGCGCTCGGGTGAGCGTCGAGGCCGGTGTGGCGCAGGGCTGGCGCGACGTCGTCGGCGACGCCGGCCGCACGATCTCGCTGGAGCACTTCGGCGCCTCCGCCGACTACCAGACCATCTTCCGCGAGTTCGGCATCACCGCCGACGCCGTCGCGGACGCCGCCCGCGAGAGCCTGGCCGCCGCGAGCGGCGACCTGGCCGACGTGCGACCCGGCGGTGACCACGACACCTCCGCCCCCACCCAGGGCGGCACGGGCGACCGCCCCTGAGTCAGGAGCGACACCGCCCACCCCGACCCTGAACCCCGCACCTCTCTGGAGGATCCATGACCGACCGCCTCGCCCAGCTGTCCGACGCTGGAGTATCCATCTGGCTCGACGACCTGTCCCGCGAGCTGCTCAACGACGGCAGCCTCGACAAGCTCGTCTCCGACCAGCACGTGGTGGGGGTGACCACCAACCCCACGATCTTCGCCAGCGCGCTGTCGAAGGGTGACGCCTACGACGAGCAGCTGCGCGAGATCGCCGCGCAGGGCAAGGACGTCGACACCGCCATCTTCGACATCACCACGGCCGACGTCCGCGACGCCTGCGACGTGCTGCGGCCCGTGTACGACCGCACGAAGGGCCAGGACGGCCGGGTGTCGATCGAGGTCGACCCGCGTCTGGCGCACGACACCACCCAGACGATCGAGGCGGCCCGTAAGCTCTGGGCCACGGTCGACCGCCCCAACGTCATGATCAAGATCCCCGCCACGGTCGAGGGCCTGCCCGCGATCACGCAGGCGATCAGCGAGGGCATCAGCGTCAACGTGACCCTGATCTTCGCGCTCGACCGCTACCGGGGCGTCATGCAGGCCTTCCTCACCGGCCTGGAGCAGGCCCGCGAGAAGGGCATCGACCTGTCGACCATCCGCTCGGTCGCGTCGTTCTTCGTCTCCCGGGTCGACACCGAGGTCGACAACCGCCTCGACGCGCTGGGCACCGACGAGGCCAAGGCACTGCGCGGTCAGGCCGGCATCGCCAACGCGCGCCTGGCCTTCCACGCCTTCGAGGAGGTCTTCGGCACCCCCCGTTGGGAGGTGCTCGCCGGCGAGGGCGCCCACCCACAGCGCCCACTCTGGGCCTCCACCGGCGTCAAGGACCCGGCCTACCCGGACACGATGTACGTCACCGAGCTGGTCACCGACGGCGTCGTCAACACGATGCCCAGCAAGACCATGGACGCCATGGCCGACCACGGCGAGCTGCACGGCGACACCGTGCGCTCGGAGTACGACGAGGCCCGGCAGGTGCTCGACGCCCTCGAGCGGCTCGGCATCTCCTACCCCGACGTCACCTCCGTGCTCGAGCGCGAGGGCGTCGAGAAGTTCGAGAAGAGCTGGGACGAGCTCATGGCGACGGTGAACGAGGAGCTCGCGCACCAGGCGTCGTCGGACTCCCCCGAGGAGGCCCACCAGTGACCGACGAGGTCAGCGACCACGCGTCGGACGACGGCCCCGCGGGCGCCGTGATGGCCTGGGCCAGTGGCAGCGAGGGCACGCCCGCCGGCGTCATCGACGTCGCCGCCACCGGCGAGGCGGCCGAGGCGGTGCGCCGGCACGTGCCTGCGCTCGTCGAGGAGTCGTTCGCCTCGCGGCTGTTCGCCCAGGACGCCACCTTGTGGGGTTCGGACGCCGCGCCCGAGGCCGCCAAGCGGCTGTCGTGGGTGGGCCTGGGCCGCACGTCCCGGCCGCTCGTGGGCGAGATCGCGGCCCTGCGCGACGAGCTCACGGCCGCCGGCGTCGACCACGTCGTCCTGGCCGGCATGGGCGGGTCGTCCCTGGCGCCCGAGGTCATCTGCGCCACGGCCGGGCGACCGCTCACGGTGCTCGACTCCAGCGACCCCGACTACGTCCGCGCCGCACTCGCCGACCGGCTCGACCGCACCGTGGTCGTCGTGTCGAGCAAGTCGGGCAGCACGGTCGAGACGGACAGCCAGCGCCGCGCCTACACCCAGGCCTTCACCGACGCGGGCATCGACCCGGCCGGGCGCATCGTGGTCGTCACCGACCCCGGCTCACCGCTCGAGACGAGCGCGCGCGAGGCCGGGCAGCGCGTCGTCCTGGCCGACCCGGACGTCGGCGGCCGGTACTCCGCGCTGACGGCCTTCGGGCTCGTGCCGAGCGGCCTGGCCGGCGTCGACGTCGGCGCCCTCCTCGACGACGCCGAGGCCGTCACCGACCTGCTCGCCGACGACGGCGAGGGCAACCCCGCCCTCGTGCTCGGTGCGGCGCTCGCCGGTGTCGACCCGACCGCGCCCACCGGACGGCGCGACAAGGTCGTGCTCGTTCCCGACGGCACCCCGATCGAGGGGTTCGCGGACTGGGCCGAGCAGCTGATCGCCGAGAGCACCGGCAAGCAGGGCACCGGGCTGCTCCCCGTGGCCGTCGAGGGGCCGGACGCACCCGAGCTGCGCGACCCGGCGTCGGACGTCCTGCCCGTGCACCTCGTGGCCATGGCCGACGCCACCAGCGGCAGCGCGGACGTGGCGCAGGGCGACGCCGGCGAGGCGACCAGCGGTGACGCCGGCGGCGACGTCGCCGCGAGCGTCACCGTCGGCGGCTCGCTCGGCGCGATGATGCTGCTCTGGGAGGCCGCCACGGCCGTCGCCGGCCGCCTGCTGGGCATCAACCCCTTCGACCAGCCGGACGTCGAGAGCGCGAAGAAGGCCGCCCGTGGCCTGCTCGAGGGCTCCCCCGACACCACGGAGCCGGCGTTCGTCGACGGCGGCATCGAGGTGCGCGGCACCGACGGGCTGCTCGACGGCGTGAGCGACCTCGCCGGCGCCGTCACGGCCTTGCTGGACCGGCTCCACCCGCAGCGGGGGTACCTCGCGGTCATGGCCTACCTCGACCGGGCCGACCAGGCCGAGCTGGCGGACGTGCGGCCGGCCCTCGTGCGGCGCACGCACCGGCCGACGACCTTCGGGTGGGGGCCGCGCTTCCTGCACTCGACCGGGCAGTACCACAAGGGCGGCCCGGCCACCGGCGTCTACCTGCAGGTCACCGGCTCCCCTGCCGGCGACCTCGCGGTGCCCGGGCAGGAGTTCACCTTCGGCGACCTCATCGCGGCGCAGGCCGCCGGCGACGCCCAGGTGCTCGCCGACCACGGCCGTCCGGTGCTGCGCCTTCACCTCACCGACCGCACCGAGGGTGTGCGCCGACTCCTGGAGGTCCTGCAGTGAGCCCAGCCCGGGTCACCGCCGACCGCAACCCGCTGCGCGACCCGCGCGACAAGCGGCTGCAGAAGATCGCCGGCCCCTGCAGCCTGGTGATCTTCGGCGTCACGGGCGACCTCGCCCGCAAGAAGCTCATGCCGGCCGTGTACGACCTGGCCAACCGCGGACTGCTGCCGCCGGGCTTCTCGCTCGTCGGCTTCGCCCGCCGCGACTGGGCCGACCAGGACTTCGGCCAGATCGTGTACGACGCGGTGAAGCAGCACGCCCGCACGCCCTTTCGCGAGAGCGTCTGGAAGCACCTGGCCGAGGGCTTTCGCTTCGTGCCCGGCGACTTCGACGACGACGACGCGTTCGACCGGCTGGCCGAGACGGTCAAGAGCCTCGACGCCGAGCGCGGCACCGGGGGCAACCACGCGTTCTACCTGTCGATCCCGCCGCGGTTCTTCTCGCTCGTCTGCGAGCAGCTCGACCGCTCGGGCCTGTCGAGTCCGGCGCCCGACACCTGGCGGCGCGTGGTCATCGAGAAGCCGTTCGGTCACGACCTGGCCAGCGCCCGCGAGCTGAACGACATCGTGTCCAAGGTCTTCCCGCCGGACGCCGTCTTCCGGATCGACCACTACCTCGGCAAGGAGACGGTGCAGAACATCCTGGCGCTGCGCTTCGCCAACCAGATGTTCGAGCCGATCTGGAACGCCCACTACGTCGACCACGTGCAGATCACGATGGCCGAGGACATCGGCATCGGCGGCCGCGCCGGCTACTACGACGGCATCGGCGCCGCCCGCGACGTCATCCAGAACCACCTGCTGCAGCTGCTGGCCCTCACCGCGATGGAGGAGCCGGTGTCGTTCGACGCGCAGGACCTGCGGGCGGAGAAGGAGAAGGTGCTCTCCGCCGTCCGGCTGCCGCGCGACCTGCCGACGTCCACCGCCCGCGGCCAGTACGCCGCCGGTTGGCAGGGCGGCCAGAAGGTCGTCGGCTACCTCGAGGAGGACGGCATCGACCGCACCTCCACCACCGAGACGTACGCCGCCGTGAAGCTCGAGATCGACACGCGTCGATGGGCCGGGGTGCCGTTCTACCTGCGCACCGGCAAGCGCCTCGGCCGGCGGGTCAGCGAGATCGCGGTGATGTTCAAGCAGGCCCCTCACCTGCCGTTCGAGAAGACGGCCACCGAGGAGCTCGGCCGCAACGCCCTGGTGATCCGCGTCCAGCCCGATGAGGGCGTCACGATGCGCTTCGGCTCCAAGGTGCCCGGCACCGCGATGGAGGTGCGCGACGTCACGATGGACTTCGGCTACGGCCACGCCTTCACCGAGTCGTCCCCCGAGGCCTACGAGCGGCTGATCCTCGACGTCCTGCTGGGCGACCCGCCGCTGTTCCCGCGGCACGAGGAGGTCGAGCTGTCGTGGAAGATCCTCGACCCCATCGAGAAGCACTGGGCTCGTGACGGACGCCCCGAGCAGTACGCGGCCGGCACCTGGGGCCCGGCGTCCGCCGACGAGATGATGGCCCGCGACGGCCGCCAGTGGAGGCTCCCGTGATCATCGACCTGCCGAGCACCACGACGGCGGCGGTCAACCGCACGCTCGTCGACCTGCGCGACACCGGAGGCGCCGTCGCCCTCGGTCGGGTGCTCACCCTGGTGATCGTCACCGACGAGCAGGGCGCCGAGGTGGCCATCGAGGCGGCGAACGACGCCAGCCGCGAGCACCCCTGCCGCGTGATCGTCATCGTGCAGGGCAACCGGCGCGGCGCCGACCGGATCGACGCGCAGGTGCGCGTCGGTGGCGACGCGGGCGCGAGCGAGGTGATCGTGCTGCGCCTGTACGGCCAGCTCACCGCGCACGCTGACAGCGTCGTCACGCCCCTGCTGCTGCCCGACTCCCCGCTCGTCGTGTGGTGGCCCGACCAGGCCCCGCCCAACGCGGCCGAGGACCCCATCGGCTCGATGGCCCAGCGACGCATCACCGACGCCGCGGCCGCACCCAACCCGCGCAAGGCGCTCGAGCGTCGTCGCGACACCTACGCCGCGGGCGACACCGACCTGGCCTGGACGCGCGTCACCAAGTGGCGCGGGCTGCTGGCCGCAGCGCTCGACCAGCCGCCGTACGACCCGGTCGAGCGGGTCACGGTGACCGGCGCCAGCGACAGCCCCAGCACCGACCTGCTCGCCGCCTGGCTGGCGCAGACGCTGCGGTGCCCGGTGGTGCGCAGCCGCACGCGCGCAGGCACGGGCATGCAGGCCGTGCGCCTGCAGCGGCGCAACGGCCCCATCGACCTCGTGCGAGCGGACGGCGCGATCGCCACGCTGACCCAGCCCGGGCAGCCCGACCGGCGGATCTCGCTGCCGCGCCGTGACCTGGCCGAGTGCCTGGCCGAGGAGCTGCGCCGGCTCGACCCCGACGAGATCTACCAGGCGACGCTGACCAAGGGCCTCGACCGCCTCAAGGCCGGCCGCTCGCTCACCGCCGCGGAAGCCGCCGCTCAAGGTGAGGGACTGTCGCTGCCTGAGGCGCGCAAGCAGGCGCAGGCCGCGTCACGCCGGGAGGCGACGCACGCGCGGAAGATCCGCGAGGCGCAGCCGGAGCAGACGGCGGCCCAGAAGACCGCCAAGAAGACCGCCAAGAAGGCGGCGAAGAAGACCGCTAAGAAGGCGGCGAAGAAGACCGCGAAGAAGACCGCGAAGAAGACCGCCCCGACGACGACTCGGGCGAAGGCGGCGTCCGGGGCGCAGGCATGACGGGCACGCCCCGAGTCGTCGTCCACGCGGACGCCGACCTGCTGGCCCGCTCGGTCGCCGACCGGCTGGTGACCCGGCTGGTCGAGGCCCAGTCCGCTCGCGGTCGCGCGCACGTCGTGCTCACGGGCGGTGGCATGGGCAGCGCCGTGCTGAAGGCGCTGGGCGACGGACCGGGCCGCGACGCCGTCGACTGGCCGCGCGTGCACGTCTGGTGGGGCGACGAGCGGTTCCTGCCCGCCGGCGACCCCGACCGCAACGAGACCCAGGCGCGGGAGGCCCTGCTCGACCGGTTGCCGCTCGACCCGAGCCTCGTGCACGCCGTCCCCGCCAGCGACGCCCCGGGCGTCCGGGACGTCAACGACGCGGCCGCCCGCTACGCCGACGAGCTGGCGCGGGTGGCCGAGCAGGAGGGCGCCGGCCGCGAGGGCACGCCCGAGTTCGACGTCCTCATGCTCGGAGTCGGTCCCGACGCCCACGTCGCATCGCTCTTCCCCGAGCACGCCGCGGTGCACGAGCAGGAGCGGCTCGTGGTCGGCGTGCACGGCTCCCCCAAGCCGCCGCCGTTGCGCGTGACGCTCACCCTGCCGGCGATCGGTCGGGCGCAGGAGGTCTGGCTCGTGGCCGCCGGCGCCGAGAAGGCGCAGGCCGTCGGGCTCAGTCTCAGCGGGGCCGGGCCGGTGCAGGCGCCCGCGGGTGCGGTGCGCGGCCGTCGGGTCACCACGTGGCTGCTCGACCGGGCGGCTGCCGCCGACGTGCCCCCCGCGCTCGTGCGCCTCGCCAGCCCGTGACGGCTGTCGGCGGCCGCGAGTACGGTCGCCGCCATGACGACCTCCGGCTCCTCCACCGACGCTGACCGACGCTTCGTCGACCGCGACCTGTCCGGCGCCCGGTTCGTCCGGTGCGACCTGTCGGGGGCGGTGCTGCGCGGCGGCGACGTCGCCGACCTCGAGATCGACTCGCCGTGGCTGCTCGACGGCGACCACGCGCTCGTGGTCAACGGGGTCGACGTCGCACCGTACGTCGACGCCGAGCTCGACCGACGCTTCCCCGGCCGCAAGCTGCGGCGGGCCGCCGACCCCGACGGGCTGCGTCAGGCCTGGGCCGCCCTCGAGCGCACCTGGGCAGCGACCTTGGGGCGCGTCGGGGCGATGCCACCCGGCACCACCGACCGCTCCGTCGACGGCGAGTGGAGCTTCGCCCAGACGCTGCGGCACCTCGTGATGGCCACCGACACCTGGCTGGGGCGCGCGATCCTGGAGCTGGAGCAGCCCTACCACCCCCTCGGCCAGCCCCACGCCGAGTACGCCACCGACGGCTACGACACGTCGGTGTTCACCTCCGAGCAGCCGGCCTTCTCCGAGGTGCTCGCGGCGCGCCAGAGCCGGGTGACGATGGTGCGCGAGCTGATCGCCGGGATCAGCGAGGCCGAGCTGCGCGTGCCGCGCCGCAACCCGTGGTCACCGCAGCACGAGGAGACGACGTTGTCGTGCCTGCACACCATCCTCGAGGAGGAGTGGGAGCATCACCGCTACGCGGTGCGCGACCTCGACGCCATGGGCGCCCCAGGGGTCAGCGACGTCAGCGGATGAGGCCGCGCTGGCGCAGCTGCTGCAGCGCCTCGTCCAGGATCGCCTGGCCGTCGGTGTCGCTGCGGCGCTCCTTCACGTACGCGAGGTGCGTCTTGTAGGGCTCGACCTTCGGCGGCGCCGGCGGGTTGGCCTGGTCCTGGCCGGCCGGGAAGCCGCAGCGCGGGCAGTCCCAGGTCTCCGGGGGTGCGACGCCCGCTTCGTCCGCGAAGCTGGGCCGCGTCTCGTGCCCGTTGGCGCACCAGTACGACTGGACGATGCGCGGCGCCGCGTCCCCGCGCTCGGCCTCGCCCATCGGGCCAGCGCCCACCCGGCTGCCCCGGATCGCGTTACCGCCTGCCATGAGGACTCTCCTGTGTCGTGTACGTCGTCGTTGCGCTGAGCCGGTGTACCCGGATCAGCTGGTGGAGAACCGCTCGATCAGCCCGATGCCGATGATGGCGGCGGTCCACACCAGAGCCACCGCGATGGTGAACCGGTCGAGGTTCTTCTCCGCGACCGACGACCCACCCAGGCTCGAGCTCACGCCGCCGCCGAACATGTCCGACATGCCGCCGCCCTTGCCCTTGTGCAGCAGGATGAGCAGGGTCAGGAACAGGCTGGTGATGACCAGCAGCACCTGCAGGCTGATTCGTACAGCGCTCACGAAAGAGGTTCCGTCCGTCGGGTGGGTCGGGTGTGACTCGAACAGGGTACGCGGTCGCGTGGGCTGGGGTCAGCCGACCTGGTGGTCGCGGTAGCGGCAGATGCTCGCGAACTCGTCCGCCTTGAGGCTGGCGCCGCCGACGAGCGCACCGTCGACGTCCGGCTGAGCCATGATCGAGGCGATGTTCGCTGCCTTGACCGAGCCGCCGTAGAGCACCCGGACGGCGTCCGCGACGTCGCCCGACCAGCGCTCGGCGAGCCGGGTGCGGATCGCGCCGCAGACCTCCTGGGCGTCCTCGGGCGTGGCGACCTCACCCGTGCCGATCGCCCACACCGGCTCGTAGGCGACGACGAGCGTGCGCCCCTGCGCCGCACTCAGCCCGTCCAGCGCGGCGTCGAGCTGGCCCAGCGTGTGCTCGACGTGGCGACCCTCCTGGCGCACCTCGAGCCCCTCGCCGACGCACAGGATGGGGGTGAGCGAGTGCTGGTAGGCGGCCTTCACCTTGGCCGCCACCACCGTGTCGTCCTCGTGGTGGTACTCGCGGCGCTCGCTGTGCCCGACCACGACGTACGTGCAGCCGAGCTTGGCCAGCATCGCGCCCGACACCTCACCCGTGTAGGCGCCCTCGGTGTGCTGGGAGAGGTCCTGCGCGCCGTAGCGGATGTCGAGGCGGTCGCCCTCGACGAGCGTCTGCACCGTGCGCAGGTCGGTGAACGGCGGCAGCACGGCGACCTCGACGGCTGCGAAGTCGTGCTTGGCGTCCTTCAGCGTCCAGTCCAGCTTCTGCACCAGGTGGGCGCCGGCCAGGTGGTCGAGGTTCATCTTCCAGTTGCCCGCCATCAGCGGCGTGCGTCCGGTCGCGGTGGCGCGTGCCATCGTCTGGGTGCCTCTCAGTTCTCGAGCACGGTCAGGCCGGGGAGGGTCTTGCCCTCGAGGTACTCCAGGCTGGCGCCACCACCGGTCGAGATGTGACCGAAGGCGTCGTCGGCGAACCCGAGGGTGCGCACGGCGGCCGCGGAGTCGCCACCACCCACCACCGTGAAGGCGTCGCTGTCGACGAGCGCCTGCGCCACGGCCCGGGTGCCGTGGCTGTACGGCTCCATCTCGAACACGCCCATCGGGCCGTTCCAGAACACCGTGCGCGCGTCGGCGAGGCGCTCGGCGAACAGCTGCGCTGAGCGCGGGCCGATGTCGAGGCCGAGCCGGTCGGCCGGGATCGCGTCGACCGCGACCACGTCGTGCTCGGCGTCCGCTGCGAAGGCACTCGCCGCGACCACGTCGACCGGCAGCACGATCTCGACGCCGCGCTGCTCGGCCTCGTCGAGGTACCCGCGGACGGTGTCGAGCTGGTCGTCCTCGAGCAGGCTCTGGCCGACCTCGTGGCCCTGGGCCTTGAGGAAGGTGAAGACCATGCCGCC
>JBQCES010000081.1:0-3141 GCA_051960055.1 Angustibacter sp. | reverse complement strand
GCTTCTCCATCGAGTCCTGCACGCTGTGCGGCGGATCGATGGCCTTGAGCTCCACCCGGTTCACCCGGATCCCCCACCGCCCGGTGGCCTCGTCGAGCACGCCGCGCAGCTGCGCATTGATCTGGTCACGGCCGGTCAGGGTCTGCTCCAGATCCAGGGACCCGATGACGTTGCGCAGCGTGGTCACCGTCAGCTGCTCGATGCCCTGGATGTAGTTCGCGATCTCGTAGACGGCGGCCTTGGGGTCGGTGACCTGGAAGTAGATGACGGTGTCGATGCTCACGACCAGGTTGTCGGACGTGATCACGGGCTGGGGCGGGAACGAGACCACCTGCTCGCGCAGGTCGACGACGGCCCGGGGCTTGTCGATGAACGGGATCAGCAGGTGCAGACCCGCCTCGAGCGTGCGGGAGTAACGACCCAGCCGCTCGATGATGATCGCGGTCGCCTGCGACACCACCCGGATGGTGCGGATGATGACGATGATCGCGAACAGCACGAGCACCGCCAGGACGACGAGCACCGCCGTCTGACCTGAGTTCATGACCTCTCCGGTTCCCGGCCCGCCGCCGTCACGACGGCAGTGGCCCCCTCGATGGAAACGACCCGGACGGGTTGCCCGGGCAAGATCGTGTCGGGACGCGTTCGCCCGTCGGTGCGGGCCGACCACACCTCGCCGCTGAGCTTGATCCGGCCGCCGGTCTCGGTGACGGTCTCGAGCACACGCGCCTCGCGGCCCACGAGCGCAGCCGTGCCCGTGGCGGTGTCGGGCCCCTGGTGCAGCCGCCGCACGAGGGCCGGACGCAGCAGCCCGATCAGCAGCAGCGCCACAGCCACGGCTGCGACCACCTGGAAGACGAACGGTGCGCCGAGCCCGGCGACCACCGCGCCGGCCAGCGCGCCCACCGCGAGCATCACGAAGATCAGGTCGAGCGTCGCCACCTCGATCGCGGCCAGCACCAGCGCGACGGCGAGCCAGGCCAAGGCCGGGTGCTCGGTGAGCCAGCTCATGGTCCCCCTCCACAGCGCGTACCCGATGTCTCGCACCCGACAGACGTCCGCGGGCGCCACCGGGTTCCCCCGGTCGGCTCACCCTCCCACGCGCGTGATCAAGTGGGCCAGCACCCGCGCCGATACACCGCGCGTGAGGTACGCGACCCTGCTGCGCCGCGGCGCCGCCCTGGCGCTGGTGGCCCTGGTGCTCGCACCGGCGGGGCCCGCCGAGGCCGAGGACGCCGCCACGGCGCGCGAGCGGGCGACGGCTGCGGCGCAGCGCGTGCACGAGCTCACGGCCCAGCTCGACGCGGCCGACACGGCTCTCACGCAGACGATGAGCCAGGTCGGCCAGCGCGTCAGCGGTTTCCTGGTCGACGACGAGGCGCGCCTGGCCGCCGAGCAGTTGGCCGCCCGGGCCGCCGACCGCAGCGCGGCGTCCGCGCGGGCGCTCTACCTCAGTGGCGGCCAGGCCGGCCTGCTCAGCTCACTGCTGGAGTCCGGCGACGTCAGCGAGCTGTCGGCGCGCGTCGAGGCGGTGCAGCAGGTGCTGTCGTCGGCGCGGGCCACGGCGGACGACGCCGCCGCCCGGGCCAGGGTCGCGGCCGACGTCGCCGCACGGTCGCAGCGCGCCACGGACGAGGCCGTCGTGACGGCCGCTCAGGTCGCCCAGCGCGTCGACCAGGCGCAGGCCCTGGTCGAGGCCGCTCAGGCGACGCTCGACGGCCTGTCAGCACGCGCACGCACGCTCACGGCGGCCGAGGACGCCGCTCGGGCGCTCGCACAGGCGCGCGCCCGCATGGCCGCGGCGCAGACCGCCGCCCTGGGCCGGGTGCGGGCCCAGGTGCCGCCTGCGGCGTACTTCGAGCTCTACCGCGCGGCCGCCCAGACCTGCCGCGGCATGGACTGGACGCTGCTGGCCGCCGTCGGGCAGGTCGAGAGCGGTCACGGCCGCAACAGCGCCGTCAGCTCGGCGGGCGCTGTGGGGCCGATGCAGTTCATGCCCGCGACGTTCGCGGCCTACGCCGTCGACGGTGACCACGACGGCCGCCGCGACCCGTGGGCACCCGCCGACGCCGTCTACACCGCCGCGCGATACCTCTGCACGGGCGGCGCCGGTTCGCCGTCCGGGGTGCAGGCCGCGCTGCTGCGCTACAACCACGCGCAGTGGTACGTCGACCTCGTGCTCGCGGTACAGGCGCAGCTGCGCGCTGGCAGCTAGCGCGCGCGGGCCGTCCAGCGCTCGCCGTGCCGCTCGAGCACGAGCGGCAGACCGAACGTCGCCTCGAGGTTGGCCTCGGTGAGCGCCAGCGCCAGCGGCCCCTGCGCCACCACCCGACCCTGGCGCAGCAGCAGCACGTCGGTGAAGTGCGGCGGGATCTCCTCGACGTGGTGCGTCACGAGCACGAGGGCCGGCGCGTAGATGTCCTCGGCGATCTGGCCCAGCCGGCGCACGAGGTCCTCGCGCCCGGCCAGGTCGAGCCCGGCGGCCGGCTCGTCGAGCAGCATGAGCTCGGGGTCGGTCATGAGGGCGCGGGCGATCTGCACCCGCTTGCGCTCGCCCTCGCTGAGCGTGCCGAAGGTGCGGCCGGCCAGGTGCGACACACCGAGCGTCTCCAGCAGTGACTGGGCGCGCGCGTGGTCGAGCTCGTCGTACCGCTCGCGCCAGCGGCCGGTGACGCCGTACGACGCGGTCACCACGACGTCCCCGACGCGCTCGGACGCCGGGATCCGGTCGGACAGCGCCGCGCTGGCCAGGCCGATCCGCGGCCGCAGCTCGAAGACGTCGGACGTGCCCAGCACCTCGCCCAGCACAGCCGCGACGCCGCGGGTGGGGTGCATGCGGGCCGACGCGATCTGCAGCAGCGTGGTCTTGCCGGCGCCGTTGGGCCCCAGCACCACCCAGCGCTCCCCCTCGCTGACCTGCCAGCTGACGTCGTCCAGCAGCGTGTTCGAGCCACGCACGACCGTCACGCCGGCCAGCTCGAGCACGTCACTCATCCAGGCTCCTCGACTCGGGTGCGCCGACCGTACGGCCCGACCCTATGACACCGGCCCCCTTACCCTGGTGCGGTGACTGCCCTGCCGCGCTCGGCGCGCCTCGCGCTGTGGGCGACGCCGGTGCTGGCGGGGCGCTCGCCCCTCGAG
>JBQCES010000080.1:0-3560 GCA_051960055.1 Angustibacter sp. | reverse complement strand
TATGTAAACACATCATTTCCACTAACCCCCCCCCCCCCCCGGGGGTTCCATCCCCCCCCGCCGCGCGGCGGGTGGGGCGCGTGGTATCCCCCCCGGCCGAGGGGGCGCGCTGGCGTGCATGATCACGGGTCAGTCGCGCAGGATTGCTCCGGTGCGCTCGGCCGCTGCGGCCACGGCGGCGTCTCGGGCCGCCGTCGCCTCGTCACCGGTGAGGGTGCGGTCGGGAGCGCGCAGCACCAGACGGTAGGCCAGCGAGCGCTTGCCCTCCCCCACCTGCTCGCCGCGGTACTCGTCGAACAGCCGCACCTGCTCGAGCAGCGCGCCGCCGCCGTCGCGCAGGGCCCGCTCGACGTCGGCTGCCGCCACGTCGGCGTCGACCACGAGCGCGACGTCGCGCAGGGCCACCGGGTGCGTGGGCACCGGCACCGCCGGCACGAGCTCGGGCACGGCGGCGAGCAGGACGTCGAGGTCGACCTCCGCCGCGCAGGTGCGCTCCGGCAGGTCGAGCGCTGCGACGACGGCCGGTGCGAGCTCGCCCGCGTGGCCGACCAGCGTGCCGTCGGCGAGGGCGAGCCGGGCGCAGCGGCCCGGGTGCCACGGCGCGTGCTGGTCGGCCGTGACCACGAGCGGCGACAGTCCGAGCGAGGCTGCCAGGCCCTGCACCGTCGCGACGGCGTCGGTCCAGTCGGCGGCGCGACCCGGGCCCCACCAGCCGGGCAGCTCGCGCTGACCGGCCAGCAGCACCCCAGCGCGCAGCGGCTGCGCGGGGACGCCGGCCTCGAGCTCGTGGAGCACCGCGGCGTCCGGACGCCGCCCGCCGCCCGGCCGCGGTGCCGCCACGGGCGCACCCGCGGGCCGGAACACCCGCCCGATCTCGAAGACGGCCACGTCGCGAGTGCCCCGCGAGAGGTTGCGGTGTACGGCGTCAGGCAGCGTCGCGAGCACGCTGGTGCGCAGCAGCGGCGCCTGCTCGCTGAGCGGGTTGGCCAGCCGCAGCGCCGTGCGCCGCGGGTCGTCGTCGGCCAGCGCGAGCTGGTCGAGCCGCTCGGGCGCCATGAACGGGTAGGTGAGCACCTCGACGAGCCCCTGCTCGGCGAGCGCCCGGGCCGCCGACCGGCGCAGCCGCTGCTCGCGGGTCAGCCCGCGCCCGGCGGGCGCGGGCGGCAGCACCACCGGGATGGTGTCGTAGCCGTGCACGCGGGCGACCTCCTCGACGAGGTCGGCGCCCTCGAGCAGGTCCGGACGCCACGACGGCGCCATCACGACCAGGCGGTCGGTGTCCTGCGCGTCGTCGCTCACGGTGCACCCGACCGCCTCGAGCGCCTCGCGCACCTCGGCGTCGGTGTAGTCGCGCCCCGCGAGCCGGCGCGGCAGGTCGCGCCGCAGCGTGATGGGCTCGCGCGGTACACGCTCGTCGACGTCGGTGACGCCCTCGGCGCGCCCGCCACCGTGCTCGATGAGCAGCCGTACGGCGAGCTCGGCCGCGCGGTCGGCGAGGTCGGTGTCGACACCCCGCTCGTAGCGCCGGGCGGCCTCGGTGCCGAGCTTGTGGCGGCGCGCCGTGCGAGCCACCGTGACGGGGTCGAAGTGCGCCGACTCCACGAGCAGGTTCGTGGTGTCGGGCGCCACCTCGCTGCTGGCTCCGCCCATGACGCCGGCGAGCGCCAGCACCCGCGAGGTGCCGTCGGCGGCCTCGTCGGTGATGAGGAGGTCCTGGGGATGCAGCTCCCGCTCGACGTCGTCGAGCGTGGTCAGCCGCTCGCCCGACCGCGCGCGGCGCACGACGATGCGCTCACCGAGACGGTCGAGGTCGAAGGCGTGCAGCGGCTGGCCGGTGGCGAGCATGACGTAGTTGGTGACGTCGACGGCCAGCGAGATCGGCCGCATGCCGCACAGCGTGAGCACCGTGCGCATCCAGTCCGGCGTCGCGGCACCGGGGTCGAAGCCGCGGACGACGCGAGCCACGTACCGGTCGCAACCGGCCCGACCGCGCACGGGGGCCTCGTCAGCCAGCGCCACGGGGAAGCCGTGACCGTCGGCGGCCGGCACCTCGACGTCGGCCGGGTCGGTGAAGCGGCCACCCGTGGCCAGCGCGTACTCGCGGGCGATGCCACGCAGGCTGAAGCAGTAGCCGCGGTCAGGGTTGACGTTGACCTCGATGGCGACGTCGTCGAGCCCCAGCAGGGCGATGGCGTCGGTGCCCGGCTCGGCGTCACCGGGACCCGGGCGCTCCAGCACGATGATGCCCGCGTGGTCGTCGCCGAGGCCGAGCTCGCGCTCGGAGCAGATCATGCCGTCCGAGACGTGGCCGTAGGTCTTGCGCGCCGAGATCTGGAAGCCGCCGGGCAGCACCGCGCCGGGCAGCGCGACCACGACCGCGTCGCCGGCACCGAAGTTCGAGGCGCCGCAGACGATGCCGCGCACGTCGTCAGCGCCCGGGCCGACCTGCACCTGGCACCAGTTGATGGTCTTGCCGTTCTTCTGCGGCTCGGGCTGAGCCGACAGCACCCGTCCGACCACGACCGGGCCGGTGAGGTCGCCGCCGTGCACGGCCTCCTCCTCGAGGCCCACGCGCCACAGCGCGTCCAGCACCTGCTGCGGCGTCGTGTCGGCCCTCAGGTCGGTGTGCTCCCGCAGCCACGACAGCGGCGCGCGCATCAGATCTCCATCCCGTAGTGCTGGCTGAACCGGACGTCGCCCTCGACCATGTCGCGCATGTCGCGCACGCCGTAGCGCATCATCAGCGTGCGCTCGATGCCCATGCCGAACGCGAACCCGCTGTAGCGCTCGGGGTCGACGCCGCACGAGCGCAGGACGTTGGGGTTGACCATGCCGCAGCCGCCCCACTCGATCCAGCCGGTGCCGCCGCAGGTGCGGCACTCCAGGTCGGCGCCGCGGCAGATGGCGCACTGCAGGTCGACCTCGGCACTCGGCTCGGTGAAGGGGAAGTACGACGGCCGCCAGCGCAGCACGACGTCGTCCCCGAGCATCTGGCGCGCGAAGTGCTCCAGCGTGCCCTTGAGGTGGGCCATCGACAGCCCCTCGTCGACCGCCAGGCCCTCGACCTGGTGGAACACCGGCGTGTGCGTCGCGTCGAGCTCGTCGGTGCGGAACACCTTGCCCGGGCACACGACGTACGTCGGCACACCCCGCTCGAGCAGCGTGCGCACCTGCACCGGTGAGGTGTGGGTGCGCAGCACCAGCCCCGCCTCAGGCGGCTCGACGAAGAAGGTGTCCTGCATCTGCCGGGCCGGGTGGTCGGCGTCGAAGTTGAGCGCGTCGAAGTTGAACCACTCCGACTCCAGCTCAGGGCCCTCGGCGACCTCCCAGCCCATGGCGACGAAGAGGTCCTCGATCTTCTCCTGCAGCGTGTTGAGGGGGTGGCGGGCACCGCGCAGGGCGCGGTCGACCGGCAGCGTGACGTCGACCGCCTCGTCGACCAGCACGCGGGCGTCGCGCTCGGCCTCCAGCACGCCCTGGCGCGCGGCGAACGCACGGTTCACCTCGCCGCGGGCCTGGCCCACGCGGCGTCCGGCGTCGGCGCGGGCGGCCGGCGGCAG
>JBQCES010000079.1:0-3176 GCA_051960055.1 Angustibacter sp. | reverse complement strand
CTACGCGCAGTTCCCGGTCGTCGTCAAGGCGCTCTCGCGCTTCCAGACCGACAAGGAGGCCCGCGAGGTCCTCGACGGGCTCGCCGACGGCAGCATCGACCTCGTCATCGGCACGCACCGGCTGCTGGGCAAGGAGGTCCGGTTCAAGGACCTCGGCCTCGTCATCGTCGACGAGGAGCAGCGCTTCGGCGTCGAGCACAAGGAGCTGCTGAAGACGATGCGCACGGCCGTCGACGTGCTGTCGATGTCGGCCACCCCGATCCCGCGCACCCTCGAGATGGCCGTCACCGGCATCCGCGAGATGTCGACGCTCGCCACCCCGCCCGAGGAGCGCCACCCGGTCCTGACGTTCGTCGGCGCCTACGACGAGAAGCAGATCACCGCGGCCCTGCGCCGCAAGCTGCTCCGCGAGGGCCAGGTCTTCTTCGTCCACAACAAGGTCAGCACCATCGAGAAGGCGGCGAGCCGGCTGCGCGAGCTCGTGCCCGAGGCGCGCATCGCCACGGCCCACGGGCAGATGGGCGAGCACCGCCTCGAGCAGGTCGTCGAGGACTTCTGGCAGAAGCGCTTCGACGTCCTCGTCTGCACCACGATCGTCGAGACCGGCCTCGACATCAGCAACGCCAACACCCTCATCGTCGAGCGCGCCGACGTCTTCGGCCTGAGCCAGCTGCACCAGCTGCGCGGACGCGTCGGGCGCGGTCGCGAGCGGGCGTACGCCTACTTCCTCTACCCGCCCGAGAAGCCGCTCACCGAGACCGCTCACGACCGGCTGCGCACCATCGCGAGCCACACCGACCTCGGGGCCGGCATGCAGGTCGCGATGAAGGACCTCGAGATCCGCGGCGCCGGCAACCTCCTCGGCGGCGAGCAGTCCGGCCACATCGAGGGCGTCGGCTTCGACCTCTACGTGCGGCTCATCGGCGAGGCCGTGGCCGACTTCAAGGGCGAGACCACCGACGTGCCGGCCGAGATCAAGATCGAGCTGCCCGTCGACGCCCACCTGCCGCACGACTACGTGCCGGGGGAGCGGCTGCGCCTCGAGGCCTACCGCAAGCTCGCCACCGTCGAGACCTTCGAGGCCGTCGACGAGATCGAGGCCGAGCTGCGCGACCGCTACGGCGCCCCGCCGAAGCCGGTCGAGAACCTCCTCGAGGTGGCCCGGCTGCGCGTCGTGGCACGGCAGGCCCGCATCGGCGACATCGGCATGCAGGGCCGCACGGTGCGCTTCGGCCCGGTCACCGACCTGCGCGAGAGCCAGCAGCTGCGCCTCATGCGTCTCTACCCCGGCACCATCGTCAAGGAGGCCCTCGGCACCATCCTCGTGCCGGCCCCGATGACGGCCCGCGTCGGCGGCAAGCCGCTGCGCGACGTCGAGGTCCTGACCTGGGCGCGCCAGCTCGTCACGGCCGTCCTGCTCGACGACATCGCCGCGGGTCACGCGGTGGTGAGCGCCGGTGCCGGCACGCGGACGGGTGCACCGTAGGATGTCTGACGCATCCGCCTGAGGAGGAACCAGTGAAGTCTCTGCCAGCACGACCCACCACCACGGGTCGGCGTGTCGCCGCGGCACTCGTCGCGGGCGCGAGCGCCGTCACGCTCCTCGGTGGGTGTGGCTTCGCGACGCGCCAGCAGGCCGCCGCCGTCGTCAACGGCCACGTCATCTCCGAGGCCGACGTGCAGGCGTCGCACGACCAGCTGCAGGCGGCCAAGCTCGACTTCAGCGAGGACGCCATCGTCATGGGCCTCATCGCCGGCCCGCTGCTCAACGAGGCGATGCAGACCTCGGGTGGCTGGAAGCCCGACGAGACCTATGCCGCGGTGCTCGCGACGATCCCGAACCCGACCCAGACGACGAAGGACTTCGTCGCCGCGGCCGCGCTCGTCAACTCGCAGACCATGACGCCGGCCGAGGTCAGCGCCTACCGCAAGGCGCTCCAGAACGCCGACATCTCGCTCAACCCGAGGTTCGGGACGGTCAAGAAGGTCGACCAGGGCCCGGTGTACTTCACCTTCGGCACCGCCGACCCCGACTGGATCAAGCCGCAGTCCAACGCGGCCCCCTCGGGCACCAACCCGGCCCCGGCCGAGACGACCGCGCCCTGACCGGCCGCCTGGTCCTGCTCGTCTCGACGCCGCGCATCGCGCCGGGACTGCTGACGCGCGAGGCCTGGGCCACGCTCGGGGGCGCCGCGACGGTGTGGGGCCTGCCCGACGAGCCGCAGGTCGCTGCGATCGTCGACGCCGGCCTCGAGGTGGGCCTGCCCGCGCTCGAGGCGTCGGGCGAGGCAGACGACGCCGACGTGCTCGCGGCTCCCGACCTCGCCCGCGCCCTCGTCGCGGCGACGGGGCAGGGCGACGTCGTGTGGGTCGGCTCGGCCGACGGCGACCCCGGCCTGAGCGACGCTGTCGCCGTCGAGGTGAGCCGGCTGCAGGACGCGCCCGACGTCGAGCTGCTCATTGCCTCCTACGACGTGCCCGGGTCGCGGCTGCTCGACGTCGTGGCCGTCATGGACCGGCTCCGCTCGCCCGGCGGCTGCCCCTGGGACGCCGAGCAGACCCCGCAGACGCTCGTGCCCTACCTGCTCGAGGAGGCCCACGAGGCCATCGAGGCCATCGAGGCGGGTGAGCCCGCCCACGTGCGCGAGGAGCTCGGCGACCTGCTGCTCCAGGTGGCCTTCCAGGCGAGGGTCGCCGAGGAGCACCCGAGCGAGCCGTTCGGCATCGACGACGTGGCCGGCGAGCTCGTCGACAAGCTGGTGCGCCGCCACCCGCACGTCTTCGCCGACGTCGAGGCCGACACCCCCGACGCCGTCGCGGCGAACTGGGACCGGATCAAGGCGGGGGAGAAGCAGCACCGCACGCACCCCGTCGAGGGCGTGCCGACCTCGCTGCCGGCACTGGCGCGCGCTGAGAAGTACGTCGGCCGGCTCGAGAAGACTGGCCGCGGCGAGCTCGTCGACGCCGCCACCGCGGGGGACGACCTCGGCGCGCGGCTGCTCGCGCTCGTGCGCGAGGCCCGGTCCGCCGGCGTCGACGCCGAGGCGGCCCTCCGGGAGACGCTGCGTCGCCTCGCGGAGGCCAGCGCCTCCGGCACCGACGCATCCTGACGCGGCTGACGCGGCTGACGCGGCTGACGCGGCTGACGCGGCACGGAGCAACACGGGGCCACGCCA
>JBQCES010000078.1:0-6693 GCA_051960055.1 Angustibacter sp. | reverse complement strand
CTGGCGTGCACGCGTACGACCTGCTCGCGGGGGACCGCGAACATCCCGAAGGGGTAGTTGTCGCGCAGGTCGGCCTTGGACGTGAACGGCGCGTGCCGCAGGTCGTCGAGGCTCGTGACCTCGCGAGGGTCGAATCCCTTGGCGTCAAAGGCCTGCCGGTAGTGCGGCACGTTCTCGTAGGCGTGCGTCAGTGACCACCGCAGTCGCTCGAGCTGGGTGGCGCGCAGCTCGTCGACCGACCAGTGCTCGGCGTCGTCGTACAGGTCGGGACGGTCGTCGATCTCGGGAACGCTCACGAGTTCTCCTCTGCCACAGTGCTTTCCACACCAGGGATGGGACGGCCGAGCGATCGCGAGCGGCCGCGGAAGATCGCGATCAGCTCGCCGTCGGCTTCGCGCGTCACCCGGACGTCGGTGCTGCCGCTGCGCCCGAACACGTCGGTCTCGACGGCATCGGCCACCAGCACGTCACCGAGCCGGGCGGGCGCCGCGAACGTGATGTCGCACCCGGCCGCCACTGTCACCACGCCGTGGGTGTTGCAGGCCACCGCGAACGCGCTGTCGGCGAGGGCGAAGATGAAGCCGCCGTGGGCGATCGCGTGGCCGTTCACCATGTCGTCGCGCACGGTCATGCGCAGGCGTGCGGCGCTGGGCGCGACGTCGAGCAGCTCGATCCCGAGGCCGGCGCTGGCGCGGTCCTCGGCGAGCATCGCCTCGGCGCTGCGGCGGGCGAGCGTCTGCAGGTCAGAGGTCACGCAGCCGCACCCTCTTCACCGACGCGAGCTGGAAGCCCGGCGAGGGACGGTACCGCCCGATCGGGAACTGGTCGTTCAGCTCGCTCACGAACCACCCGACGTCCACGCCGGCCTCCGCGAGCCGGTCGCCCCACTGCAGGGGACCCGAGGGGTAGCTCGTGCCCAGGATCATCGCGACGTCGACGTCCTCGGCGCTCGCCTCGCGCCGCAGCAGCAGCTCGGCCGCCTCGTTCACGAGCATCGACACCGTGCGGGCCACGATCCCCGCGGGTGTCGGGCCGATGACGCTCACCGCCACGCCGGCCGCCTGGCAGAGCGCCACCGCGGCCTCGACCGACTCGCGCGGGCACTGCGGCGACGGCGACAGCGCCACGCGCGTGCACGTGGTCGGGTCGTGGGCCCAGTCGAGGTGCACGACGCCCCCTTCGCCCGCGGCCCAGTCGTCGAGCGGGCTGGAGCCGTTCACCTCGCGCAGCACCGCTCCGCCCGGCAGCTCGATGCCCACCTCGTCGTCGTCCTCGAGGTCCTCGACGTCGAGCAACAGCCGCTCGATGGTGACGCCGCCCGCCTCGATCCGGCCCAGGAAGGGCCGCATCACCGCGAACCCGTCGTCGTCGTCCACGTGGTGCAGCACCGCGTGAGCCGGGGCGGGTCGTGACGGCTCGGTGCTCGGGTCGGCGTCGAGCGTCTGGCCGTCCGGGCCGTAGGCGAAGACCCCACGGCCGGTCTTGCGGCCGTAGCGACCGGCGTCGACCAGCCGCTGCTGGAACACCGTGGGGGCGTACCGGGGGTCGTGGAAGGTGGAGGCCCACACCGACTTCGACACCGCGAGGTTGACGTCCTGGCCCACCAGGTCGGTGAGCTCGAAGGGCCCGAGCGGGAAGCCACCGGCCTCGCGCAGCACCGCGTCGATCGTGGCGGGGTCGGCGACGCCCTCCTCCGCCAGGCGCTGCGCCTCGCCGTAGTAGGGCCGGGCCACGCGGTTGACGATGAAGCCCGGCGTCGAGGTGCACACCACGGGCGTCTTGCCCCACGCGCGGGCCAGCTCGACGGCGGACTCCACCACGGCCTCGGACGTCGCGTCGCCGCGCACCACCTCCACCAGCCGCAGGCGGTCGGCCGGGTTGAAGAAGTGCAGGCCGACCACGCGCTCGGGACGCTGCAGCGGCGCCGCCACCGCGGTCACCGACAGCGACGAGGTGTTGGTGGCGAGCAGGGTGTCGGCGGCGACGACCGCCTCGAGGTCGCGGAACAGCGCGCGCTTCACCTCGAGGTCCTCGGCGACGGCCTCCACGACGAGGCTGACGTCGCCCAGGTCGGCCACCGACTCGGCCGCGCGCAGGCGATCGCTCGCCAGCCGGGCGTCGTCCGCGTCGACCTTGCCGCGCTCGGCGAGCGACGCCAGCTTGGCGCGCAGCTGGTCGACCGCGCCCTGGGCCGCTCCCTCGCGCACGTCCAGGATCCGCACGGGGTGCCCCGACTGCGCGGCGACGAGGGCGATGCCCGCCCCCATCGTGCCGGCGCCGACGACGGCGACGGGTGATCCGGGCGGGGGGAGCGTCACGCGGGTCCTCCTCGGTGGGGGTGCTGCGGCTCGGGCGGATGCGGCTCGGGCGGATAGGGTCACCGTATGAGTGCAGAGTCGCACGCAGGAACCTACGCCCACGAGGCCGAGGCGCCGCGCAACCCGTTCTCCCTGCCCGCCCACCCGGTGCCCGAGACGGCGCCGCAGGCCGCACGCGAGCTGGTCGAGAAGCACCGGGCCACGGTCGACGACGCGCTCGCGGCCGCCGTCTCCCGCTCGTACTACTCCCGCTACCCCGAGTCGCCGTCGCCGCGGGTGTACGGCGAGGGCGCGGCCGACGCCGGTCAGCAGGCCTTCGAGGGTCATCTGACCCGCGAGTTCGCCGAGCTCGACGACCAGCCGGCCACCGACGGGCGCGTCGGTGACGAGGTGTCACCGTTCGGGCCCACGCTGCGCATCGGCTACCCGCACCAGGACGTCGACCGCCTCATGGCCGCGGCGCAGGACGCGATCCCCGCCTGGCGCGACGCCGGCCCGGAGGTGCGCGCCGCCGTCTGCGTCGAGGCGATCGACCGCATCCACGCTCGCTCGTTCGAGATGGCGCACGCCGTCATGCACACGACCGGTCAGCCGTTCGTCATGGCGTTCCAGGCCGCCGGTCCGCACGCGCAGGACCGCGCGCTGGAGGCGGTGGCCTACGCGCTGTTCGAGCAGCGGCGCGTGCCGGCGTCGGTGGTGTGGGAGAAGCCGGCCAAGGGCGAGCCGCTGCGGATGACCAAGGACTACCGCGTCGTCCCGCGGGGCGTCGCGCTCGTCATCGGCTGCAACACCTTCCCGACGTGGAACTCCTACCCCGGCCTGTTCGCCTCCCTCGCCACGGGCAACGCGGTGGTCGTCAAGCCGCACCCGCGGGCGATCCTGCCGCTGGCCATCAGCGTCTCGGCGATCCGCAGCGCCCTGCGCGACGCCGGGTTCGACCCCGACCTGGTGACGCTCGCCCCCGAGGCGGACGGCGAGGGGCTGGCCAAGACGCTCGCCCTGCACCCGGCCGTCAAGGTCATCGACTACACCGGCGGCCCGACGTTCGGCTCCTGGCTCGAGCGCGAGGCCGGCGCGGCGGGCAAGGCGGTCTACACCGAGAAGGCCGGCGTCAACACCGTGGTCATCGACTCGGTGCCCGACCTGCGCGGTGCCCTCGGCAACCTCGCCTTCTCGTTCACGCTCTACAGCGGACAGATGTGCACCACCCCGCAGAACGTCTACGTGCCGCGGGACGGCGTCGACACCGACGAGGGCCGCCTGTCGTTCGACGACTTCGCCGACAAGCTCGGCCAGGCCGTCTCGCGGCTCACCGGCGACGACGCCAAGGCGGTCGAGCTGCTGGGCGCGACGGTCAACGAGGGCGTCCGCTCGCGCGCCTCCGGGCTCGCCGAGCTCGCCACGACGGCTGGCGGGCGCGTCGTGCTGGACTCGCGGGTGGTCACTCACCCGACGTACCCGGACGCCGTCGTCCGCACGCCGGGCCTCGTGGCCATGGACGTCGCCGCCGAGTCGACCTACACCCAGGAGTGCTTCGGCCCGGTGGTGTTCCTCATCGCCACCGACTCCACCGAGCAGTCGCTGCAGCGGTTCCGCGACACCGTGCGCGAGCACGGCGCCATGACCGCGGCGGTCTACTCGTCGTCCGACGACGTGCTGGAGGCGGCGCGCGAGGCGGCCGTCGACGCCGGCGTGGCGCTGAGCGAGAACCTCAACGGCCAGGTGTTCGTCAACCAGACCGCGGCGTTCAGCGACTTCCACGGCACGGGCGCCAACCCGGCCGCCAACGCGACGTACACCGACGGCGCGTTCGTGGCCAGCCGCTTCCGCGTGATCACCGCCCGCCGACACTCAGCCTGAGCGGATGACCGAGCGCGGCGCCGGCCGGGTCCCGAGGCGGCCCACGGCGAAGGGCGCGCTGGTGGGGCTCGTGATGGCGCTGATCGTCAACGCGGCCTTCGTGGTGGCACCGGTCGCGCTCACCGCCGCCGACCTCACCGAGATCCAGGACACGATCGTCTACTTCACCCTGCCGTCGTTCGTGATCTGCGTGCTCATCGGCGCCGGCGTCGGTGCTCTCGCGCGTGCTGGCCGACGCGGTGCCTGATCCTGGCGCGTTCGTGGCCAGCTGCTGAGGGAGGGATCAGTCCTTGTCAGGAACGACGGTGTTGAGCACCAGGCTCACCAGCGTGACGACCAGGGCGCCCCAGATGGCGTCCCACCAGAAGTGGTCGATCGTCAGCGTGAGGTTCGTGTGGCTCGACAGCCACGCCGTGAGCTCGAGCATCAGCGCGTTGACGACGAAGGTCAGCAGCCCGAGCGTGAGCACGTAGAACGGGAAGGCCAGCACCTTCACGACCGGCTTCACGATCGCGTTGACCAGCCCGAAGATCGCGCCGATCACCACGTAGGTGAGCACTGTGCTCGCGGTGCTGTCGCGTGGGCTGCTCACCGAGATGCCGCTGACCACCAGCGTCGCGACCCAGATCGCGATGGCGTTGACGACGACCTTGACGAGGAACGACTTCATGATCGTCAGTCAACCACCGCAGACGACGGCGGGCCGGGCGGGTCGCCCCTACCGGCCCGCCGCACCGCTGAGCGGTCGTACTACTTCGTCGGGCTCACCCGGAGCCGCATCGAGGTGCCGTGCTGGTTCAGCACCTGGATGCGCACTCCCGCGTCGGCGACCTTGACGCCCACGCCCGGGATCGCCGCGTTCCAGTAGGAGCGCGTGTCGTCGAACGTCGGCTGCGCCTTCTGGCCGCGGATGTAGCTCGGCTTGTCGGCCACGTGCAGCGTGAACGACGCCGGCCGCTGCTTCGAGAACGTCGCGTCGTACACCTGGACCCGCGAGCGCCACGGCTGCCCGTCGATCCGGTAGATCGGCGCGGGGTGCGCGTCGATCGGCAGGATCAGGCCCTCACCGGGGTGCTGGCTGGTGTTGTTGTCCGACTGGGAGGTGTCCCAGTAGCTGATGAGCAGGCCCGGCATGAAGCTGTAGTGCTCCACGAAGTTCGGCTTGCTCGCGAACCCGAAGTTGTACGGGCCGCTCTTCAGCCAGCGGTCGTACGACACGTACTGCCGGTTGGACGCGATGTAGTAGTTCGCGAAGGAGTTCGACACCGATGCGCCCACGCGGGTGAAGCCATCGGCCGTCCACGCCGGGTCAGCCGTCTCGGCGTCGTCGGTGAAGACCGTCGAGCCACCTGACGAGAGGGTGATGTCGTCGGCGAACAGGCCGCTCCACCCCAGGTCGGGGTCGGTGCCCTGTGCGGCGCCGTCGGTCTGGTACCGCAGTCGGACGTCGACCGTCTTGCCCGCGTAGGCCGACAGGTCGAACGTGATCGGCGTGTACGTCGCCTGGACGCCGTCGATCGCGTTGCCCTCGTCAGCGTGCGTGACCGAGCCGGGCACGCTCGCCCAGCCCGAGCCGTCGTTGGCCTCGAGCCACGCGTAGTCGCACGCGTCCGGGCCGCAGTCCTCGATGTTCCACCGGGCGTTCATCGACAGCGTCGAGGTGCCGGCGCCGAGAGTGACCGAGCGGGTGAGGGTGTTGTTGAGGTCGTCGCCCTGGCCGCTGAACCACTGGTAGCTGCCGGACGCCGGAGCGCCGAGGTCGGTCGTGACCTTCTTGTCGGGCAGCGGGACGACCAGCCCTTGGGCCTTGCGCGAGTTGTACTCGTGCGGGCCGAGCTCGAGCGTGCGGCGGGTGCCGGAGGGCACGATCTCGTAGTCGAGCCAGCCGAGCTGCATCTTCTCCCAGGCGCCGAGGTCGCCGGGACGCTCACCGAGGGCCTCGCCCGGTGCGTTGAGCCGGCTCTGGGCCATCAGGCTCCAGTACTCGACGCCGTTGCTGCCGCCCGCGGTGTCGTACAGGTCGGGCAGGCCGAGGTCGTGGCCGTACTCGTGCGTGAAGACCGACAGGCCGCCGTTCTCCGGCTGCATCGTGTAGTCGCCGACCCACAGGCCGGTGTCACCGATCTCGGTGCCGCCGAGCTTGTTGGTCGCCGGACCGGTCTTGCCCTGGCCGGTGTAGTACGCGTACCAGCGGTGGCTCCAGATGGCGTCCTCACCTTGGTGCGGGTCGCCGTCCGCCTGGTCGCCGCCCGCGTGGACGATCTGGAAGTGGTCGATGTACCCGTCGGGCTCGTTGAAGTTGCCGTCGTGGTCGTAGTCGTAGCGGTCCCACTGGTCGAACTGCTTGAGGTCCGCGGTGATCTGCGCGGTGGTGCGGCCCTGGGCCTTGCGCGAGTTGTACTCGTGCGGGCCGAGGTTGAGCGTGCGCCGGGTGCCGGACGGCACGATCTCGTAGTCGAGCCAACCGAGCTGCAGCTTCTCCCAGGCACCGAGGTCGCCGGGACGCTCACCGAGC
>JBQCES010000077.1:0-31238 GCA_051960055.1 Angustibacter sp. | reverse complement strand
GCCGGTGCGCAGGTCCGGCACGATCGCGTCGTACCAGTAGGGCAGCATCCGGACGACGACGTCCGCCAGGCACTCCGCGCGCGGCGCGGCGGCGCCGAGGTCGGCGTACCGGACGTCGTGGGCCTGGGAGAACTCCGACTCGTCGTCCAGCGGCGGCGGCGGGACGTCGTACGAGCGGCGCCAGAGCATGAACTGCTCCTCGCCGAACTCCTCGAGGGTCTGCTTCTTGTCCTTGCCCTGCAGCGCGCCGTAGTGCCGCTCGTTGAGCCGCCAGTTGCGGCGCACGGGGATCCAGTGCCGGTCGGCGACGTCGAGCGCGATGTTGGCCGTGGTGATGGCGCGGCGCAGCAGCGAGGTGTGGACGACGTCGGGCAGGCTCCCGGACGACGCGAGCAGCTCTCCCCCGCGCCGAGCCTCGGCCTCACCCTTCTCCGACAGCGGGACGTCGACCCAGCCGGTGAAGAGGTTCTTGGCGTTCCACTCGCTCTCGCCGTGGCGGAGCAGGATCAGCGTGTACGGCGCGGCGCCGTCGGCGGACGGAGTGCTCATGGGGCGAGCCTAGCGGCGGCGCCACTGGGGAGGATCACTGCACTCACGGGTCGGTGCGGGGGCACCCTGCTCCAATAGGTTTTGAGCAGGGTGCCCCCGCGCCAAACAGACGGGAGAGGTCAGGCGTCGTCGGTGAGCAGGTGCTTGAACGCCTCGAGGTTGCGCGTCGACTCACCGCGCGAGGTGCGCCAGGCCCACTCGCGCTTCATCGACGACAGGAACCCGAGCGCGAGCAGCGTGTCGAAGGAGCCGTCGGCGGCGTCGAGGATCGCCCCGAGCAGCGCGTCGAGCGCCGACTCGTCGACGGCGGCGAGCGGCAGCCGGCCGACGAGGTAGACGTCGCCGTCGTCGTCCGTAGCGAAGGCGATGCCCTGCAGGCGGGCGTTGCGCCGCAGCAGCCAGCGGTGGAACCCGTCGGCATTCTCGTCGGGGTGGCGGATCACGAACGCCGACGCCGACAGCGAGTGGTCGCCGACCAGCAGCGACACCGTGGTGCGCAGCTTGTGCTCACCGGGCAGCGTGGCCACGACCTCGCCGGGACGCCCCCCGCGCTCGTGCTCGACGCCCGCTTCGGTGAGGTGCGCCACCACCAGCTGCTCGACGTCGGCTCGGTTCGTCGGCGTGGTGGGCGGCACGCTCACGACCCTACTGCGAGCGCCACTCCCTCGCCCCCGAGCGCCTCACCGGACGCCACCCGCCGCGCGTGGCCGACCCGGGCGGCGCGGTAGGCACCCAGCAGGCCGTCGACCGTGGCGTCCCAGCCGTACCCGGCGGCGTGCTCGACGGCGCCGGCGGCCAGGGCCGCGCGCCGCTCGGGGTCGCGCAGCAGCAGGGCGAGCCGGTCGGCCCATGCGGCGGCCTCGTGGCCGGGCACGAGCAGCCCGCTGCGTCCGTCGGCCACCGCGTCGCGCAGCCCGCTGACGTCGGCCGCGACCACCGGCGTGCCGCAGGCCTGCGCCTCGAGCGCCACCAGCCCGAACGACTCGCTGTACGACGGCACCGCGACGACGTCGGCCGCGCGGTACCACGACACGAGCCGGTCGGCGGTGGCCGGCGGCTCGAAGCGCACGACGTCCGAGATGCCCAGCTCCCGGGCGAGCCGCACGAGCGACTCCGGCTCGCGCAGCCCCGAGCCGCTCGGGCCGCCGACGATCGCCACGACGACCCGCGACCGCAGCTGGGGCTCGCGCTCGAGCAGGGCGGCGGTGGCGCGCAGCAGCACGTCCGGGGCCTTGAGCGGCTGGATCCGGCCCACGAAGAGCAGCAGCTGCGCCTGCGCAGGCACGGCGAGCTCCGCGCGAGCCGCCGTGCGCGCGCCCGGTCCGCCCGGCGAGAAGCGCTCGAGGTCGACGCCGGGGTGCACGACGCTGATCTGGTCGCTGCGGGCGCCGTACAGGCTCATCAGCTGGTCGGCCTCGGCGGCCGTGTTCGCGAGCAGCCGGTCGGCGGCGTCGACCACCTGCTGCTCGCCGATCTCGCGTCCGGACGGCTCGGGGCTGTCGCCGTCCGCCAGCGCGAGGTTCTTCACCCGGGCCATCGTGTGCATGGTGTGCACGAGCGGCACCTGCCAGCGGTCGGCGGCGAGCCAGCCCACCTGACCGCTCAGCCAGTAGTGCGAGTGCACGAGGTCGTAGTGCCCCGCCGGGCGCGCCGCGGCGGTGCGCATCACGCCGGAGGCGAACGCGCACAGCTGGCCGGGGAGGTCCTCCTTGTCGAGGCCCTCGAAGGGTCCGGCGGTGATGTGGCGCACGAGCACGCCGGGCGCCAGCTCGACCGTCGGCGGCAGGCTGCTGCTCGTGGCGCGCGTGAAGACCTCGACGTCGACCCCGCGCTCGGCGAGGCGGCGCGCGGTCTCGACGACGTAGACGTTGAGGCCTCCGGCGTCACCGGTGCCGGGCTGGGCCAGCGGCGAGGTGTGCACCGCGAGCATGGCGACGCGGGAGGGCAGCAAGCGGGTCACAACCGGGGCAACACCGCGACGGCCGTGGCGTGTTCCCGGCTCAGGGCAGCGAGGCGTCAGCGCCGGGCAGCAGCCCGGACGTCACCAGGGCCGCCCGCACGCGGGCGCCGTCCCGGTCGCTCGCCCGGTACAGCACCACCGGCTGCCCGAGCGGCGCGTCGATGCGCACGGTCTGCGGCGCGGCGAGCGTCGTGGTGGGGTCGGGGGCTTCGTCGGAGTCCGGCTGGCCGCCGTCCCTCGAGCGGGCAGGACCGACCTCGTGCACGACGCCGGTGAACAGCTCGACCCAGCGCCCGGCGGGCAGCGCGACGTCCACCGACCGCTCGCCCTGGGTCAGCACCGGGGCGACGACGAAGGTGTCGCCGAAGAGGAACTGCGAGCCGGTCGACGCCTGCGTGAGCCCCGGCTCGGCGAGCCACAGCGGCCGCACCACCGGCAGGCCGTCGCGGCTGGCCTGACGCACCGCCGAGCGGCGGTAGGCCGCCAGCGCCGCGAACACCCGGCTCATCCGCGCGAACGCGGCCAGGCGGTCGGGCGAGTCCCACACCTGGGCCAGGTCGGCGGGGTGGTCGCCGTCGTCGGTGACCAGCAGCGACCCGAAGGCCTCGAGCTCGGTCCAGCGCTCGAGCAGCTCGTCCGAGCGCCCGCCGCGGTCCCACCAACCGGACGGCGCCCGCGAGCCGCCCACCGCCGAGTGCGTGATGGTCAGGCCGGAGATGCCGGCGTTCACGATGCCGGCCAGGGCGCCGCCGAGGCCGCGCCGGCTCCAGTCAGCGGCCTGGCGTCCGATGCCGAACGACCCCACGGACGCCGGCGTGCGCTCGTCGGCGGTCGACTGCAGGAGCAGGCAGTCCGCGCGCCCGGCCTGCACGCACGCCTGCCGGGTGACGGCGGCCCAGCGGCGCGGCCAGGCGTTGTGCTCGGTGACGGGGTCGCCGTTCGCCAGCCGGACGTCGTCCGGCAGCTCGTCGCCGCCGAGCACCGACCAGCCCGACAGCCGCTCGCGGCGCATCCGCTCGGTGAGCACGTCGGTGTACCACCGCACGGCCTGCGGGTTGGTGAGGTCGATGAGCTCGCCGCGCACCGAGCCGACGTCGGGATCGGGCGTGCGCACGCTCACCGGCCGACCCGTGCGGTCGGTGACGAGGTAGCCGTGGGCCCGGGCGGTGGCGAGCAGCTGCGGCTCGTCGTCCGGACCGCCGGCGCGCGGGGCCACGGCCAGGCTCGGCGCCACGGAGGTGAGGACGCGCACGTCCTTGGCCGCGAGCCGGTCGACCAGCCGGTGCCAGTCGGGGTACCGGCGTCGCTCGCCGCCGTCGCGCACCAGGACGGCGGCCAGCGCGGCGTCGGCGCCCACGAGCCGCAGCGCCGTGCCGGCCACCCGCCGGCTGCCCCCGCGCACGCTGACGACCGCGCCGCTGGTCGCCCACACCGGCAGCGGCGGCATGAGCGCGGCGTCCGACGAGTGCTGGGTGACCAGCTGTACGGGCGTGCCGTCGTAGAGCCGGGCCTGCAGCCGGCTCTGCCACAGCGTGGCGTCGACGCGGCCGCCGTGGCGCAGATCGAGCACCGCGTAGGCGCGTGAGTCGAGGGCGAACCCGGTCGAGGCGCTGGAGAAGATCACCGGCACGGGCGCGAGGGACGCCGTGAGGTCGGCGCCGACGTCCGTGCTGCGCGTGAAGACCGGGTACCGGCCCTGACGCAGCAGCAGCTCACCGCGCTGGGCGCCGGCGCCGCGGAACACGTACCCCTTGCGGCGGAACGAGTGCAGCGCCACGGCGTCGACGCCGGGCACGTTGACGTCGAGCAGCACGCGCGAGTCGCGGGCTCGCCGGGTGACCGTGAGGGTGAAAGCGCGAGAGAGCGGCCCCGTCGGGTCGTCGGCGAACACCCGACCGGTGTAGCGCACCGACGCCGGCTGCAGGTCGCGGCCGGTGACCGTGACGTTGCCGAGCGAGTGGTCGACCACCTCGCGCACGTGCCAGCGCGGGCCGTCGTGGGCGGTCCAGCCGCTGCCGGCACCGGTGGTGTCGTCGTCCGCGCGCCACTCCAGGTGGCCGAGGGCCGCGGTGAACGGCGCCCCGTGGACGACGCTGCGGAACACCGTGGTCGACTGGCGCGTCACGAGCAGCCCGTCGGCGGTCACCTGCACGTAGACGCCGTTACCGAGCGACACCGCGCCCTGCAGGCCGGGCTGCACCTGCAGCAGGCCGGGGACGAGGTCGCTGGCGTCGCGCCAGTCACGCAGCCGGGGCGCCTGCCAGCGGGCCACGCCGAGCGCCGTCGCGAGCACGAGCGCGGCCGCCAGCCCGACCCGCACCGCACGCTGCACCGACCGAGCATGTCACCCTCGTGCCTCGTGGGACCACGCACGCTGCGCCCGGTGGGCACGATCACCCGGGGGACGACCAACCCCAACCGGCTGCGCCGCGTCGACCGCTGGATCGCCGGCCCGGCCGCCAGGTGGTGGAGGTCGGCGCCGGCGCCGCTCGTGGTCGACCTCGGCTACGGCGCGACGCCGGTCACCGCGGTCGAGCTGCACGACCGCCTGCGCCGGGTGCGCCCGGACGTCGAGGTGGTGGGCCTCGAGATCGACCCCACGCGCGTGGCCGCCGCCCAGCCGCTCGCGCGCCCGGGGCTGACGTTCGCGCTCGGCGGCTTCGAGGTGCCCCTACCCCGCGGCCGGCGCCCGCACGTCGTCCGCGCCTTCAACGTGTTGCGGCAGTACGACGAGAGCGAGGTCGCGGGCGCCTGGCAGACCGTCCGCGACCGGCTCGCGCCGGGCGGCGTGCTGGTCGACGGCACGTGCGACGAGGTCGGACGCCGGGCCGCGTGGATCGCCGTGACGCGCGACGACGGACCGGTGTCGCTGACGCTGTCACTGCGGCTGCGCGGCCTCCAGGCGCCGTCGCAGGTGGCCGAGCGCCTGCCCAAGGCGTTGATCCACCGCAACGTGCCCGGCGAGCCGGTGCACGACTTCCTGCGCGCCCTCGACGACGCCTGGGCCCGCCAGTCGCCGTTGGCCAGCTACGGTGTGCGGCAACGGTTCCTGGCGACCGTGCGGTCGGTGCGCGAGCAGGGGTGGCCGGTGCTCGACGGCCCGACGCGCTGGCGTCTCGGCGAGGTGGGTGTCGCCTGGGACGCCGTGGCGCCGACCGGTGCGATCCTCGGTCAGTAGCAGCCGTTGACCGTGGTGGCGAGCACGTCCAGGTTGTGGCGGAGCTGGCTGTCCACCCGGTGGTAGTTCACCACGAACGCGAACGCCTTCACCCGGCCGTCGGCGCCGATCGTGTATCCGGCGAGGCTCGCGGTGTCGCTGAGGGATCCCGTCTTGGCCGCCACCTTGCCGACGGCGCAGCGGACGTGCGCGCCGACGAACCGGTGCTTCAGCGTGCCCGTGCGGCCCGCGAGCGGTAGGCCGCCGGTGCGCAGCACAGCGAGGTCGTCCTGGCCGGGCTCGAAGGCGTTGGCGACCACGCGCGCGAGCTCGGTGGTGGTCAGCCGGTCGGATCGCGACAGTCCGCTGCCGTCCTTCATCGCGGTGGTGGGCAGCACGATGCCCTCCCGGGCGAGCACCGCCCGCTGGGCGACGCGGGCGCCGGTCCAGGTGCCGTACTGCCCCACGGCGCGGCCCACCATGCGGTGCAGGGCCTCGGCGTGGTCGTTGTCGCTCACGAGCAGCATCTGGCGCACGATGGCGTCCAGTCGGTCACCCTTCACCGCCGCGATCACGGGCGCCGGAGCGACCGCCTTCTTGCGGTAGACCGAGCTCACCTTGATGCCCTCGGCGGTGAGGTACTTGGCGAAGACCTGCGCCGCGTCGCGCGAGGTGTCGGAGACGTGGTGCCCGTCGACCACCAGGGCCCGGACCCACCGCACGTCCCCGGGCACGTAGCTGGACTTCCAGCCGGCGGCCAGCGTCGGCCGCGCGAAGCGGTAGTCGTCGAACCGCACCCGCACCCACGACATGTTGCGCGCGCGCGAGTCGGCGGCGGTCTGCTGCGCCAGGGCGCGCAGGTCGGCGCTCGACAGGCTGGGGTCACCGACACCGACCAGCGTGACCGTCCGCGGGTCGTTCGCCGCGCGGCGCACCGTGGTCGTGAACTGGTAGTCGGGGCCGAACACGGTCAGCGCGTTCGTGGCCGTGACCAGCTTGGCGGTCGATGCCGGCATCCGGCCGGTGGAGCCGCCCCGCGACCAGACGACGCGCTGGCTCGCCACGTCGATGACCGTGCCGCTGAAGGAACGGCCGAAGGCCTTCGTGGTGGCGCGCGACGTCAGTCGCACCGCGATGCGCCGGTCGGCCGCGGTCGGCTGGTAGGCGGTGGCCAGGGCCGTCGTCCGCACGGTGGTGGCCGGGCGCACGGCACCGGACGACGGTGCGGCGACGGCCAGCGGAGCGAGGCAGCCGGCGGCCGCGGCCAGCGCCACGACGGTGCGGCGAGCCGGACGGCTCCGGAACGGACGGCGGGTGGCGCGGGCAGGCGTCGTCGACAGCGGCATATGAGCTGTTTCGACCGTCGATCTTGGAACCTGAACCCTCACCTGCGGCCAGTGGGGTGGTATTTGCTCTGGTCGGGGACGGCACCTGCCGATAGGGCCTGCATGGGGCACGTCGCGCACCCCGCCTCGGGTACGGAGGCTGACCTGGCACGCCAGGCGATCGCGCGCGCCCTCGACGCCCTCGAGCTGGTGCCGTACGACGACCCGGCCGCGGCGGCCGGACCAGCCCTCGAGCTGGCCCAGCGCGCGGACGCCCTCGGCCACCTCGACCTCGTGCACCGCGCGCGCCTCGTGCACGCCGACGTCATCGGCCGCCAGGGCGACACCGCTGGCGCCGGCAGCATCGCCCGCCAGGTCAACGAGTGGGCGCTCGAGAAGGACGACGAGCACCTGCTCGCGCGCAGCGAGCGGCTGCTCTCGGCGTTCTACTCGCGTATCGGCGACATGCCCACGGCGCTCGAGCACGCCGTGCGCGCCGTCGAGCTGCTCGGCCCCACGGCCCGGCCCCGGCTCGTGGCCGACCACCTCATGGGCCTGGCTCTCGCGTACGCGCGCACGGGCTCGTTCGACGCCGCCCGCGACCGCTTCGCCACGGTGCTCGACGTCGCCGACGAGCTCGACGACGCCACGTTGCGCATCGCGGCCCTCAACAACCTGGCCTACATCGAGTACTGGGCCGGTGAGCCGCAGGCGTCGATGCGGGTGGCGCGGGAGATGCAGCGCGTGAGCGAGGCCCACGGGCTGGTGCTCGACGCGTCGTTCCTCGACACCGTGGCCCGCGCGCAGATGCTCATGGGCGACTACGAGGCGGCCGAGCGCACGCTCGCGCCCGTGCTCGCTGAGGACGGCGAGGGGTTGGCTCGCGAGTCCGACAGCCTGGCGGAGGTGCTGCTCACCCTGGCTGAGTGCCAGCGGATGATCGGGGCCACCGACCGCGCCTCGGCCAGCCTCGCGCGGTCTGCGGAGCTGTGCGAGCAGCGCAACCTCGAGGAGGTGCGCGTGCGCGTGATGGAGGAGCAGGCCAAAGTGCTTGCGGCGCAAGGGGACTTCCGGGCCGCGTACGAGCAGCACCGTGAGTTCCACGCGGCCAGCCAGGCGATCTTCTCGTCCGAGCGCGACGCGCGGGCGCGCATCCTCGCGACGGTGTTCGAGACCGAGGAGGCCGTGCGCAGCAGCAAGCGCTTCCGCGAGATGTCGCTGCGCGACCCGCTGACCGGGCTGTACAACCGCCGGTACGTCGACGACCGCGTGCCGTCGCTGCTCAGCCGCTCGCGCACGCACGCGACGTTCCTGTCGGTCGCGATCCTCGATCTCGACCACTTCAAGGCCGTCAACGACCAGCTGTCGCACGACACGGGCGACGAGGTGCTGCGCCGGCTCGCGCCCCTGCTGCAGAGCGGAGCGGGCGACGACGGGTTCGCCGCCCGGCTCGGCGGCGAGGAGTTCCTCGTCGTGCTGCCCGGCTTCGACACCGAGCAGGCGGCGCGGCGGTGCGAGACCCTGCGGCGCGTCGTCCGGGAGCACGGCTGGCGCGACGTCGTCGGCGACCTGCCGGTCACGGTGAGCATCGGCGTCGCGACGACGTTCGCCGGCGCCCTGCCGTACACCGCGCTGCTCGCCGAGGCCGACCGCTGCCTGTACGCCGCCAAGCGGGCCGGCCGCGACCGCGTCGTCTCCGCCTGACCCCTCTCGCACCTCTTCAAGGACTCGGGGTTCTCAGGGCGCCTGGACCCCGATTCTTCGGAGAAGTGCGGGCTCGGGGCGCAGGTCAGGCCTCGAGGAGGATGGTGACCGGACCGTCGTTCACCAGCTCGACCTGCATGTGCGCGCCGAAGCGTCCGGTGCTGACCTCGAGCCCGCGCGCCTGCAGGGCCGCGACGACGTCGGCGACGATCGGCTCGGCCACCGGCCCGGGCGCTGCCGCCGACCACGACGGGCGCCGGCCCTTGCGCGTGTCGGCGTAGAGGGTGAACTGGCTGACGACGAGCACGGGCGCCCCGAGGTCGACGGCCGAGCGCTCGTCGTCCATGATCCGCAGGTCGGCGATCTTGCCGGCGATCGCGGCCACCTGCGCCGGGCCGTCGCCGTGCGTCACACCGACGAACACGAGCAGTCCCGGCCGCTCGACGGCGCCCACCACCTCGCCGTCGACCTGCACACCGGCTCGGCTGACTCTCTGCACGACCGCACGCACTGCCGCTCCTTCGCTAGCCGACCTGGTACTCCCAGCCCTCCTGCCACTGGAAGTCTTCCGCAGCCAGGCGCTCCAACGGGACGCCGTCGACCAGGTGGTCGAGCGCCCACCGCGTGGCGACGTGCCCGACGACCAGCACGCGTTGCCCCTGCCAGCGCAGCGCGAGGTCGTCCAGGCAGCGCCCGACACGCGTCACGGCCTGCCGCCAGCTCTCGCCACCCGGGTATGGCTCGTCAAGGTGCCCGGCCCGCCTCGCATGCAGCTCGGGCACCGGCATGCCATTGTGCGCCCCGTAGTCGCACTCGCGCAGCCGCCAGTCGAGCAGCACGGGCACCGACGAGCCCGTGAAGGCGATGGAGGCCGTCTCGACCGCGCGGGCCAGGTCGGACGCGAACACGGCAGCGAGCCCGTCGTCGCGGCGGCGGTCGCCGAGCTCGCGCGCCTGCTCGCGGCCCTCCTCCGACAGCTCGCCCGGCAGCCACCCCGTGGCTCGACCCTGCTCGTTGTCGACGGTGGTCGCGTGCGTCTCGAACACCACTTCGACCGCCATGAGGGCGACCCTACGGTGTCGATCAGGTCAGGGGGAGGGCCCGGACGGCGCCCACGGGCTCACCGTGCCCGAGCACCGGCGCTTCGGCCAGGAACTCGATCGACGACGGCTCGACGCCGAGGGCCAGCAGCGCCTGCCGCATCACCACGGGCCGCGCCCGCTCACCGCCGTCCGCGATCTTCACGGCCGCGGAGTGCCCGGACGGCAGCGCTGCCGCGTACACCGCCTCGGCGCCGTCCTTGGCGATGAGACCCGGCACCGACTGCATGAGCCGCGTGACGTCGCGCCGGGTGCCGCCGACGTACTCAGGGTGCGCGCGGACGGCGGACGCCACCTTCCCCTCCGGCGTATCCCGCGGCGCCACGGCGAGGGCGGCGAACGAACGGGCCAGCGCGGTGAGCGAGATGGCCATCACCGGGGCGCCGCAGCCGTCGATGCCCGTGGCGCTGACGGGCTCGCCGCCGAGCCGGCCGAGGGTGGCGGCGATGGCGACCTGCAGCGGGTGGTCGGGGTCGCGGTAGGTGTCGAGGTCCCAGCCGGCGGCCACGCAGGTCGCGAGCATCGCGGCGTGCTTGCCCGAGCAGTTCTGCGCGAGCGACGACTTCTCGCGACCGGCCGCGATCCAGGCCGTGCGCTCCTGCGCGTCGTACGGCAGGTCGGGGGTGTTCTGGAGCGCGCTCTCGTCGAGCCCGGCGTGCGCCAGCACCCGCTGCACCGCCTCGAGGTGGAAGCTCTCGCCGGAGTGGCTGGCGGCCGCGAGGGCCAGCAGCTCGCCGTCGAGGTCGAGGCCCGCGCTCACCATCGCGGCCGCCTGGGCGAGCTTGTTCGACGACCGCGCGAACATCGGCGCGGCGACGTCACCGACCGCAGCGATCACGTGCCCGTCGGGGTCGAGCACGACGGCGCTGCCGTGGTGCACGGACTCGACGAAGCCTGACCGGACCACCTCAGCGACGGGCACGACAGCCATGTCGTGGACCCTAGTGGGACGCTCCCGGTGCAGCGAGCTCGGCCTCGGTGACCACCTCGAAGACCCTGCCCGACAGCAGCATCCGGGTGATCTCCTCGGCCTCGACGGGCCGGCTGAAGAGGTACCCCTGGCCGAGCTCGGCGCCCTGCTGCTGGCACGCGCGCAGCTGCTCGACGGTCTCGATGCCCTCGGCGATGGTCTGCAGGTCGAGGCCCGCGGCGACGTCGATCACCGACCGCACGAGCACGGCCGTGCGGGCGTCGTCGACGAGCGCGCCCACGAACTCGCGGTCGATCTTGAGGACGTCGGCGGCGAAGCGCCGCAGGTACCGCAGCGAGGAGTAGCCGGTGCCGTAGTCGTCAATCGCGACCGAGACGCCGTCGGCGCGGAGCTTCTCGACGAGCCCGGCCGCCGTCTCGAGGTCCTCCATCAGCGCGCTCTCGGTGATCTCCAGCACGAGCTGGTCGGGCGTGATCTCGTTGCGGCGCAGCGCCTCTCGCACGATCAACGGCAGAGCCGGGTCGCCGAGCTGACGGGCCGAGAGGTTGACACCGAGGCCGAGCCGCACGTCGGGCGCGACCTCGGCCCAGGCCGCCAGCTGGGCCAACGAGGTATGCAGCACGTGCGTGCCGAGCCGGCCCATGGCGCCGACCTGCTCGGCCATGGGGATGAACTGCACCGGGCTGATCTCGCCGAGATCGGGGTGGCGCCAGCGCAGCAGGGCCTCGACGCCGCGCAGGACGCCGGTGCGCAGGTCGACGACGGGCTGGTACAGCAGGTGGAACTCGGCCAGGTCGCGGGTCGCGATCTCCTCGCGCAGCCGGATCACCGAGGCGGCGCGGGTTCGCTCAGCGCCGGTGAGCACCACGGCGGGTGCGTGCTGCACGTCCTTGTCGGCCTTGGCCTGGTACATCGCGACGTCGGCGTGCGCGAGCAGGTGCTCGCCGTCGCGGGCCTCGGAGCGCCCCGGTGCCCGCTCGTCGAGCACCACGCCCACGCTGGGGCGCACGCTGAACTCACGGCGTCCGATGACGAACGAGCCGTCGAAGGCGTCGACCACCATCTGGGCGAGCGGCTCGCCTCCACCACGCGCGCCCTTCTGGCAGATGGCGAACTCGTCGCCGCCGAGCCGCGCGACGACCCCGTCGGCCGGCATGGCGGCGAGCAGACGGCGCGCGCACTCCTGCAGCAGCCGGTCGCCGGTCTCGTGGCCGTGCGTGTCGTTGACGTCCTTGAAGTCGTTGAGGTCGACCATCGCCACCCCGACGGGGTGCGCGGTGACGTCGGTGAGGGCCTGGCCCAGGAACTGCAGGAACCCGCGCCGGTTGGCCAGGCCGGTGAGCGGGTCGAGCAGCGTCTCGGCGCGCGCGGTGCGCTCCCGGGCCTCGAGCTCGGCGACGAGCTGGTGGTGGTCGTGGGCCGCGGCAGCCTGCCGGGCGAGCATGCCGAGCCCGGCGAGCAGGATCGGGAGCATGTCGGCGCGGCGGAAGTCCTCACCGCTGAGGAAGGTCCAGCCCGCCACGAGCAGGGCCACCGCGAGCGGGCCGTAGGGCACGACGAGGTCGCTCAGCATCGTGCCGCCGCGCAGGTCGGCGGGCGTCTCGGCGTCGGCGTGGACGACGTCGCGGCTACCGCGCACGAACGCGGTGCTGAGCACCGCCACGAGCCCGAGCTGGTAGAGCTGGGCGATCCAGCCGGTGCGGTCGTAGCTTTCGCCCGCCACGGCGACGGCGTAGGCGGAGTCGGAGACCAGCAGCAGCGCCAGACCCAGGCCCCCACGGCGCAAGAACGCGCGGGCGTGCCGCACCGCGCGCGGGTACACCGAGACGATCGCCGCGAGCATGAAGGCGCCGACGATGGCGTACGACGCGCCGACGAGGTCGCCGTCCGCGCCCCTGCCGACGTGGAAGCGCAGCTGCAGCGAGAGGTACCACAGCGCGGCGGCAGCGGTGACGCCCTCGGCCAGCGCCCCCACGCGCAGGCCGCGGTAGGTGGGCACGACGACGACGCAGGCCACCGCGAAGGGCGCGTACGACAGGCCGAGCAGCTGCAGGGGGCTCGACGGGTCGGCCGGGTGGCCGGTGAGGATCACGGGCAGCGTGGCCGCGACCCCGCCGGCCAGGAGCCCGACGCCGAGCAGCCGCTTGGAGGCGGTGAGCCCGTCCCGTCGCTGGGCGGCGACGAGCAGGGCCACGGCGGCCGCCAGGGCGGTGCCCGACCGCACGACGACGGACAGCACCGGTCCCCACGACACGGCGAGCACGCTGAGCGTCGCCAGCAGGGCGCCGGTCAGCGCGATGAGGGGCCCGCGGGCGCGGCTCATGGCTGGCACATCAGATGTATCGGCACAGAGATGCGGCGGCTACAGGACTGCGACGGCCGCAGGTTGCAGCCCGTGCAGGACGTCGTCGCAGCCGCTGGTGAGCACCCGGTCACGTCCGGCCTCCTTGGCCCGGTAGAGCGCGCGGTCGGCGTCGCGGAGGGTGAGGTGCGGGTCGGCCCCCTCCTGGTGGCAGCTCGCGCCGCCCGACCAGGTGATGTGCGGGTAGCGCTCGGACCACCGCTGGCGCAGCCGGGCGGTGACCGACGCGGCGCCGAGGCCGAGGCCGTTGTCCTGTGGCAGCACGAGCACGAACTCCTCGCCGCCGTAGCGCGCCACCTGGTCGCGGCCGCGCACGACGGCGAGCAGCGTGGCCGCGAAGTCGACCAGCACCTGGTCGCCGTAGTCGTGGCCGCCGGTGTCGTTGACCTGCTTGAAGTGGTCGAGGTCGAGCACCAGGACGACGTCTCCGGGGCTCAGCGTGGTGAGGGTCGTCTCGAGCGCCCGCCGGTTGGGCAGGCCCGTGAGGGCATCGGTCTCGGCCTGCTGCAGCAGGTCGTTCGCCCGGTCGAGGTTGGCGGCCGCACGCAGCGCCAGCACGTCGGAGAGCACGACCCAGATCAGCGCCGCCAGCACGAGACGCACCACCTGCTCGGGCCCGACGTGCCGCTGCATCGCCAGGAACGTGACCATGGCCGTGGGCAGCGTCTTCAGCCCCGTGTGCACGGGGGCGACGACGCCGACGTACATGAACCACAGGGTGAGCAGGCTGACGTAGGCCGGAGCGGCGGACGGCGCACCGACACCCAGCGCGATGAGCACCACCATCGCGGCGTGGGGGAAGGCGGCGGTGGTCCAGCGGCCCCAGCGGTGCCACGGCAGCGCAGCGCTCAGCAGGCCGATGGCCACCGTGGCGACGGCGGCGCCGAACACGACCCAGGGGACGCCGTCCTCGTCGTTCACCCACCAGCCCGACAGGCCGATGATGAGGCCCTGCAGCACCAGCAGCCAGCGCCCGAGGAGGGCGGCGTCCGTGGTGGAACGCACGTCGACGACCGTGGCGACCCGCTGCCTGATGCTGCTCACGAAAAGGTTGTCGTCTCAACCGGTTGCGGCCTTGAGCGGTGTTTCAATCCCCCGACCGGGTGGCACCGCCGCTGCGCCGTCAGGCCCGACAGCGGTGACGACTCGGTTGCGCCCGGCGGCCTTCGCGGCGTAGAGGGCGCCGTCGGCCCGCCGCAGGGTGTCGTAGGGGTCGTCGTCCGGCGTCCGGGTCGCGACCCCTGCCGACCACGTGACGTCGTGACCGCTGGTGTGCCAGCACTCGCGCAGGCGCTGCAGCACCGTTGACGCCACCACGGGGGACGTCGCGTGGCGCAGCACCAGCACGAACTCCTCGCCGCCAAGGCGGGCCACGACGTCGCTCGCCCGCACCACGCGGCCGAGGTCGCGCGCGAAGTCGATGAGCACCGTGTCGCCGTACGCGTGGCCGTGCCGGTCGTTGACGAGCTTGAAGTGGTCGAGGTCCACCACGACCACCGCGTCGCCCGGTGCGGCGTCGGCGAGGGCCGTGTCGAGGCCGCGCCGGTTCAGCAGCCCGGTGAGCGCATCGGTCTCGGCCTGCCGCACGAGAGCTGCGGTGCGGCCGCTGCTGAACGCCGTGCGCGTGGCGAGCGCCTCGGCGATCACGACCCAGGTGCATCCTGCGAGGACGCCGCGCACGAGGTGACGGGAGTCGAGGGCACCGAGCATGAGCAGGTACGCCGACACCGCCGGCAGGAGCAGCGTGAGCGACGTGCCGGGTGGCGTGGCCAGGCCGGCGAACAGGAACCACAGGGCCAGCAGGCCGACGTACGGCCCAGCCGCCCCCGGGGGCCCGAACGCCAAGCACGCGAGCAGGGAGATGGCGACGAGGGGCAGCACCGCGACGCTGCGGCGCTGCCACCGATGCCAGGGCAGGAACGCCGCACCGAGGCCGCAGGCCGCCAGGCCGAAGCCGACGGCGAGCGGTACCCGGGCCGCACCTGCGCTGGCGTGGAGCCACCAGCCGGTCGCCGCGACGAGGGCGCCCTCGAAGCTGAGCACCGCGATACCGAGCCGTGCGGCAGCGGCGGTGTCGGTGACGTCCAACACCGCGGCCAACCGGCGCACGAGGCCCTGCACGAGTTGATCTTCGTCTCGTGCGGGGCGGCGCTTGAGGACTGACGCGGTACGCGGCCTCGGCTCAGCGGGTGTAGTCGTCCTCGAGTCGCTCGATGTCGGCCTCGTCGAAGTCACCGAACGCGATCTCGAGCAGTCGGCCCGCGCTGTCGCCCCGGTTGGCCATGCGGTGCACTGCGCCGCACGGCACCCAGACGTCGTCGCCCGGCTGCGCCGTCCACGACTCGCCGTCGACGGTGACGTCGATCGGCACGTCGAGCACGTGCCAGAACTCGCCGCGGTGGCCGTGCTTCTGCAGGCTCAGCCGGTGGCCGGGCTCGACGGTGATGATCTTCACCGTGACCCGCTGGTTCGACACGAACTGCTGGAACTGGCCCCAGGGCCGCTCGGCGACGAAGAACGCCGCCCGCGGGTCGCCGGGCTCCGGCTGCGCGCCGTCCGCCGGCCTCACCACGGACCGTACGGGCCGGTCGAGCCGCCCCGACCGCCACCCTGCACCTGGTTGAGCGCGGGGCGGACGTCGACGAGGTACACCGCGGCCGCCACGAAGGCCACGAGGTTCAGGAAGTTCAGCGGGCTCAGGAAGGCGCCGTTGAAGGAGATGAAGCCGATGGCGGCGGCCACCCCCAGGATGATGAGCCACCGCTGCTTGGTCATCTTGCCCGCGGCGACGTAGGCGTCAGCGCGCCGACGGGCGCCGTCGATGAGAGCGACGAGCTGGACGACGAACGCCAGCACGCCCAGCGCGAAGAAGACGAGGGCCTGTGCCGACCCGAGGGCGAACATGTGCCGAGTCTAGGCCAGCACGGCGCAGGGGACGGCCCGTCGTGCGGTCCGTCCCCTGCGTCGTGAGCGCGTGAGGTCAGTCGCCGACCTTGTCAGCCGCAGCCTCGGTGGCCTTGACGGCGGCCTCGGCCGTCTTGCGCGCGCTGGTGGCCGTGGCCTTCGCCGTGCTCTTCGCGCGGGTCGTGCGCTTCTTGGCGGTGGTGGCCGTGCGCTTGGCGGCCGACTTGGTGCCGGTGGTGCGCTTGGCCACCGACTTCTGGGTGTCGGCGACGACCTCGCTGGTCTCGCGCTTCGCCGTGGTCACCGTGGCCTTGGCGGCGGTGCGGGTGTCGCCGGCCGCCTTGCGGACGGTGGTGACGGCCGCCTTGCCCCGCGACAGCGTGACCTTGCCCTGGGCGATGAGGTCCTGCGTGGCCTTCTGGCGCGCGATGCGGTCGACGAGCTTCTCACCGCGAGCGGCGAGGTCCTCGTAGGCCTCCTCGGCCTTGCCGGCGAGCTCGATCGTCTTGTTGAGGGCCGCGACCGGCACCTGCTGGGCCTGGCCCTGCAGCGCCTTGACGTCGAGGTTGAGCCGGGTGACGTCGACGCGCAGCTGCGCGCCGCGGGCCCGGGCGTCGCGAGCCTTCTCGACCACGAAGTCGGTGGCGCCGACGAGGGCCATCACCGGCGTGCGGTCGGTGACCGTCTTGCGGATGTCGTTGACGAGGGTCATGAGGTGCTCCTTCGGGTGCTCGTGCGGGTGGTCCGCGCGGTCGACGCGGGGGCCGACCGAGTCGTGGGGGCCGCCTTCTTCGCGGCCTTCTTGGCGGCCTTCTTGGCCGTCTTCTGCGTGGCCGTCTTCTGCGTGGCCGTCTTCTGCGCGGCCCTCTTGGTGGGCGCACGAGGGGCCGCTGGCGGCTCCTCGACGCGGGCGTTCTCGGCGCAGAACGACGCGTAGATGTCGAGCAGCACGCGCTTCTGGCGCTCGCTGAGGCCGACGTCACTGAGGATCGCGGCCTTCACCTCGACCTGTCCGGCGTCCTGCTCCTCGAGGATCCCGGCCCGCACGTACAGCGACTCGGCGCTGATCCGCAGGCCCTTGGCCAGCGACTGCAGGATCTCGGCGCTCGGCTTCTTCAACCCGCGCTCGATCTGGCTGAGGTACGGGTTGCTGACGCCTGCCACCTCGGCGAGCTGGCGCAGCGACAGCTTGGCGCTGTGCCGCTGCTCCTTGAGGAAGCCGCCCAGGTCGGCGAGGTCGTCCTTGATCGAACTCACGCTAACTACTGTGCTTGCTGCAGTTAGCAGATGCAAGCCACGCAGCCGTGAGCCCCCTCACAGGGCAGACGTCGGTAGTACAGAAGTAGGACTGTGGGTAGCATCGGAGTATGAAGGTGAGCATCAGCCTCCCCCTGGAGGACATCGAGTTCCTCGACACCTATGCGCACGAGCAGCGGCGGCCGTCGCGCTCGGCTGCCGTACACGACGCCATCGCGGTCCTTCGGTCAACGCGGCTGCAAAGCGACTACGCGGCTGCCTTCGACGAGTGGGGTCAGTCTGGTGACGCTCAGGCGTGGGAGGCCACGACGGCCGACGGCCTCGGCGCACGATGAGGCGAGGCGAAATCCGCTACGCCGACCTGGAACCAGCTCGCGGGAGCGAGGCAGACGACGTCCGACCTGTGGTCATCGTCAGCAACAACGGCGCGAACGCGGCGGCCGCCGCCCGAGGGCACGGAGTTGTCACCGTCGTTCCACTGACGTCCAACGTCGAGCGAGTGTTCGCCTTCCAGGTCCTCGTTCCGGCACCGCAGTCCGGGTTGCGCCAGGACTCCAAGGCGCAGACCGAGCAGGTCCGCAGCATTGACGTCCGCCGCCTCGGGTCAGCCGTCGGCGTGCTGCCGCCAGCACTCATCGACCACCTCGACGACACGCTCCGACTCCACCTGGGCCTATGACCCACGCAGGTCACTCGGCGGCGAGGACGTCCTCGACGCTCGTCTCACCCTCGCGGTAGCGGCGGCCGACTTCGGTGGTGAGCAGGTCCATCACACCCTGCACCCGGTGGCGCGACTCGCTCACCGACGACTCCAGCGCGGCCAGCTGCTCGAGGGCGTGGGCCAGGCCCGCGTCGTCCAGGGACGTCGGGTCGCTGGCCCGCACGTCGTCGACGGCCTTCTCGGCCGCCCGGCGGTGCTCGCCCACCCGGCTCGGCTCGGCCGTGAGGTGGCGGCCCAGCCCGTGGTCGCTGCGCGGGCCGTCGGCCAGCACGTTCGCGAGGTCGCGGGCCAGCTCCTCGTCCGACCGGCTACCGGCCGGCACCGAGCCCTCGCCGGCCCGGCTCTGCTGCTCGGCGCGCAGGAGGTCCATGCGTCCCTGCAGCAGGCGGCGGGCGTAGCTGAGGTCGGCCTCCTCCTGCTCCGCCAGCGCGCGCCGCTCGCGCAGCTCCTCGAGCGGCAGATCGGCCAGACCCTGGGCGAAGGACGGTGCGAGGACGCGGTCGATCGGCCGGCGTCCACCCTCGTGCGACTGCGTCGTCATGGATCCTCAGCTCGACTGGCTCGGTGCGCGGCGGTCGCGCACAGCGAGCAGGCTACGCGCTTCGTCGGTGCCGAGGGGCGGTCTCTGCATCAGCGTCGCCAGCTGCGTCGCGCGCTCGACGAGCTCGGCGTTGTCGCGCACCGGGCGGCCCTTGGCGAAGACGAGGTTGTCCTCCATGCCCACCCGCAGGTGGCCGCCCATCGCGAGCGCTGCCGCCGCGATCGGCAGGTGCGTGCGGCCGATGCCGGTCGCCGACCACGACGTGACCTGCGGCGGCAGCATCTGCACGCCGGCCACCAGCGCCTCGACGGTGCCGGGCATGCCACCGGGCACGCCGGTGACGAAGTCGACGTGCACCTTGCCGCCGTAGGGCAGGCCGTAGGTGTCGATCAGGCGGCGCAGGGCGGCGACGTGGCCGAGGTCGAACAGCTCGAACTCGGGCACGACCTCGCGCTCCTGCGCCTGCTGGTACAGCTGGCCCATGAACGGGTAGGGGTTGAGGAAGACGTCGTCACCGAAGTTGGTGGTGCCGCAGGTGAGCGAGCACGAGTCGGGCTCGGCGTCGAGCACCTTCAGCCGCGACTCGAGCGGGTCGTGCACGCTGCCACCGGTCGACAGCTGCACGATCAGGTCAGTCTGCTCGCGCAGGGCCTGCACGGTGTCGCGCAGCCGCTGCGGGTCGAGCGTCGGCTGGTGCGCATCGTCGCGGATGTGCACGTGGATCAGGGCCGCCCCGGCGGCCTCGCAGGCCTTGGCCTCGGCCACCAGCTCCTCCAGCGTGGTGGGCAGCTGGGGAACGTCGGACTTGGCGGTCTCGGCGCCGGTGGGGGCGACGGTGATCAAGGTGCCGGGCATGGCCGACATCCTGCCATCAGGGCGCGACGACGATCTCCTGGGCCGCGCTCACGCCGTCGACCAGCAGGACGGCGTCGGGGGCGGTGTTGCGCTTCACCAGGGCGAGGGCCACCGGACCCAGCTCGTGGTGGCGCGCCGACGTCGTGATCTGGCCGATCCGGCGTCCGTCGAGCTCGACGTCGGTACCGGACACCGGCAGGTGGTGCGCCGAGCCGTCGAGGTGCAGCATCACCAGCCGCCGCGGCGGACGGCCCAGGTTGTGCACACGGGCCACCGTCTCCTGGCCGCGGTAGCAGCCCTTGCGCAGGTGCACCGCCGTGCGCAGCCAGTCGACCTCGTGCGGGATGGTGCGGTGGTCGGTCTCGAAGCCCAGCCGCGGGCGCCAGGCCGCCACACGCAGCGCCTCGCCGGCCCAGGTGCCGGCCAGGGGGCGCTCACCGACGGCCTGCTCCAGCTGCCCGCGCGGCACGAGCAGCTCGCGCCACGCCCGCCCCGACGCCGGGTGGTCGGCGTCGTCGACCGCCGCGTACGACACGCTGCCGGGCGCCACCTGCGGCCACGGGTCACGCCAGGCCACCGGCTCGCCGTCCGCGCTCTCGCGCCCGATCGGCTCACCGAGCACCGCGAGCTCCGCCGAGCGGTCGGTGACCTCCACACGCAGCATGAACTGCATGCTGCGCAGCCACGTGATGAGCGCGTCGGCGGTGCCCGGCTCAGCGGTGATCCAGGTGGTCTCGCCGTCGTCGACCACGTGCAGCGCGTGCTCGACGTGCCCCTTGGGGCTCAGGATCAGCGCCTCGGTCGACGTCCGCGGTGCCAGGTTGGTGAGGTGCTGGCTGGTGATCGAGTGCAGCCACGACAAGCGGTCGGGGCCGGAGACCGAGACCACCGCGCGGTGCGAGAGGTCGACGACGGCCAGACCCTCCTCGAGCAGCCGCTGCTCACGGGTGGGGTCGCCGTAGTGCCAGGCGACGCCGGCGTCGACACCGTCGGCCTGCACCGCACCGGGTCGGGTCAGCAGCGGGCTCGCGAGGGTGTCGAGGCTCATACCCAGGTCAGCGTCCGTGGTGCGTCACTCATTCCACGCGCTTGAGCTGGGCGGAGGCGTGCGACTGCATGGGCTGACCCACCGCGGCCATGTCCATCACCCACATCAGGTCGCTCTCGACCAGGCCGTACATGCGCGTCGCGGCGGTGTACTCCTTGGCCGTCGGCGTGCGGGCCACGAGGTCGGTCTGCAGGTTGACGCGGGGGCCGTCGATCGAGCCGACGTAGATCTCGACGAACCCCGTGGGGTGCGTGAGCAGCACCTCGAGGTCGCCGTTCTCACCGGGGCGCCAGAACCCGACCTCGGTGGCGAGCGGGCGCACGCGGTTGCCCTCGTCGTCCAGCGCCCAGGCCTGGCTGCGGTAGTGCAGGAACGGCCGGCCGTCGTGGCGGAACTCCACCTCCTGGCCGAAGTTCGCCGACTCGATCGTCGGGTAGCCGACGACGCCCGCGCCCTGCCAGCGACCGATCAGCCAGGCGAGGGGCACCAGCGGCGCCGGCAGGTCAGGGGTGATCTCCACGACTCAGATCCCCAGACTCAGCGCTGGCCGCGGAACAGCCGGTAGACCACGAACACCGCGAACCAGCCGATCACCACGGACGTGGCAACCAGCACGGACGTGTAGACGATCTCCAGAGCGCTCACGGCGGCGATGCTACCGGCCGTCGCTACGGTGGCCACCATGGCACGTTCCCTCGTGGTGAAGGTCACGGCCGGCGCGGACGACGCCGAGCGCTGTACGCAGGGCTTCACGGTGGCGGCCACGGCGCTTGCCGCCGGGGCCGACGTCAGCCTGTGGCTGACCGGGGAGGCGACCTGGCTCGCGCTCCCCGGCCGGGCCGCTCAGCTCACGCTGCCGCACAGCGCCCCGCTCGCCGACCTGCTGGCGGCCCTGCTCGCCGGTGGCCAGGTCACGGTGTGCAGCCAGTGCGCCGTCCGGCGGGACCTCGTGGCCGCCGACCTGGTCGACGGCGTGCGCGTCGCGGGCGCGGCGGTCTTCGTCGAGGAGGTGCTGGCCGAGAGCGCCCAGGCCCTCGTGTACTGATCGTGTGAAGAGGTTCGTCCCGCTTCGCGCAGATGGGCCGCTCACACCGCGTGACCACCTATCCTCGATGGGTGTCCGCGACCCAGACCGAGCCCGTGCCGAACGACGTCGGCCCCCGCACGCCCCGCCACCGCACGCTGCGCATCGCGCTCATCAGCATCGGGGTGGTGCTGCTGCTCATCCTCGTCGCGGTCGCCGGCTACCTCTTCATGCTCGACCGCGCGGTGGCCTCGAACATCCACCGCGACTCCTCGCTGATGCAGGGCCTGACCGACCGGCCGGCCAAGCCGCAGGACGGCCCGGGCGCCGGCGCGCTCAACTACCTGCTCATCGGGTCCGACAGCCGCGCGGGCGAGGGAACGTCGAAGATCACGGGCCAGCGGTCGGACACGATCATGGTCGCGCACGTGACCGCCAAGCGCGACAAGATCTACCTGGTCGCCTTCCCCCGTGACCTCTACGTCGACATCCCCGGCCACGGTAAGAACAAGATCAACGCCGCGTTCGCCTTCGGCGGCACACCGCTGCTGGTCTCGACGCTGGAGCAGCTCACCGACACGCGGATCGACCACGTCGCGGTGATCAACTTCGAGGGCATGCGCCAGCTCACGACCCTGGTCGGCGGGGTCAGCGTCGACAACCGGTACGCCTCCACCGTGCCGCCGTACACCTTCCCCAAGGGCAACATCACGGTGCAGGGCGACGAGGCGCTCGCCTTCGTGCGCCAGCGCCACGGCCTGCCCGGCGGTGACCTCGACCGGGTCGAGCGCCAGCAGCAGGTCGTGAAGGGCATCCTGCTCAAGGGCGTCAGCAAGGACGTCGCCACCGACCCCGCCAAGCTCATGGACCTCATGAAGGCCGGTGCGAGCAGCCTCACGGTCGACGGCACGCTCGACCAGGGCGAGCTGCGCTCCACCGCGATCTCCATGCGCAACCTGCGCGGCGACGACATCGTCTTCGTGCAGGCGCCGATCACCGGCTTCGGCCGCAGCCCCGCGGGGGCCTCGATCGACGTCCTCGACACCGGGCGCATGCAGGAGCTGTCGAAGGCCCTGCACGACGACGACCTGGCCGGCTACCTGGCGAACAACCCCGCACGCACGAGGTAGCGGCGCCGGGGCCTCAGCGCCGTCAGCCCACCAGCAGGCGCAGCAGCACGTACGCGGCGGCGCCGGACGACGCCAGGGGCGCGACGGCGAGCGCCACCCAGCCCGGCGCCCGCGCCGCGGCGGGCATGACCGCCAGCGTGCGGTGCAGGAGCAGCGCCGTCGCGGCTGACACCAGCCCGGTGGCCAGGCCGACCAGCACGCTCTCCTGGGCGAACACCCCGCCCAGCAGCGCGGCCACCAGCGCACCGGCCGCCACGCCGACGGGGTACGACAGCCGTCCCGGCCACGGCAGCAGGACGGCGGCCAGCGCCGCCACGACACCGGCCCCCCAGACGACGACGCCCGTGGCCGTCACCGCGGTGCCGGGCAGCGCGACCAGCGCGCTCAGCGAGGCGAGCACGGCGATCCCGGTGACCGAGCCCGTCACCGACTCGACGAGACGGGGGCGCGCGTCGCGCCGGGCCAGCTGGTGCACGAACCCGGCGAGCACGCCGAGGGCCACGGCGAGCGCCAGCCAGCGCAGCCGTGGCTCGTCGGGGGTCGCCGCCACGGCGACGGCGCAGCCAGTGCCGGCCAGGGCCACGACCGCCCTCGTGCCCCGGGGGCTCGGCAGGTCGAGCAGGTCGGGCCAGCCCCACGCCATGGCGCCCGCTGCGAGGGCCACCGCCGCCGCCGCGAACCAGGGCCCCGCGAACGAGGCCAGCACCAGCAGGGCGACGAGCGCGGCGCTCATGCCGGTGGTCCAGACGGTGACCGCGCCACGCGGCGCAGCGGGCAGAGCCGGCACCACGACCGTCGCCTCACCGACGGGCCGCGAGGGCTCGGGGGCGGCGGGCGAGTCGGTCACCCGGGCCATCTTGCCAGGTGCGCTCGACCGGCCCGAGCCGTCGAGGCCCCGGCGCCGGGTGCGGCCTCAGCCGCCGGCGAAGGGCGGCAGCACCTCGACGGTCTGGCCGTCGTCGAGCGGGAGGTCGGGGGCGTCGTCCCGCACCACGCGGCCGTCGACGAGCACCGAGCTGCGGGCGAGCACCTCAGCGAGGCGGCCGCCGCGGGCCGCGAGGACCTGGAGCACCTGCGACACCGTGTCGGCGCCGAGGCGCTCCTCGTCGACCCCCGCGGCCTCGCGGGCACCGGCCCAGTAGCGGACGGTCACCTCGGCCACGGGGCGCTCCTTCGGGGGGACGGGTCTCAGGCTGCGGGACGTCACGCCACGACCTGAGACGGCGCGTGACGCCGTGCCCTATTCTGCCGGAGTCGGCCAGCGGCGCCCGACCCGACGGGTCGGCCAGCGCCGACGTACCGCCTGCGCCTCCCGGCCCGTCCCGCACCGGAAGGAGGGACAGCCCGTGGCGAGACTGCTGCTGCTCACCAACGACCTCGCACCCAGCAGCGAGGTCGTACCGGCCCTCGCCCTGCTCGCCCACCAGGTGCGGGTGCTGCCGGCTGAGGCGTCCGCGCTCGTCGAGACCCCACCGGCCGACGTCGTGCTCGTCGACGGGCGGCGCGAGCTGGCCCACGCGCGCTCTCTGTGCCGGCTCATGCGCACCACCGGCGTCTCGGTGCCCGTCGTGCTGGTGCTCACCGAAGGCGGCCTGGCGGCCGTGAGCGCCGACTGGGGCGTCGACGACGTGCTGCTCAGCACGTGCGGACCCGCGGAGGTCGAGGCGCGCGTGCGGCTCGCGATGGGCCGAGCCCTCCTGGGTGCGGACGACGAGCCGCTGGCCCCCGAGATCGTCGCCGGCGACGTCGTCATCGACGAGACCAGCTACACGGCGCGGGTGCGCGGCCGGGCGCTCGACCTCACGTACAAGGAGTTCGAGCTGCTGAAGTACCTCGCGCAGCACCCCGGGCGCGTCTTCACGCGGGCCCAGCTGCTGCAGGAGGTCTGGGGCTACGACTACTACGGCGGCACGCGCACGGTCGACGTCCACGTGCGGCGGCTGCGGGCCAAGCTCGGGCCGGAGTTCGAGCACCAGATCGGCACGGTGCGCAACGTGGGGTACCGGTTCGTGCCGCCGGGGCGCGAGGGGTCGTCGTCCGGCGTGGCGCAGCCCTCCGACGTCCGCTGACCCCGCCGTCCCGAACCCGGCGACGCCCTGATTTCGTTCAGGGCCGGCGGGCGCCGACCCGACTGAGGAGCTATCGCGTCGCCGGGCACCTGCGGCTGCGCTGGACCGCTCCGGCGTCCACCACGATGCCCCCGCGCCGCAGCTTCCAGGTCCGGTACCGAGGTGGGACGTACTGCACCACGCGGTCGCACCTCGACCTGGCCCGGCGACGTCCTCGGGGCGGCCGGGTCGGGGGCTTCGTGGTGCGCTCGGTCGGCCGGTAGGGAGCGTCCCGGTGGGTGCAGGTGCCCGCCCGGCGCCGCTGACCGTCCATCGCGCGCCGTCCGTGATCATGCACGCCAGCCCACCCGTGGGGAAGAACGCTCCATTCCCGGATTGGCACGGGGGCACCCCACTCCAATAGGAGTGGAGCAGGGTGCCACCGCGCCAAACCACGGGAGAGGTCGGGGGTGGGGACGGCGAACGGCCCGGACCCCCGCAGGGATCCGGGCCGTCGCCGGTGCGTCAGGCGCGTGCGGTCACGGCGTCTGGGTGATCCGGTCGGTGCCGATCGGCTGGTACGGCGACTTCGCGGTCAGGTAGCTCGCGAAGGCGTCGATGTCGAGGCCACCGATGTACTTGTTGGTCGCCGCGGCGAACGACGGGAAGTTGTCGCCACCATCGGACAGGAACGAGTTGGCCGCCACCCGGTACGTGGCCGCCGGGTTGATCACGGTGCCGTTGAGCTTCACGGACGCCGGGTCGACCTTGGAGCCCGCCGCCGCCGACTTGCTCCAGCTGTAGGTGAAGCCCTCGCTGACCTGCAGGATCTTCGCGTTGTCGCCCGCGTTGCCGCCCAGCCACTGCTGCTCGAGCAGGTCGAGGATCTGCTGCCCGGTCATGTCCATGGCCACGACGTAGTTGTTGAACGGCTGCACCGAGAAGGCCGCACCGAACGTGACGTCACCGTTCGCGAGCGGCACCAGGTCGGTGCGGATACCGCCCGGGTTCATGAACGCGATCTGCGCCGGCGCCCCGCCGCCTGCGGTGAGCGAGGCGTCGTTCTTCTGCGCGTCGGCGATCAGCCGCCCGAGCGACGTCTCGGAGTCGGTCGACGAGGTCTTCGGCAGCGTGACGCCGCCGGCCACGTTGCCGATCACCTTGTTGGCGATGGGCTTCACCAGCGTGTTGTACGTGCTGATGATCGAGGTCTCCTGCGGGTCCTTCACGACGTCGCGGGTGACGACCATGTTGCTGCCCTCGACCGACGAGCGCTGGATGTCACCGCTGCGCAGGTTGTAGGTGAGGTTCGTCTGCGTGAACAGCCGGCCGAACGACGACGCGCTCGTGATCAGCCGCGGCTCGCCCTCGGGGTCGAGCTGGCTGCAGATGTACGGCTGGTGGGTGTGGCCCGAGATCACCATGTCGATCTGCGGGTCGAGCTTGCGTGTGATGTCGAGGATCGGGCTGTCGTCGGTGAGCTGGGCTCCCTTGACGCCGTTCTTGGTCTCGGTGGAGCACGTCGCGTCGTACGGCGGCGCGACGTTGTAGGTGCCGTGCTCCGCGGTGTACGTGGTGGTTGCCGGGAAGCCGCCCTGGTGGATCAGGACGACGATCGCCTTGACGCCCTGGCGACGCAGCACCGGGACGAGCGCGTTCGCCGTCTGGGCCTCGTCGGTGAAGGTGAGCCCCTCGACCCCCGACTTCGTGACGATGGTGGGGGTGTCCTTGAGGGTCATGCCGATGAAGCCGATCTTGGCGCCGTCGGAGAAGGTCTTGATCCAGTACGGCGGCAGGATGGTCTTGTTGGTGCCGGAGTACTTGACGTTGGCCGCCAGGTAGGTGAAGTCGGCGCCCTGGAACGTGTGGTCGGCGCAGGAGTTCTGGTTGTTGGCGCCGGCGCCGTCGTCGATGCAGCCACCGGACTGCATGCGCTGGAGCTCCTTGTAGCCCTCGTCGAACTCGTGGTTGCCCACGGCCGAGGCGTCGAGCCCGAGCGCGTTCATCGCCTCGATGGAGGGCTCGTCGTGGAAGGCGGCCGAGAGCAGCGGCGAGGCGCCGATGAGGTCACCCGCCGCCACGGTGACGGTGTTCTTGTGGCCCTGCCGCGCCTGCTTGAGGTGCGTGGCGAGGTACTCGACGCCGCCAGCGTCGACCGTGGTGGCCGTGGGACCGAAGACGCCCGGCTTCTTGGGGTCCTCGGTCTCGGTGTAGCCCGTGGTCAGGCGCCCGCCGGACCCGGACGGCGCCTCGAGGTTGCCGTGGAAGTCGTTGAACGACAGCAGCTGGATCTGGGTGAACGGCGACCGGTGCTCGGGCTTGCCGTGCCCGTGGCCGTGGTCACGGCCGTGGCCGTGGCCGTAGCCGCCGGCCAGAGCGGACCCCGAGGACATCGTGACGGCGAGCGCTGCGGCCGAGGTGACGGCCAGGGCGCGCGCGAGCCCCCGAGTGCGAGGCGTGGTCATGGGACTCCCTCAGTTGGGTGAAGCACTGCGTGTGCGCTCACGCACCGTAGCCTTCGCCGGCGACAGCCGACAGGCTCCAAACGTCACGAAACGCCAACGCCAGGTGACCAACAGGTGCCAAGTCGCCACGCGGCCACCCCGTAGGCTCGGCAGGTGCCGTCCGAGATCGATGCCCGTGTCGAGGTGCTCGACACCCTGTCGGCCGACGACCTCGGTGCGGTGACGTCCGTCGTGTCGGCTGCCACGGAGGCCGACGGGCTGCACCCCCTGAGCGAGCACGTGATGCTGCACCTGCCGCTGATCACGCCCGGCCCCGACCGGCACCTGCTCGTCTTCGTCTCCTCGGACGGCGACGAGCGGCTCGGCGGGTACGCCCACCTCGACCCCACGGACGTCGTCGAGGGAGCGAGCGCAGAGGTGGTCGTGCACCCCGACGTGCGCGGGCACGGCATCGGCCGGCTCGTGGTGCAGCACCTCGAGCAGCTGAGCCCCGACGGCCGCCTGCGGCTGTGGGCGCACGGCCAGCAGTCGCCTGCTCGGGCGCTCGCCGAGGCGCTGGGCTACGTCTCGAGCCGCGAGCTGTGGCAGATGCGGCGCTCGCTGCGGGCCGCGCTGCCGCAGACCGAGCTTCCTCCCGGCTACCGGCTGCGCAGCTTCCGCCCCGGTGCGGACGACGACGCCTGGCTCGAGGTCAACGCGAAGGCCTTCGCCGACCACCCCGAGCAGGGCGCGTGGACCCTCGCCGACCTGCACCACCGGATGGCCGAGGAGTGGTTCGACCCGCACGGCTTCCTCGTGCTCGAGGGCCCGGACGGCGCCATGGCCGGCTTCCACTGGACCAAGGTGCACGGCGGCACGAGCTCCTCGGACGACGGCGCCACCGCCCACGGGCACGAGCCCATCGGCGAGGTCTACGTCGTCGGCGTCTCCCCCGACCACCAGGGGCGCGGCCTCGGGCGCGCGCTCACCGTCGCGGGACTGCGCCACCTGCGCTCGCTCGGCCTCAGCCAGGCCATGCTCTACGTCGACGCCGACAACACCTCCGCCGTGCGCACCTACACCGGTCTGGGTTTCACCCGCTGGGACGTCGACGTGCAGTTCTCCCGCCCGCTCGCCCGCCCGCTCGCCCGCTCGCGGGGTGGCGTGCCACCATCGCAGTCATGAGCCTGGCGACCGAACCGGTCCGCGAACCGCACCCCGCCGAGGCCGCCAGCCGCTTCCTCGACCGCGAGACGAGCTGGCTGCAGTTCAACGAGCGCGTCCTGCAGCTCGCCGAGGACGACTCCCAGCCCCTGCTCGAGCGGGCGCGCTTCCTGGCCATCTTCGCCAGCAACCTCGACGAGTTCTTCATGGTGCGCGTGGCCGGGCTGAAGCGCCGCATCGCCACCGGGATCGCGATGCGGTCGGCGTCCGGGCTCGAGCCGCGCGAGGTGCTCGACCAGATCGGCGTGGTCGCCCACGATCTGATGGCCCGGCACGCGCAGGTGTTCCACGAGAGCGTGCGCCCGCTGCTGGCCAGCGAGGGCATCACGGTGATCCGCTGGGACGAGCTGAGCGCCGCCGAGCAGCAGCGGCTGCAGGAGATGTTCCGCGAGCAGATCTTCCCCGTGCTCACTCCGCTCGCGGTCGACCCGGCGCACCCCTTCCCGTACATCTCGGGGCTCTCGCTCAACCTCGCCGTGATCGTGCGCAACCCCAAGACCGAGAAGGAGCACTTCGCCCGCGTCAAGGTGCCGCCGCTGCTGCCGCGGTTCATCACGGTCGACGAGGCCGAGGGCGGGTCGGCCGGCATCGACCCCTCGCTCGCTGACCCGTACAAGTCCCGGTTCGTGCCGATCGAGGACATCATCGCCGCGCACCTCGACCAGCTGTTCCCAGGCATGGAGGTGCTGCAGCACCACAGCTTCCGAGTCACCCGCAACGAGGACCTCGAGGTCGAGGAGGACGACGCCGAGAACCTTCTGCAGGCCCTTGAGAAGGAGCTCATGCGCCGTCGCTTCGGACCGCCCGTGCGGCTCGAGGTGGCCGAGGAGATGGACGACCACGTCCTCGACCTGCTGGTGCGCGAGCTCGGTGTCACCGACAGCGAGGTCTACCGGCTGCCCGCACCGCTCGACCTGCGCGGCCTCGACCTCGTGGCCGACCTCGCGCGCAGCGAGCTGCGCTACCCGCCCTTCGTCACGGCGACCCATCGCGACCTCACCGAGGGCGTGGAGACCAGCAAGCCCGGTGACATCCTGGCCGCGATGCGGGTGCGCGACGTGCTCCTGCACCACCCGTACGACTCCTTCTCGACGTCGGTTCAGGCGTTCCTCGAGCAGGCGGCCGCCGACCCGCGCGTGCTCGCCATCAAGCAGACGCTCTACCGCACCAGCGGTGACTCGCCGATCGTCGACGCGCTGATCGACGCGGCCGAGGCGGGCAAGCAGGTGCTGGCGATCGTCGAGATCAAGGCGCGGTTCGACGAGCAGGCCAACATCAGCTGGGCCCGCAAGCTCGAGCAGGCCGGCGTCCACGTGGTCTACGGCATCGTCGGTCTCAAGACGCACGCCAAGCTCGCGCTGGTGGTGCGGCAGGAGGCCGACGGGCTGCGCCGCTACTGCCACATCGGAACCGGCAACTACAACCCCAAGACCGCGCGCCTCTACGAGGACCTCGGGCTGCTCACCACCGACGAGCGGGTTGGAGAGGACCTCACGCGCCTGTTCAACCAGCTGTCGGGCTACGCGCCGCGCACGCGCTTCAAGCGGCTGCTCGTGGCGCCGCGGTCGTTGCGGGCCGGGCTGATCGAGCAGATCGAGGGCGAGATCGCGCACGCCGAGGCCGGGCGTCCGGCGTCCGTGCGGCTGAAGCTCAACTCGATCGTCGACGAGGCCGTGATCGACGCGCTCTACCGCGCGTCCCAGGCAGGCGTGCCGGTCGACGTCGTCGTCCGCGGCATCTGCGCGATCCGGCCCGGCGTGCCGGGGCTGTCGGACAACATCCGCGTGCGCAGCATCCTCGGGCGGTTCCTCGAGCACTCCCGGGTGTTCCTCTTCGGCGGCCCCGAGCGGGAGCTTCCCGACACCGCCTGCTGGATCGGCAGCGCCGACATGATGCACCGCAACCTCGACCGCCGCGTCGAGGCGCTCGTGCGGATCGAGGACCCCGCCCACGTCGCCGAGCTGCGCGGCCTGCTCGACATCGCCATGGACGACGGCACGTCGTCGTTCCACCTCGGTTCCGACGGCACGTGGACCCGCCACCACCGCGCGGACGACGGCACGCCGTTGCGCGACCTCCAGACGGCCGTCGCCGAGCGGCTGGCCAAGCAGCGGCGCAAGGCCCGCCGCCGGTGAGTCGGGCGGCTCCGGCGCTGGTGACGACCCCCGAGGTGGACCCCGGCACGGTCCGGGCCGCGGGGGCTCTGCTGTGGCGCACGGACGGCGGCCGGCTGCAGGTGCTGCTGGTGCACCGTCCCAAGTACGACGACTGGTCGTGGCCCAAGGGCAAGCTCGACGAGGACGAGACCTGGCCTGGCGCCGCCGTCCGGGAGGTGCTGGAGGAGACGGGCCTGCACTGCGAGCTCGGAGTGCCTCTGCCGCAAGCGGTGTACGAGGTGGGTGCGTCCGGCACGACCCGTCCCAAGGTGGTGCAGTACTGGGCCGCGCGACAGGTGGCCGGCGACGGTGACCTCGCGCACGAGGTCGACGAGGTGGCCTGGCTGGGCGTCGACGAGGCCCGCGAGCGCCTGCACTATCGTCGAGACCGCGAGCAGCTGAAGGCGTTGGCGCGCAGCCACCGCGACGGCAGGCTCGACACCTGGCCACTGGTGCTCGTGCGGCACGCGCGCACCGTGCCGAGGCGACGCTGGCGCGGCGACGACGCCCGCCGACCGCTCGATGAGGCCGGTCACGACCAGGCGCAGCGGCTCGTGCCCCTGTTGCAGGCGTTCGGCGTCAGCCGAGTGCTGACGTCGGACGCAGAGCGTTGCGCCGCAACGGTTGCGCCCTTTGCGCGGCTCACCGGACATCGGTTGCTCGGCCGCCACTCGCTGTCGGAGGAGGGCTTCGACGACGAGCCCGACCGTGCGGTGCGTCAGCTCGGCAAGGCCCTCGCACGCGGCGAGGCCAGCGCGCTGTGCACCCACCGTCCGCTCCTTCCGGCGCTGCTGCGTG
>JBQCES010000076.1:0-7228 GCA_051960055.1 Angustibacter sp. | reverse complement strand
GAACTTGTTACCGCGCAGCTGGGCGAGGTACAGACCCAGCAGGTAGCAGGCGGTGATCTGCGCGAGGAACGCCTTGGTCGACGCGACGGCGACCTCGGGGCCCGCGTGCGTGTAGATGACCGCGTCGGCCTCGCGCGGGATCGTCGAGCCGTGGGTGTTGCAGATGGCGACGACCTTGGCGCCCTGCTCGCGGGCGTGGCGCATGGCCATCAGGGTGTCCATCGTCTCGCCGGACTGCGAGATGGCCACGACGAGCGTCTTCTCGTTGACCACCGGGTCGCGGTAGCGGAACTCGCTGGCCAGCTCGACCTCGCACGGGACGCGGCACCAGTGCTCGATGGCGTACTTGGCGACCTGGCCGGCGTACGAGGCGGTGCCACAGGCGATGACGATGATCTTGTCGGCCGAGCGCAGTACCTGCTCGGGGATGCGCAGCTCGTCGAGCACGAGGTGGCCCTCGGCGTCCGTGCGACCGAGCAGGGTGTCAGCGACGGCGTGGGGCTGCTCCTCGATCTCCTTCATCATGAAGTTCGGGTAGCCACCCTTCTCGGCGGCCGAGGCGTCCCAGTCGACGTGGTACTCCTTCGTGACCGCCGGCTGCCCGGCGAAGTCGACGACGTCGATGGAGTCCGGCGTGATGGTGACGACCTGGTCCTGGCCCAGCTCGATGGCCTCGCGGGTGTGCTGGATGAACGCCGCGACGTCCGAGCCGAGGAAGTTCGCGCCCTCGCCGCGCCCCACGACCAGCGGGGAGTTGCGGCGGGCCCCAACGACCACACCCGGCGCGTCGGCGTGCACCGCGAGCAGCGTGAAGGCGCCCTCGAGCCGGTTGCAGACGGCGCGCATGGCCTCGCTGAGGTCACCGAGCTCGTCGTACGCGCGGCTCACCAGGTGGGCCGCGACCTCGGTGTCGGTCTGCGAGGCGAACTCGACGCCGTCGGCGATGAGCTCGGCCTTGAGCGCGGCGAAGTTCTCGATGATGCCGTTGTGCACGAGGGCCAGGCGCCCACCACCGCCGAGGTGCGGGTGGGCGTTCTCGTCGTTCGGGGCACCGTGGGTGGCCCAGCGGGTGTGGCCGATGCCGGTGACGCCGTGGGGAAGCGGGTCGTCCGACAGCGCCTTCTCGAGGTTGGCGAGCTTGCCGGCTCGCTTCTCGGTCGCCAGGCCCTCCGGTGACTGGATGACGACGCCGGCGGAGTCGTAGCCGCGGTACTCCATCCTCCGCAGGCCCTCGAGCACGACGTCGAGGGCGTCGACGCCGCCTGCTGGACCGGTGTACCCGACGATTCCGCACATGGGCTCAAGGGTAGCCTTGCCCGCCGTGGCCAACGGCAACGGCGCCAGCCTGCCCTCACCGTACGTCGAGCTCGACCGCGCGGCGTGGGCTGCGCTGCGCGCCCAGACGCCGCTGACCCTCAGCGCCGAAGACGTCGACCGCATCGAGGGTCTGGGTGACCGGGTCGACCTGCGCGAGGTCGAGGACGTCTACCTGCCGCTCTCGCGGCTGCTCAACCTCTATGTGCGCGGCGCGGGTCAGCTGCACCGCGTGACGTCGGAGTTCCTCGGTGAGCGCGCGGCGCGCGTGCCCTTCGTCATCGGGATCGCCGGCTCGGTGGCCGTGGGCAAGTCGACGACCGCCCGACTGCTGCGCGACCTGCTGTCGGCGTGGCCGGAGACCCCGACCGTCGAGCTGATCACCACCGACGGCTTCCTCCTGCCGAACGCCGAGCTCGAGCGCCGGGGACTGTTGCAGCGCAAGGGCTTTCCGGAGTCCTACGATCGACGCGCGCTGCTGCGCTTCGTCGCCGCAGTGAAGTCCGGGCGGCCGGAGGTGAGCGCGCCGGTCTACTCGCACCTGACCTACGACATCGTGGCCGGCGAGCAGGCCGTCGTGCACCAGCCCGACGTCCTGATCGTCGAGGGGCTCAACGTGCTGCAGCCGCCACGCGTCGACGCGCAGGGCCGCGCCGGCGTCGCCGTCAGCGACTTCTTCGACTTCTCGGTCTACGTCGACGCCAAGACCGACGACGTCCGCCGCTGGTACGTCGACCGGTTCCTGCGCCTGCGCCGCACGGCGTTCGCCGACCCGTCGTCGTACTTCCACCGCTACGCCGGGCTGTCGGACGACGAGGCCGTCGAGACGGCGCTGGCCATCTGGGCGCGCACCAACGAGCCCAACCTCGTCGCGAACGTGCGCCCCACCCGCGGCCGCGCGACCCTCGTGCTCACCAAGGGGTCCGACCACGCCGTCACGCGCGTGCGCCTGCGCAAGTCCTGACTTCTCCCCCTTTCCGCCACCCAGGCCGCTTTCCGCCACCCAGGCCGCTTTGCGCAGCTCCGCCGCGGCTTGGACGGCGGAGGCGGGGGTGCCTGCGCCGCTCAGGCCGCGGCGGGGTGGCGCAAACTGGCCTCACGGGCGGAAAGCGGCCTGAACGGCGGAAGGGTGGGGCCGTACGGCGTCAGGCCAGGGACTTCTGCCACTCGACCATGCGGCCGACTGGCTCGAAGCCCAGTGCGCGGTTGACCCGCAGCATCGGCGCGTTCGACTCGGCGTTCCAGGTGACGACGCGCCGCACGTGCGGCAGACCGGCCCGCAGCGCCCGCAGGTTCGCCGCCTTGACCAGCTGGCCCAGACGGTGGCCGCGGTGGTCGGCCAGCACGAGGGTGTCCCACTGGTAGGCCATCTCGGGCGTGTGCTCGGCGATGCCCATGTTGGTGAAGGCCACCGCCTGACCCGACTCCCGGTGCACGGCGATGGTCTCGACCACGCGACGGCCCTGGGCGCGCGCGACCCGGAAGCTCTCCCGGACGCGTTCGGCGTCCCAGACCTCCGCCTCGAGAGCCAGCTCCCCGAGCGGGGTGTCGGTCGACATGCGCGCCGACAGCACGGCGCGCTGGTCGAGCCACTCCTCGGGCACGCCGTCCCACCAGGTGAGGACGTCGTAGCCGGCCGAGTGCGCCCGCGCGTCGGCCTCGAGGCCGCGCAGCAGCGGTTCGAGGTCGTCGGGAAGATCGAGGTCACTGCGCAGATCGGCCAGGGCGGCCCGATACCCGTGGGCGGGTGCGAAGGACTCCGCGGGGTCGGCGTGGTCGACCGCCGCCTCGCTCTCGATCGACAACGACGTGCGACCGGCCGCCCGAGCGCGCCGCTCGACCTCGGCCAGCAGCGCGCTGCCGATGCCCCGACGTCGCCAAGCCGGGTGCACGGTGACGTCACCGTGCGCGAAGTGCAGGTTGTCCTTGAGCGGGAGGTTCAGCGTGGCCTGCCCCACGACGGCGTCACCCACTCGCGCCGCGAGCAGCTCGATCCGGCGGTCGGTGACCTCGCGCTGACGCTCGCGTACCTCTTGGGCCGAGTAACGCGTCTGCCGGTCGCCGAACTCAGCGCGGCTCGCCTCCACGCCGACGGCCACCCAGGCCTCGAGCAGGGCGTCGTCGGTGAGCGGATCGAGGTCGATGATCTGCAGATCCGTCGGTGTCATCTGTGCTGCGGTGCTGTCCACCGCTCGACTGTGCCAGCGGCCAGTCGCCGGGCGCACGGGGTTTTCGGCGCGGGTGAGGGCAGGATGGGCCCGTGCTGCACCTGCGCCTGGTCGTTCCCCCCGCGATCCGACCCGAGGTCGAGGCCTTCCTCGTCGACGACCCGCGCGTGACCAACGTGGTCGTGGTGCCCGGCGCCTCGCTCGACCCCGCCGGTGACGCCGTGTGGTGCGACGTCGCCCGGGAGGCGGCGAGCGACGTCCTGGCGCGGCTGCGGGCCCTCGGCCTCGACGACGACGGCGGCACGGTCGCGATCCAGGAGGTCGCGGCCTCGCCGTCCCACGCGGCGCGCGAGGCCGAGCGCGCCGCACCCGGCAGCCCGGACGACGGCGTGGTGTGGGACCTCGTCACCGACACCGCGTACGACCAGGTGCGGCCGTCGTGGACGTACTACGCGTTCCTCACCCTGGCCACGCTCATCGCGGCCGTCGCGGTGGTGCTCGACTCCCCCATCCTGGTCGTCGGCGCCATGGTCGTCGGACCGGAGTTCGCGGTGGTGGCGGCGCTGGCGCTCGGCGTGGTGCTGCGCGAAGGGCGACTGGTGGTCGGCAGCGTGCGCCTGCTGCTGCAGGGTTTCGTCGCCGCGATCGCGGTCACGGCGGCCTGCGGGCTGCTGGCCGCAGCGGTCGGCTGGATCGACGCGTCGTCGCTCACCCAGCCGCGGCCCCTGACCGGCTTCATCTGGAAGCCCGACCACTGGTCGTTCACCGTGGCCCTGCTCGCCGGGATCGCCGGCACGTTGTCGCTCACCGCGGGGCGGACGAACGCCCTGGTCGGGGTGTTCATCTCGGTCACCACGGTGCCTGCGGCGGGCAACCTCGCCCTCGCCCTGGCGCTGTGGGTGCCGGCGGAGATGGCCGGCGCGTCGGCGCAGCTCGGGGTCAACCTCGCCGGCATGGTGGTCGCGGGCGCGGTGACGCTGCTGGCCCAGCGCGTGCTGTGGCGGCGAGCCGGCCTGCGGATCCACGTGGCCAGCCGCGGCCGGGTCACTCGCCGCTGAGCGCCAGCCGCTCCCGGACGACGACCGCCAGGCGGTCGGCGAGCGCCTGGGCCTGCGCCGCCTCGCCGGCCTCGACCATGACGCGCACGAGCGGCTCGGTGCCCGACGGGCGCAGCAGCACCCGGCCGGTGCCGGCCAGCTCGCTCTCGACGGCCTGGACGGCGGCGAGGACGTCGTCGTCGTCCGCCGCGCGCGCCTTGTCGACGTCGCGCACGTTGACCATCACCTGCGGCAGGCGCTGCATCACCTGAGCCAGCTCACCCAGCGAGCGGCCGGTCTGGGCGACGCGTGAGGCCAGCAGCAGCGCGGTGAGCTCGCCGTCGCCGGTGGTGCCGTGGTCGGTGAAGATGACGTGCCCGGACTGCTCGCCGCCGAGCGTGAACCCGCCGGAGCGCATGCGCTCGAGCACGTAGCGGTCGCCGACCGCGGTCTGCTCGACGCTGATGCCCTCGCGCTGCATCGCCTGCATGAGGCCCAGGTTGCTCATCACCGTGGCCACGAGGGTGTCGCCGGCCAGCGCGCCGCGCTCGCGCAGCGCCAGGGCCAGGATCGCCATGATCTGGTCGCCGTCGACCACCTGGCCGGCCCCGTCGACGGCGAGGCAGCGGTCGGCGTCGCCGTCGAGGGCCACGCCGAGGTCGGCGCCCTGCTCGACCACGGCGGCCTGCAGCGGCTCGAGGTGCGTCGAGCCGTAGCCGTCGTTGATGTTGAGGCCATCGGGCTCACCGCCGATGACGACGACCCGCGCCCCCGCCTCGCGCAGCAGGCGCGGCGCCACGCTGCTGGCGGCACCGTGGGCGCAGTCGACGACGACGTGCAGGCCGTCGAGCCGGTGCGGCAGCACCGACAGCAGGTGGGCGACGTAGTCGTCGGCGGCCTGCGCGTCGGCACGCACCCGACCCACCGCGGCGCCGGTGGGCCGCTGCCAGGGCTCGCGCAGGCGCTGCTCGATGGCGTCCTCGATCGCGTCGTCGAGCTTGTGGCCGCCGCGGGCGAAGAACTTGATCCCGTTGTCGGGCATGGCGTTGTGCGACGCCGAGAGCATGACGCCGAGGTCGGCGCCGCGGGCGCCGGTCAGGAACGCGACGGCGGGCGTCGGCAGCACCCCGACGTCGAGGACGTCGACGCCGGCGCTCGCCAGCCCGGCGATGACGGCGGCGCTGAGGAACTCCCCCGACGCGCGGGGGTCACGTCCGACGACGGCGAAGGGCCGGTGACCGGCGAACGCGCCGGTGTCCGCGAGCACGTGCGCGGCCGCGACCGACAGGTCGAGCGCGAGCTCAGCCGTGACGTCGCGGTTGGCCACACCCCGGACCCCGTCGGTGCCGAACAGTCGTGCCACAGGTGGTGCCTTTCGTCAGGGGAGCTGGCGGCCACACGCCGACGGCCCCGGGAAACGGTACTCCCGGGGCCGTCGGCACGTGGCGTCCTCGAGGGGACGCCGGTGGATCAGCGCTTGCTGTACTGCGGAGCCTTGCGGGCCTTCTTCAGACCGGCCTTCTTGCGCTCGATGGCGCGCGGGTCACGGGTGAGGAAGCCGGCCTTCTTCAGCGCGGGGCGGTTGGCCTCGGCGTCGACCTCGTTGAGGGCACGGGCCACACCGAGACGCATGGCGCCGGCCTGGCCGGAGGGGCCACCGCCGTGCACGCGGGCGATGACGTCGAAGGCGCCGTCGAGCTCGAGCACCTTGAAGGGCTCGCTCACGATCTGCTGGTGGACCTTGTTGGGGAAGTAGTTCGCCAGGTCGCGACCGTTGATCGACCAGCGGCCGGTGCCGGGGACGATGCGCACGCGGGCGACGGCCTCCTTGCGGCGACCGGTCGCAGCACCCGGGCCGGACGCGCTCGCGCGGCGGACGGGAGCCTCGCTGGACTCGCTGGTGTAGCTGCTCGGCGCGTTGTCGGCGTCGATGCTGTCGACGTCGATCTCGGTGGTGGGCTCAGCCACGGTTCTCCTCGAACTCCTGGTCAGTGGTGCGTGGGTCGGCTCGGCCGTGGCTTACTGCGCGACCTGGGTGATCTCGAACGGCTGCGGCTGCTGTGCCTGGTGCGGGTGCTCCGGGCCGGCGTAGACCTTCAGCTTGCTCAGCTGGGCGGCGGCCAGCGAGTTCTTCGGCAGCATGCCCTTGACGGCCTTCTCGACCGCCTTGGTGGGGAAGCGCTCCAGCATCTCGGCGTAGGTACGCGAGCGCAGACCGCCCGGGTAGCCGGAGTGGCGGTACGCCTTCTTCTGCTCGAGCTTGGCGCCGGTGAGGGCGACCTTGTCGGCGTTGATGATGACGACGAAGTCACCGGTGTCGACGTGCGGCGCGAACGTCGGCTTGTGCTTGCCGCGCAGCAGCACGGCGACCTGGCTCGCGAGACGGCCGAGCACGACGTCAGTGGCGTCGATGACGTGCCACTGGCGGTCGACCTCACCGGCCTTGGGGGTGTACGTACGCACGGTCATAGCCTTCGTTCGCAAGATGGTCGAGTCGGATCCGCCGGGCTTCGGCTCGGGCGCTGGCCCGGACCGGTGCTCACGGCGACCCTTGAGGGTACCTGTGGCCTGCTCAGAGGGTCAAAACGCCCGCCCAGCGTGGCAGGGCCACAGCCGGGGTCGACATCAGCGGTCGCGGGCGACCCGGCCCTCGTCCCACACCGGCTCGGTCGCCTCGTAGACCTCGCCGTCAGCACCGAACACCAGAAA
>JBQCES010000075.1:0-2708 GCA_051960055.1 Angustibacter sp. | reverse complement strand
CGCGCGCTCATCCTCGATCGCATCACCAGCCACCCCGCCGTGCGAGCCACGCAGACGCACCTGGTGTTCGAGCACCTGCGCGGCGAGGGGCTCCTGACCCCGGACGCCCCGCGCCGCCCGCGGTGACAGGATGCGCAGGTGACGGACGACGGCACGCGCCTCAGCACCGAGCAGCCGTGGGACGAGTCGACCCGCCCCACCGGCCCGACCGCCGAGGCCGGCCGCACCTACACGCCGCAGCAGGAGGCGGCCGGCCAGCACCTCGTCGACGTGCACGACGCGCTCCGCTCGGAGCTGACGCGGCTGCGTGACCTCGTCGAGCAGGTCGCGGCCGGGCACGCGGGTGCCGGGGACGCGCGCTCGCACATCGCCACGATGACGTTGCGGCAGAACAACTGGACGCTCGGCGTCTACTGCGCGTCGTACTGCCGCGTCGTCACCGGGCACCACAGCCTCGAGGACGAGAGCGTCTTCCCGCACCTGCGCTCGCACGACCCGCGGCTCGCGCCCGTGATCGACCGCCTCGAGGTCGAGCACCACGTGATCTCCGACGTCCTCGAGCGCGTCGACCAGGCGCTGGTCGCCCTGGTGTCGACGCCCGACGGCCTCGCGCAGGTGCGGGCCGCCGTCGATCTGCTCACCGATGCGCTGCTATCGCACCTCGACTACGAGGAGCGTGAACTGGTGGAACCGTTGGCGCGCTTCGGTTTCTTCTAGGCGCCGGCCACTAGGCCGGGCCGGCCGCCGCCACCGCGAGGACGTCGTGCCCGGCGTCCGGAGTGCGCGCGGCCCGCAGCCACTCGGCCAGCCGCCGGGGGTCCATGGGCTTGGCCAGGCCGTACCCCTGGCCCTCGTCGCAGCCCAGCTCGGCGAGCGCGCGGCGCGTGGCGTCGTCCTCGACACCCTCGGCCACCACGGTGAGCCCCAGGTTGTGCGCGAGCCCGACGAGCGACGACACGATCGTCGCGTGGGCGTCGTCGGTGAGCATGTCGCGCACGAACGCGCGGTCGATCTTGAGCTCGGCCAGGTGCAGCCGCGAGAGGTACCCGAGCGAGGTCTGCCCCTGACCGAAGTCGTCGAGGCTGATCGCGATTCCGGCGCCGCTCAGCTGCGCCAGCGCGGCGGTCGCGCGCTCGAGGTCGGCGAACACCGCGGTCTCGGTGATCTCGAGCACCAGCCGCGACGTCGGCACGCCGGCCGTCGCGACGGTGGCCAGCACGCGCGAGGCGAAGTCGGGCTGGGTGAGGTTGCGCGCCGACACGTTCACCGACACGCGCGCCGACGCCGGCACGGCCATCCGCCCGAGGTCGCGCAGCGCGCGGCGCACCACCCAGTCGGTGAGCGGCTCGATCAGCCCGGTGCGCTCGGCGAGGGGCAGGAAGTTGTCGGGGTAGACCAGCCCGTGCCGCGGGTGGTGCCAGCGCAGCAGCGCCTCGACACCGACGACGCGGCCGTCGTCGAGGCTGAGCTTGGGCTGGTAGTGCAGCACCAGCTCGTCGAGGTCCATGGCGCGCTGCAGCTCACCGACCATGGCCAGCCGGTCGGCGTCGAAGTGGTTGAGCGCGCTGTCGTAGCGCACCACGCCGTCGGTGCTGGCCTTGGCGACGTACATCGCGATCTCGGCGCGCTGCAGGAGCGTGTCGGGCGCCCGGCCGTCGTCGCCGACGAGGACGAACCCGATGCTCGCCTCGCTCGACAGCGTGATGCCCGACAGGTCGAGGTCGTCGCCCAGGCGCTCGCGCACCTGCAGGAAGCGGATGCGGGCGGCCTCAGCCGACGTGACGTCGGGCAGCACGATCCCGAACTCGTCGCCGCCCAGCCGGGCCACCAGGTCACCAGGCCGCACGGCCGTCGCGAGGCGGTCGGCGAGCGCGCGCAGCAGCGCGTCACCGTTGCGGTGACCGAGCGAGTCGTTGACCTCCTTGAAGCGGTCGAGGTCGATGACGGCCACGGCGCCGGTGGCCTTGTCGGCCGTGAGCCCGGCCAGCTCGCGCTGGAACAGCCGCCGGTTCGGCAGGCCGGTCAGCTGGTCGTACTCGGCGAGGTAGGCGTTGTGGCGCCCGTGCTGGCGCAGGCGTCGCGTCGTGGTGAGCGCGAGACCGAGCAGCACGAGGTAGAGCGCTGACAGCCCGATCACCAGCAGCCGGTGCAGGCGGTGCAGGCCGTCGTCGATCTCGGCCTGGATCGGCGCGTAGGGCAGGTAGACCTCCAGCACGCCGAGCGTCGCGTCCGGGTCGCCGAGGGGCTGGTAGGCCTCGATCGCCGGCACGCCGGCAGGGCCGCTGTCGTTGCGGTCGGCGTTGAGCTGGGTGAGGCGCAGCACGCTCTCACCGCGCGCGGCGTCCAGCGCCTCGTCGTCGACCGGGCCGCGGAACCCGCTGCCGTCGTCGGAGAACACCACGCGCCCGTCGGGAGCGTGCACCCGAAGCCGCAGGACGCGCCCGGAGGCCTCCAGCCGCGCCGTCACCGCCCGCAGCGAGGTGAGGGTGTCGAGGTCGATGTCGTCGTCGACGGGGAGTCCGTCGAGCACGGGCTCGATGCTCGCGGTGGCCATGAGCTCCACCTGCGCCCGCCCCTCGGCGAGCCCGCGCTGCTGCGAGCCCGCGCTGAACGAGCGGGACAGCGCAAGACCCATCGCCACCACGACGACCAGGCTCACCGCGGCGAACGCCACGAAGACCCGGCCGACTGAGGCAGGGGGTGAGTCC
>JBQCES010000074.1:0-6019 GCA_051960055.1 Angustibacter sp. | reverse complement strand
GCGGCGTGCAGGGCGACGCCGGCCCCCTCTCGCTGCTGGCCGGCATCGGCCGGGCCCACAGCTGGCTGCTCGAGCAGGCGGGCTGAGAACGCCGTGGGACGCCTGATCTACAACGCCATCACCTCGCTCGACGGCTACACGGTCGACGCCGAGGGCAGCTTCGCCTGGGCCCGGCCCGACGAGGAGGTGCACACCTTCGCGAACGACCTCGTGCGCCCGCTCGGCACCCACCTGCTGGGGCGGCGGATGTACGAGGTGATGCGCTACTGGGAGGCACCGCCGGACTCCGACCCCGTGACCGACGAGTTCGCGGCCCTGTGGCAGGACTCCGACAAGGTCGTCTACTCCCGGACGCTCGAGCAGCCGACCACCCGGCGCACGACGATCGAGCGCGCGTTCGACGCCGCCGCCGTCCAGCGGTCGGTGGCCGACTCCGGTCGCGACGTCGGCATCGGCGGAGCCACGATCGCCGCGCAGGCCGTGCGCGCCGGCCTGGTCGACGAGCTCCAGCAGCTCGTGACGCCGGTGGTGGTCGGTGGTGGCACGCGGTGGCTGCCGGACGACGTCCGGCTCGATCTCGAGCTCACCGAGACCCGCCGCTTCGCCTCGGGCGTGGTGTTCCTGCGGTACGTCGTGCGGCGCTGACGACGCTGACGACGCTGCCGACGCTGCCGACGCTGCCGACGCTGACGACGCTGAGGCGTCGGCCGGTCAGTCGGCCTCGGGCTTGCGCGCCCGCGACAGCAGCCGCCGACCCATCTCCTGCGGCGACAGGCCGTGGTGGACGACGGCGACGACGCCCTCGGTGATGGGCATGTCGACCCCGTTGGCGTAGGCCAGGTCGAGGATCGACTGGCACGACTTCACACCCTCGGCCGTCTGGCGCGTGGCGGCGATCACCTCGTCGACGCTCATGCCGCGGCCGAGGTTCTCGCCGAAGGTGCGGTTGCGCGACAGCGGTGACAGGCAGGTCGCGATCAGGTCGCCGACCCCCGCGAGCCCGGCGAACGTCGTCGGGTCGGCGCCGAGCGCCTCGCCGAGTCGGGCGGTCTCGGCCAACCCGCGCGTCACGATCGTCGCCTTGGTGTTGTCGCCGAAGCCCATCCCTGCGGCCATCCCGACGGCCAGGGCGATGACGTTCTTCACCGCCCCACCGAGCTCGGTGCCGACGACGTCGGTGCCGGTGTAGGGGCGGAAGTAGGAGGTCGCGCAGGCGTGGGCCACGCGGTCGGCGGTGTCGTGGTCGATGCACGCGACGACGCTCGCTGCGGGCTGACGCTGGGCGATCTCGGGTGCCAGGTTGGGGCCGGAGACCACGACCACCCGCTCGGGCGCGATGTGGCCGGCCTCGTGGATCACCTGGCTCATCCGCTGCGTCGTCCCGAGCTCCACACCCTTCATCAACGACACCACGGGCGCCTCGCGCGGGATGTCGTGCACCCAGCCGCTGAGGTTCTCGCGCAGGTGCTGCGACGGCACGGACAGCACGACGACGTCGGCGCCAGTGAGCGCCTCGCGCGCGTCCGAGGTCGCGGTCACAGCGGGCGGGAGCTCGAGGTCGGTCAGGTAGTCGGGGTTGCGGTGGTCGTGGCGGATCGCCTTGGCCTGCTCGGGCCGGCGCGCCCACATGGTCACGTCGTTGCCGGCGTCGGCCAGGATCATCGCGAAGGCGGTGCCCCAGCTGCCGGCGCCCATCACGGCGCAGCGCTTCATGACAGAGTCGCTCACGACGCCCGCCGCTTCGGCTTGTGCGGGTTGCCCGTGCGCGGCAGACCGTGCTCGCGGGGGTCGAAGCGCCGGGCCGGCGCGACGTCGCCGCGCAGCTGCTCGAGCAGGCCGGTGATGTCGCGCATGACGCGGTTCGTCGCCTCGGTGAGCACCTGCGCGTCGAGCGGGAGCCCGCGCAGGTCGTCAAGGTCGACCGGCGGCCCGGCGAGCACGCGCATCGTCTTGCGCGGCAGCAGGTGCAGACGCTTGGCATAGGGCATGAGGATCTCCTGCGGCCCCCACTGCGCCACCGGGATCACTGCGCATCCGGTGGTGAGCGCCAGGCGGGCCGCACCGGTCTTGCCGACCATCGGCCACAGCTGCGGGTCACGGGTGAGCGTGGCCTCCGGGAAGATCGCGATGCACCGGCCCTGCTCGATGCCCTCGACCGCGGACGAGAAGGCCGCGGCTGCGTCACCGGTCTCGCGGTGCACCGGGATCTGGTCGGCCTCGCGCAGGATCCAGCCGACCACGGGCACCCGGAACACCTCCTCCTTGCCGAGGAACACCGGGGGCCGGCCGCTGTCGATGAGGAAGTGCGCGAAGGTCAGCGGGTCGACGTACGTCATGTGGTTGGAGCAGGCGACGAACCCGCCCTCGGGCGGAAGGTGCTCGACCCCGCGCCAGTCGCGCCGGGTGAGCGCCATGAAGAGCGGCCGCAGCAGGTGGACGACGAACCGGTACGCCCAGCTCTGCTCCTTCAGCGACACGCACGCTCCTTCGTCGTGGGAGCGCTGTCGCGCCCGGCCTGCATCTTGCGGCGGATGCATCCTCGCCGCCGGGCGGGGGCGTTGTCGAGCGAGCACGCGGTGACTGCGACCATCGGGTGGTGAGCCAGTACGCAGCCCCGAGCCACGGGTGGACGCTCGTCCTGCCGGTGCAGAGCGCGGCGCGCGCCAAGAGCCGGCTCGAGGTGCCCGTCGGGGTCGACCGTGCGCAGCTCGCGCGCGCCATCGCGCGCGACTCGCTGGCCGCGGTGCGCGGGGCGTCCGGTGTGGCACGGGTCGTCGTCGTCACGGCGGACGACGACCTGGCGGCCGAGTGCCTGCGTGCCGGCGACCACGTCGTGCGCGACAGTGGGCGCAGCCTCACCGACGCTGTGCGCCGCGGCGTCGAGGCGGCCGAGGCGCTGGCCTCCGCGGCCCCCGCGGCAGTGCTGCTCGCCGACGTCCCGGCACTGACGGGCGCCGACCTCTGCGAGGCTCTGCAGCGGGCGACGGGCGTCCCCTTCGCCGTCGTGCCGGACGCCGAGGGATCCGGCAGCGTGCTGCTCACCGCGGAGCGCCCTGGCCTGCTCCGCCCGGCGTTCGGCGGCGACTCCGCGCGCCGGCACGAGGGACGTGGCGCCGTCCGCCTCGACCTCGACCTGCCGCGGTTGCGCCGCGACGTCGACACCTGGGCCGCGTTGCGCGAAGCCGCGCAGCTGGGACTGGGGCCGGCCACCTCGGCGGCTCTCGACGGGGCGGCCGACCCGTGCCCGTGCGGCCCAGCGGCGCCCGCGCGGCACTAGCCTGGCCGCCATGCAGGCATCGGTGCACGAGTTCGACCGCACGACCGGCGCGGGCAGCGTGCTGCTGGACGACGGCACACGGCTGCCGTTCGCTCCCGAGGCCTTCGAGAGCAGCGGCCTGCGGCTGCTGCGGGTGGGCCAGCGCCTCACCGTCGACGTCGACGCCGGCCGCGTGGTCGCCCTGCGGATCGTGGGCGTCTGAGCCAGAGTGAACGTCTGAGCGCCGTCAGCTGCGCTCGTACTTGGCCCCCACGGCGTCCAGCTTGTCGAGGAACTGCTCGTAGCCGCGGTAGATCAGCTCGACGCCGCGCACCGTCGACGTGCCCTGGGCCGCCAGCGCGGCGATGAGGTAGCTGAAGCCGCCGCGCAGGTCGGGCACCTCGATGTCGCCACCACGAAGCGGCGTCGGCCCGGAGATCACCGCGGAGTGCTTGAAGTTGCGCTGACCGAACCGGCACGGCAGGCCGCCCAGGCACTCGCGGTAGAGCTGGATCGTCGCGCCCATGTCGACCAGCGCGCGGGTGAAGCCGAGCCGGTTCTCGTACACCGTCTCGTGCACGATCGACAGTCCGCTGGTCTGCGTGAGTGCCACGACGAGCGGCTGCTGCCAGTCGGTCATGAACCCGGGGTGCACGTCGGTCTCGAGCACCAGCGACCGCTGGGCCTCGCCCTCGCGCCAGAAGCGGATGCCGCGGTCGTCGACCTCGAACGCGCCGCCGATCTTCCGGAACACGTTGAGGAAGGTCATCATGTCGGGCTGGCGCGCGCCCTCGACGTAGATCTCGCCGTGCGTGGCCAGTGCGGCGCAGGCCCACGACGCCGCCTCGATGCGGTCGGGGATCGCGCGGTGGGTGAAACCCTGCAGCGAGTCGACGCCCTCGATGCGGATCACGCGGTCGGTGTCGACGCTGATGATGGCGCCCATCTTCTGCAGCACCGCGATGAGGTCGAGGATCTCGGGCTCCATCGCCGCGTTGCGCAGCTCGGTGAGGCCCTGGGCCCGCACGGCGGTGAGCAGCACCTGCTCCGTGCCACCGACGCTGGGGTACGGCAGCTCCAGCCGCGTGCCCTGCAGGCGCTGGGGGGCGTGCAGGTGCAGCCCCTCCGGGCGCTTCTCGACGACGGCGCCGAACTGACGCAGCACGTCCATGTGGTAGTCGATGGGCCGTTCGCCGATCCGGCACCCGCCGAGGTCGGGGATGAACGCCTCGCCTAGCCGGTGCAGCAGCGGGCCGCAGAACAGGATCGGGATGCGGCTGGAGCCGGCGTGGGCGTCGATGTCGGCGACGTGGGCGCTCTCGACGTTCGTGGGGTCGAACAGCAGCTCACCCTGCTCGGCACCGTCCGACACCTGCACGCCGTGCAGCTCCAGCAGGCCGGAGACGATGCGCACGTCGGCGATCTGCGGCACGCCGCGCAGCCGGCTGGGGCTCTCGCCCAGGAGGGTCGCCACCATGGCCTTCGAGACCAGGTTCTTGGCGCCGCGGACGCGGATCCCTCCCTTGAGGGGGGTGCCGCCGTGCACGGTGAGGACGTCAGTCATGGTCCCCAGTGTCTCAGGAGAACGGGCCGGCACCCTCATCGAGGGTGCCGGCCCGTCACCGGTCGAGCTGAGCCTCAGCGAGCGCGTCCGGCGCGCTTCGCGGCGGTCTTCTTCGTGGTGACCTTCTTCGCCGTCGCCTTGGACGCGGTGGCCTTCGACGCCGTGGCCTTCTTGGCCGTCGCCTTCTTCGCGGGCGCGGCCTTCGTCGTCGCCTTCTTGGCCGTCGTCTTCTTGGCCGGCGCCGCCTTGGTGGTGGCCTTCTTCGCCGTCACCTTCTTCGCGGGCGCGGCCTTCGTCGTCGCCTTCTTGGCCGTCGTCTTCTTGGCCGGCGCTGCCTTGGTCGTCGTCTTCTTGGCGGTGGTGGCGGCGGACTTCTTCGCCGCCGTCTTCTTGGCCGGAGCCGCCGCCGCCTTCTTGGCGGTGGTCTTCTTCGCCGGAGCAGCCGCACCGGCAGCGCGACGAGCGCCACCCGCAGCGGTGCCCGCAACCGACGCCGCGACCTTGGTGGCCGACGACGCCGCACGGCCGGCGGCCGCCGCGGTGAACGCCCGCAGCGCCTTGGCGTCGGAGGTGACCTCCTTGAACGCGGTGCCGGCGCGGAAGCGAGGCACCGACGTCTTCTTGATCTTCACGGCCTGACCGGTGCGCGGGTTGCGGCCGGTGCGGGCGGCGCGGGCGGCCTTCTCGAAGGTGCCGAACCCGGTGATGGCGACCTTCTCGCCCTTGGCCACCGTGACGGTGATGACGTCGACGACGGCCTCCAGGGCCTCGGCCGCGGCGCGCTTGCTGCCGAGACGTGACTCGAGTGCGTCGACCAGCTGTCCCTTGTTCACTGCGTTTCTCCCTCTTGGAGATGTCCGCCAGGCCGCTGCCCGGCTGATGCCGTTGCCGTCGAGCGACGCTCGACTCGTGGACGACGGTAGGACCACACGGGGCCTACGTCCAACACATGCGAAGGTGTTAACGCTTGTGTCGCAAGCGTTTGAGAGCCGCAATCGGGCTCCTCGGCTACGGATCGACGGCCCATCGGCCGGGCGGCCGAGCGCTCGCGCGACAACGCACCTGCACGCGACCGGAAGTCGAAACCCGTTGCAGCGCAACCGAAACATCGAAGAGCGGGGCCCACCCCCGGGGGGGGGTGGCGCCCGGTGCAGGGTGTGGGGCCGGCCCGGGCAGGGCCGGGGGGGGACCCGCCCCCC
>JBQCES010000073.1:0-10266 GCA_051960055.1 Angustibacter sp. | reverse complement strand
ACCAACGAGTTCGGCGCGCTGTATCTGATCGAAGGGACGCTGGTGACGTCCCTGTTCGCGCTTTTGATCGCCGTCCCCACCTCGATTGCGATCGGGCTCTTTCTGAGCGAGCTCGCACCCCGCGCAGTGCGCACGCCGGTGGGCATCATGGTCGAGCTCCTGGCGGCGATCCCCAGCGTGGTGCTCGGGCTGTGGGGCATCATCGTGCTCGGACCGTGGGTCTCCACCGAGATCGAGCCGTGGCTCAACGACCACCTCGGGTTCATCCCGCTGTTCTCGGGCTACCCGTCGAACGCGGGCATGCTGCCCGCGTGCTTCATCCTCACGATCATGACCGTGCCCATCATCTCCAGCATCAGCCGTGAGCTGTTCAACAGCGTCCCGGCGGATGTGAAGGAAGGTGCGCTCGCCCTCGGTGCCACGCGCTGGGAGGTCATCCGGACGACGGTGCTGCCCTTCGGCAAGCCGGGCGTCATCTCCGCCGCGATGCTGGGCCTCGGCCGCGCGCTCGGCGAGACCATCGCCGTCACGATCATCGTCAACACCCTGGCGCAGGGCACCGACTGGTCGTTCTCGCTCTTCAACGGCGGCGAGACGTTCGCGAGCAAGATCGCCAACAACGCCGCCGAGTTCGACTCCCCCACCAAGGCCGGCGCCTTCATCGCCGCGGGCCTGGTGCTGTTCGTGCTGACCTTCGTGGTCAACGCGATCGCCCGGATCATCATCGAGCGCAGGAAGGCGTTCTCGGAGTGAGCACCGTGCTGTCAACGTCATCTGCCGCCGCCGCGTCGCCGTCGTCCGCCGTCGACGCGCTGAGCCGGCACTCGCGCGCACGCGTCGTCAAGGACGTCGCCGCCCGCGTGCTGGTGACCGCGGCCTTCGTCGTCGCCATCGTGCCGCTCGCGTGGATCCTGTGGACCGTCGCGAGCCGCGGCTACCACCTGCTGCTCGACCAGCACTGGTGGCTCAACTCCCAGCGCGGCATCACCGCCCGCACCGTGGGCGGCGGCGCCTACCACGCGATCATCGGCACGCTGCTGCAAGGCCTCGTGACCGCCGTCATCTCGGTGCCGATCGCCGTCATGACCGCCGTCTACCTCGTCGAGTACGGCCGCGGGCGCTTCGCGCGGGCAGTGAGCTTCATGGTCGACATCCTCACCGGCATCCCGTCGATCGTCGCGGCGCTGTTCGTCTACGCGCTGTGGGTGACCACGCTCGGGTTCGACCGGGTGGCGTTCGCCGTCTCGCTGTCGCTGGTGCTGCTCATGGTGCCGGTGGTCGTGCGCTCGACCGAGGAGATGCTCAAGCTCGTGCCGAACGAGCTGCGCGAGGCGTCGTACGCGCTCGGTGTGCCCAAGTGGCGCACGGTGGTGAAGGTCGTGCTTCCCACGGCGTTCAGCGGCATCATGACCGGCGTCCTGCTCGGGCTGGCGCGTGTCATGGGGGAGACGGCCCCGCTGCTGATCCTCGGGCCCTACTCGAAGTCGATCAACACCGACCTGTTCAACGGGTTCATGGCGGCGCTGCCGACCATGATCAACCAGGACCGCACCGAGCTGCTCGCCCCCGCGGTCGAGCGGGTCTGGGCGACCGCCCTCACGCTCGTGCTCCTCATCCTCGTCCTCAACCTCGCCGGTCGGGTCGTCGCCCGCCTCGGCTCGGTCAAGAAGTAGCGGCAGACGCCGGGAAGCTGGGAACAACGCACATGGCCAAGCGCATCGACATCAAGGACCTCAACGCCTACTACGGCGGATTCAAGGCGGTCGAGGACGTCACGATGACCGTCGAACCGCGGTCGGTCACCGCCTTCATCGGGCCGTCCGGCTGCGGCAAGTCGACGTTCCTGCGCACGCTCAACCGCATGCACGAGGTCGTGCCCGGGGCGCGCGTCGAGGGCTCGATCCGCCTCGACGACCGCGACCTGTACGCGCGCGAGGTCGACCCGGTCGCCGTACGCCGCACCGTCGGCATGGTGTTCCAGCGACCCAACCCGTTCCCGACGATGTCGATCTTCGACAACGTGGCCGCGGGGCTGCGGCTGAACGGCCTGCGCGACAAGAAGAAGGTGGCCGAGGTCGTCGAGGGCTCGCTGCGCGGCGCCAACCTCTGGAACGAGGTCAAGGACCGCCTCGACAAGCCGGGCGCGGGCCTGTCGGGCGGACAGCAGCAGCGGCTGTGCATCGCCCGGGCGATCGCGGTCGAGCCGCAGGTGCTGCTCATGGACGAGCCCTGCTCGGCGCTCGACCCCATCTCGACGCTCGCGATCGAGGACCTCATCACGACGCTGAAGTCGAAGTACACGATCGTGATCGTCACCCACAACATGCAGCAGGCGGCGCGCGTCTCCGACCGCACGGCGTTCTTCAACCTGGCCGCCACCGGCGAGCCCGGCCGCCTGATCGAGATCGGCGACACCGCCAAGATCTTCAGCAACCCCACCGAGCAGGCCACCGAGGACTACATCTCCGGCCGCTTCGGCTGAGTCCCGGCTTCCTCCCGCAGATACCCGCCTTTCCGCCACCCAAGCCGTTTTGCGCACTTCCGCCGCGGCCTGCGTGGCGCAGGCAATCGCCTTTCCGCCACCCAGGCCGTTTTGCGCACTTCCGCCGCGGCCTGCGTGGCGGAGCCTGTGGACGGCGGCCACGGCGTCTGCACGAACCGCGCCAAGGTTGTCGGATGCCCTCCGACCCGACGCTGCCGGCCCTCTTCGATCGCGCTAGCGCCCTCGCCGCCGGCATATCGCGCCATCAGATCTCGCATCGCGTCCGCACCGGTGCCTGGACCCCCTTGGCCCGCGGGCACTACGCCGCCACCGCCGACTTCGACGCCCTCAGCGCCAGGGACCAGCACCTCCTGCGGCTGGTCGCAGTCCTCGACCGGCGCGGCGACTCCGACGTCGCCAGCCACCTGAGCGGTGCTGTGGTGCACGGGTGGGGCTTACCGTTCGACGGCCCCGGCACACCTACCGTCACGAGCGGCGACCTCCGCCGGTCCGCGAGACGGCGGCCAGAGCTCGTGGTGCAGGTCGCGAGCCTGCCGGAGCGGGACGTCGTGATGCATGACGCCACGGTGGACGGCGAGAGGTGGAGCATGCGGGTCACCTCGCCGGCTCGAACGCTGGCGGACTGTCTTCGCCACCTGCCACCGGAGGATTCGGTGGCGATCGCTGACGGGGTGCTGCGCAGCGGCGCACTGCACCTGGACGCCGTTCGCCGCGCGCTCGACCGGCAGGAGGCTTGGCCCTACCTGTCCCGCGGCCGTTCAGCGCTCAGCCTCGTCGACGCACGTCGCGAGTCGTTCCTGGAGAGCTACTCGCTCGTGCGCCTGATGCGCTTCGGCGTGCCTCTGGCCGAGCCGCAGGTCAGCATCTACACGCCCGACGGCGAGTTCGTGGCTCGGGTTGACGGGTGGTTGCCCGATTCCGCCGTGGCACTGGAGGCGGACGGTGCCAAGTACCTCCTTGACGGCGGCGCCGCCCCGCTGGAGTCGAGCTCGGCCGCGGAGGTGCTGAGGCGCGTGCAGCATTCCCTGCAGGCTCAATACGAGCGCGAGACTCGCCTGAAGGCTCTCGGCGTCACCGTCGTTCGTTGGACCACCGCGCAGGCAGTGCGTGATCCCGGTCGGGTTGCTGGGCGGATCCGCGCCGCTTGCGGGCGCTCACGCGGCCGGGCCTTCACGGGAGTCGCCGTCCCTGCTGATCCACACCCGTCCTGCGGCTGACTGCCTCCGCCGCCCAGGCCGCGGCCGAAAAACGCAAACCGGCCCGGGCGGCGCAAAGGTCGCGGCCTCCGCCGCCCAGGCCGCACGCCACCGGCCTGGGTGGCGTAAAGCGGCCTGAGTGGCGGAAAGGGTCAGGCGAAGATGCGGGTGATGAGGTAGCAGACGGCGGCGACGAGGCCGGCGCCGGGGAAGGTGAGGATCCAGGCGCCCACGATGTTCCCGGCCACGCCCCAGCGCACGGCCGACAGCCGCTTGGTGGCGCCCACGCCCATGATCGACGAGGTGATCGTGTGCGTCGTCGAGATCGGCGCGCCGAAGCCGATGCCCGCGACGTACAGCACCGCGGACGCCGTCGTCTCGGCCGCGAAGCCCTGCGGCGGGTCGAGGTGGATGATCCGGCGTCCGAGCGTGCGCATGATGCGCCAGCCACCGGCGTACGTGCCGGCGGCCATCACCGCAGCGGTGGTGAAGTACACCCACACCGGGATGGCGGTGCCGGAGTGGAACCCCCCGACGTTAAGCGCGAGCACGATGACGCCCATCGTCTTGGCGGCGTCCTGCAGGCCGTGACCGAGGGCCATCGCGGCCGCCGAGAGGGTCTGCGCGCTGCGGAAGCCGCGGCTCACCCGCCCAGGGTTGGCGCGGCGGAACAGCCACAGGATGGTCAGCATCACGAGGTAGCCGACGATCACTCCGACGATCGGCGAGACGACCATCGGGATGACGACCTTGTGGAAGATGCCGCTCCACAGCACGGTGGCGCTGGCCGCGAGCGCCGCGCCGCCCAGACCGCCGATGAGCGCGTGGGACGACGACGACGGCAGGCCGAACCACCAGGTGAGCAGGTTCCAGCCGATCGCGCCGATGAGCGCCGAAGCCACGATCGCCAGGCCGTTGAGGGGCGAGAACGCCGAGATGTCGATGATGCCCTCGCCCACGGTCTTGGCGACCTTGGCCCCGAAGAACGAGCCGACGAGGTTGCCGACGGCGGCCAGGCCCAGGGCGATGCGCGGGGTCAGCGCCCGGGTCGAGACCGACGTCGCGATGGCGTTCGCCGCGTCGTGGAACCCGTTGGTGTAGTTGAACACCATGGCCAGCACGATCACCAGGACGACGGTGAAGAGCTCCACGAGGGTCAGGACTCCTTGACCGCGATGCTCTCGACCGTGTGCGCCACCGTCTCGAAGGCGTCGATCGCGGCCTCGAGGCCCTCGACGACGTCCTTGAGCTTGAGGATGGCGGTGGCCTTGAGGTCGCCGTCGAAGAGCTCGGCCAGCAGGCGTCGGTAGACCTGGTCGCCCTGGTTCTCGAGCCGGTTGATCTCGATCCAGTACTCGGCGAGGTCCTTCATCGAGCGCAGCCGGGGCATGGCGTCGGCCGTGAGCTCGGACATGCGCACGAGCACCTCGACCTGGCTGGCGACGCCGTCGGGCAGCTCGTTGATGCGGTAGAGGGTGATGCAGTCGACCGCGGACTCCATGTGGTCCATGCAGTCGTCGAGCGTCGAGGCCAGCTTGTAGATGTCCTCGCGGTCGAAGGGCGTGATGAACGAGGAGTTCACCTTGCGCAGGATCTCGTGCGTCGACTCGTCGGCCGCGTGCTCGATCTCCTTCATCTCCTTGGCGAGCGCCTCCCGGCCGGCCATGTCGGCGCCGAGCACGCGCGTGAGCACGGCCGAGCCGGTGACCAGGTGGGCGGACTGCTGCGAGAACAGGTCGTAGAAGCTGTTGTCCTGCGGGGTGAGGCGGAATCTCACGGTGCTGCTCCGGGGCAGATCGGCGGGCAGGCACGAAGAGTGGGGGCTGCCTGCGGGTCGGTTCGAGCGGTGGCCGCGAGGCGGCCCCGGACGATGGTAGGCGGTCCAGGCACCCCTGTGTCACGCGGGAGACGCCGGGCGTTCGTCCACAGGTTGCCTCAGAGCACGCACGGGCACCTGCTCGCTGCCCCTAGGGTGTGGCGAACACCACGACCTTGGGGGTTGCAAGTGGCTGTTCCCGCGATCGAGATCGAGGGCCTGCGCAAGACCTATCGCCGCCGTGGGCGGCCGCCCGAGCGGGCGCTCGACGGTCTCGACCTGCACGTCGAAGCCGGTGGCGTGCACGGGTTCCTCGGCCCGAACGGCTCGGGCAAGACGACGACGATCCGCGTGCTGCTCGGTCTCGCCGCAGCGGACGGCGGAACGGCCCGCGTGCTCGGCCACGCCGTGCCGGACGCGCTGCCGGACGTCGTCGGGCACGTCGGCGCGCTGGTGGAGAACCCGCTCTTCCTGCCCGGGCTGAGCGGGCGCGTGCAGCTGCGGCTGCTGGCCGAGTCGGTGGGCGTCCCCCGCACGCGCGTGGAGGAGGTGCTCGAGAGGGTGCGGCTGCGCGACCGCGCCGACGACCGCGTCAAGGGCTACTCGCTGGGCATGCGCCAGCGGCTCGGCATCGCGGCGGCCCTGCTCAAGGACCCCCTGCTGCTGATCCTCGACGAGCCGAGCAACGGCCTCGACCCGGCGGGCATGAAGGAGATGCGCGACCTCGTGCGCGAGCTCGGGGCTGACGGGCACACGGTGTTCCTGTCGTCGCACCTGCTGGGCGAGGTGCAGCAGGTGTGCGACCGCGTGTCGATCCTGTCGAAGGGACGCTGCCTGGTGCAGGGCCCCGTGGGCGAGGTGCTGGCCGCGCACGGCCGCCACGGCGTGGTGGTGGGCGTGCCGGACGCCACCGCGGCCTACCAGGTGCTGCGCGAGGCCGGGTTCGACGCCTACGCCCTGCCCGACGGCCGCCTGCAGGTGGGCACCACCGGACGCCGGGTCGACGACCCCGCCGCCATCACGCGCCTGCTCGGCGAGCGGGGCATCTGGGTGAGCGAGCTCAGCCCGATCGCCGCCGACCTGGAGTCGGCGTTCCTCGAGATCACCCGCGGACAGGGTCTGGACGACGCCCCCGCGGCCCCCGCCGCCACCGAGGGGAGCGCGGCGTGAGCACCGCGACCAGCACCACGTCCGGCCCCACGAACGCCGGGCTCGGCACCGCCGCACGGGCCGCCACCGGGCGCGCCCACCCGCTGCGGTCGGAGCTGGGCCGGCTGCGCCACCGCCGCCTGGTGCTGCTCGTCGTGGGGCTGGGCTTCCTCGCGCTCGTCGCGGCCATGGTCATCGTCTTCCTCACCCACAGCACCGACCTCGCCGGTGCGCGCCAGAAGGCCACCGTGGCCGCCCAGCAGGCGACCGCCGACCAGGCGCGCTACCGCCAGGAGTGCCTCGCCGACCCGAACATCCCCCAGGCCGACAAGGACGCCGGCGCCTGCGGCAGCGAGGACGACGCCGCCCCGACGGCGCAGGACCTCTACCAGGACCCTCGCCTGCGGGCGGACGTCGGCCTGCCGGCCATCGCGATCGGCGTGGCCGTGGGTGGGGCGCTCGTGGCCGCACTGGTCGGCGCCACCGGGGTCGGCGCCGACTGGTCGAGCCGCACGATCATCACGCTGCTCACCTGGGAACCGCGGCGCATCCGCCTGCTCGCCCGGCGCCACCTGGCCATCGCGCTCGCCGTGGCCGCGATCGGCGTCGTGGGCCAGGTCGTGGGTCTGGGACTCGGCGCGCTGGTGGTGGCCGCGCGGGGCACCTGGGACCACACCGTGGCCGGTTCGGCGGCCGTGGGCTACCAGACGCCAGCGATCGTCCCCGCCGGGCACTTCTGGCGCGACCTGGTGTCGCTGCAGGTGCGCGGCGTCGGGCTCATGGTGGTGGTCGCCGTCCTGGCCGCAGCGCTCACGACGGTGACGCGCCACACCGGCGGCACCCTGGGCATCGCGTTCGCGTGGTTCGCGGTGGTCGAGAACGCGGTCCGCATCGTGTTCAGCGACCGCGGCTGGCCCCGGTGGCTGGTGACCGAGAACGTCGTCGCCTTCCTCGCCCCGGGCGGTCAGCGGATGATGGTGGCCTCGCCGGCGTCGGGCAGCGGCAGCAGCATGGGGCCCGACGAGGGCGGCCGCACGGTGCTGGTCTCGAACCTCGACGCCCTGCTCTACCTCGGGGTGCTGACGGCGGCAGCGCTGCTGCTCGCGGGGGTGCTGCTGCGCCGTCGCGACCTGTGACGGGCAGCGACAGGGCGTCGGCTCAGAGGCCGAGCGCCTTGTCGATCTCCTCCTGGCTGAGCGGCCCCTCGTGCGCGGTGGCCGCCACGACCAGCTCGCCGACGAGCGTGATCTCGTCCTCGAGCGGCGCGTCGCGCAGCGAGTCCTGGCTGTCGGTCATCCGTCCCTCCTGGAGCCGCCCCCCAGCGTAGGCACGGCGAGTCGACGATCTGGCGATCTTGACCAACTCATTACTCAACTGGCCGAAGGCGAGGTCGTGCTCGTCGTGGCCGGCGACGGCGAGCCGGTCGACGACCCGCCGGACGACGGCGTGCCGGTGGGTGTCGGCGTCGGCGGGTTGACCTCCTTCTTCGGCACGAGGGTGCGGTCGATGCTCACCGAGGTCAACCCGAGCCCGCCGACGGTGATGTCGTCGTAGGCGAGTAGCCGCCCGGCGTCCGGGCCCGACGACGCGAAGTACAGCAGCGTCGCCTCGAGCGGCACCGGTTTGCCGTCGGTGAGGCTCTGCAGGCCGTTGGCAGTGAGCCCCGCCCCGCCGGTGGAGCCCTCGACCATCACGCGCGTGCCACCGTCGAAGGTCACGTCGCGCTCGTGCAGGTGGCCCGAGAGCACGAGGGGAACCTCGCCCCGCAGGGCGTCGAGGCGCGTGGGGTCGTGGACGACGGCGATCTGCACCGGCTGGTCGGGGTGGTCGGCGTCGTACTGCTCGATGATGGTCGACAGCAGCGCCACCGAGGCGGCGACGCGGTCCTTGCCGACGTTCTCCTTCTTGCCTTCCTGGGGCAGGTCGCGCGGGTCGGCGATGCCGGCGAAGGTGAGCCCGGCCACCCGGCGCACCTGGCCGTCGAGCACGACGGCGTTGCGCTGGCGGGCCACGGCCTCGGCGATCTGCGGGCTGTCGTGGTTGCCGCGCACGAACACGTACGGGACCTTCAGGCTGCCGATGCGGTTGACGAACGCCTCCTCGGCGCTCGTACCCCACGTGCTGAGGTCACCGGAGTCGACCACCGCATCGACGTCGAACTGCTCGACCAGCCGGTCGGTGAGGTCGTAGCCGATGGGGTTGAGGTGCAGGTCGGAGATGTGCAGCACCGTCGTGACGTCGCCGTCGAGCCCGCTGCCGGGGGTGGGCAGCCGCTGCCCCACGGCGTAGAGCGTGGTCACCGACTGCACGAAGTCGGCCAGGCCGCTGCGGTAGCCCTCGAGCCGGTCGGCCAGCGTCTCGGTGCGGCGCTGCAGGTACGGCGCGCTGCTGAGCAGGCCGGTGAACTGCGGCTGCGAGAACTTCGTGCTGTCGAACGTGACCGCCGTGGCCAGCGCCAGGACGCCGGTCGTGGCGGTGACGCTCGCGAGCCCGATCGCGAGCCCGGCGCGGGTGCGGGTCGCCAGCCCCGTGAGCAGCGCGGCACCCCCGAAGGCGAAGAGCAGCGACCACCCCAGGGCCCGGGCCGCCGCTCCCTTGACCTTGTCCGGAGCACTGGCCATGAGGTCGTCGAGCAGGGCGGGCGTGTCGATCACCCGCTGCGCGGACTCGATGTCGACCGACCGGATCGAGGTGCTCACGAGCACGGGCGCCAGGTGGGTGTCGAAGCGCACGGAGCCGACCGGGGGCAGGTCGACGCTGGCGCCGGGGTGCAGGCTCGGCCGCACGTGGACGTCGACAGCCAGCGGCCCGATGTCGGTGTGCGCGGCGGGGGCCAACAGCGCCCCCGCGAAGGCTCCGAGCAGCGCCAGGAGCACCAGACCCGCGCGGCGGCCCAGCCGGCGCCCCTGCGGTGAGGTGAGGGGTCGCAGCCGCAGGGCATCCGCGCTCGGGAGTCTCATGGCGCGTCCACTGTGCCCTGACCTGCGCTGACGTGCATGATCACGGGCGACCGGGGGCGGGGGACAGGGGGCCGAGCAGGGGGCCGAGCAGGGGGTGGTGCAGGGGGTGGGGTGGGCGTCGGGCTGGGAGCGCCTCACGGCGCATGGCCGCTCGTAGCGGCTTCAGTTGGGACCCGGGGCTACCGCAGCCCGACGCCCGGGTGACCCCGAAGGGACACCACGAGTGTGCACAACGGCGGGGCCCTCGCGCATGTTCCCCGGCGTGTCCGACCGCACCGATCTGCTCGATCTCCCCATCGTCCGGGTGCCGCCTGCTCACGTCAGGTCGCGCTGGCGCCAGGCCCGAGCGGCGCCGTCCAGGTCGTCGGCGGTCTGCTGCAGCGACGCCGCCCGGCGGGTGACCTGTGCGGCCAGCCCCTCGTCGCCGACGTCGTCGGCTCGCACGGCCCGGCCGGAGGCCACGACCCGGCAGAAGGCCGCGGCGCGTTCGAGCGCGACGTCGAGCTCGCCGCGGTAGACGCCGGTGAGCACGGCGTCGACGAGCGTGCGCACCTCGTCGGGGCCGGGTGGGTGCGCGACGCCGGCGACGGCGTCCGACACCTCCGCGAGCCGGCAGCCGGCGCGGTAGTCGCGGGCTGCGTC
>JBQCES010000072.1:0-3586 GCA_051960055.1 Angustibacter sp. | reverse complement strand
ATGGCCTCTGCGGGCGACGCGCCGAGGGGCTCGCAGCGGCGATGGTGTCGTTGAGCCGCCCACACCGGGCGGCACGACACGAGAGGACACCGTCATGCCGCTCATCCAGGTCAAGGTGATCGAGAACGTCTTCACCGCCGAGCAGAAGCAGCAGATCGTGCGCCGGCTCACCGACGCGATGGTCGAGATCGAGGGCGAGAACATGCGCCCGGTGACGTGGTGCCTGGTCGAGGAGGTCCGCAGCGGCGACTGGGCCATCGCCGGTAGCCCGCTGTCGACGACCGACGTCAAGGCGCTGGCCGCCGGCGTGAGCGTCTGACCCGCGGCCTGCAGGAGGACGGGCCGCTGCTTCCGCTGGCCCCTCAGCGGCGAGAGCATGACACGGTGACTCACTCCGTGCAGGCCGCTCAGCAGGCGCTGGCCGCCGGCGCGTGGGACGCCGCGGCCAGCGCCTTCGCGGCGCTCGCCGACCGGACGGCGGACCCGGCCGGCTTCGAGGGCCTGGCGCAGGTGGCGTGGTGGCGGGACGACGCCACCGCGTGCCTGAGCGCGCGCGAGTCGGCCTACCGCCGCTACCGCGACCTCGGCGACGTGCGTGGTGCAGCGCGGGCAGCGGCGTCACTCGCCTACGACTCGCTGCTGTTCGGGCGCGGGCAGGCCGTGGCCGCCGGATGGCTGGCTCGGGCCCACGAGCTGGTCGCCGAGCTGCCCGAGGTCCCCGAGCACGGCTGGTGCGCGGTGCGCGAGGCCGAGCTGACGTTCGCGACGGGCCGGGACGTCGGCCGGGCTCTGGCCTGCGCCCGCCACGCGGCCGAGGTCGGCCGCCGCACCGGCGACGACGACCTGCGGATCGTGGGGACGGCGCTCGAGGGGCTGGCCCTCACCGAGACGGGCGAGGTGGAGGCCGGGCTCAGCCGGCTGGACCTCGCCGCCGCGGCCGCGACGGCCGGTGACGTCCGCGACGTGATGTGGATGGGCAAGGTGCTCTGCTGGCTCATCGCGGCCTGTCACCAGGTGCAGGACGTCACGCGGGCGCAGGACTGGTGCCGCCGGACGCAGGCCATCTGCCTCGAGCGCGATCTCGTCCCGCTGTTCACCGTGTGCCGGATCCAGTACGCGTCCGTGCAGGTGTCCGGCGGCCCGTGGGGTGAGGCCGAGCGCGAGCTCACCCAGACCGTGGAGGGGCTCGCGTCGTCGCAGCGGGCCTCGCGCCTCGAGGCCGTGGTGCAGCTCGGCGAGCTGCGGCGGCGCCAGGGGCGGCTGACCGAGGCGCAGGCGCTGTTCCGGCAGGCCGAGTTCCACCCGGTCGCGGAGCTGGGGTGCGCGCTGATCGCCTTCGCGTCCGGCGACGTCGAGCCAGCGTGGACGGCGGTGCGGCGGATGCTCGAGGCGGTGCCGCGCGTGGAGCGGCTGCGGCGTGCCGACCTGCTGCTGCCGGCCGTCCGCTGCGCTCATGCGGTGGGCGACGGCGAGAGCGCGGCCGCGGCCGTCGAGGAGCTGCGCGCGATCGCGACCGAGGTGGGTACGGCGGCACTGCTCGCGAGGTCGGCGAGCGCCGATGCGGTGCTGGCCGGACCGCCGTCGGACGCGGTGCTGCTGCGTGAGGCCGTGCGCCAGTACCAGCGCGCGGGCCTGCGGCACGACGAGGCCGACGCGCGCATCGGGCTCGCGACGGCGCTGCTCGCGCAGGGTGATGCGCGCGGTGCGCGGGAGCAGGCGCGGGCGGCGGGCGATGTGCTCGCCGGGCTCGACGACCCCGTGACCCACGCCCGCGCCCGCGAGCTGGCCCGTTCAGCCGCAGCGCGACCGGCCCCCGTGCTCACCGCCCGCGAGATCGAGGTGCTCCGGCTGGTGGCCCAGGGCCTCAGCAACGACGACATCGCCGGCGTGCTCACCCTCAGCGGGCACACGGTGCACCGGCACGTCGCCAACATCCTCACCAAGCTCGGCCAGCCCACGCGGGCCGCCGCGGTGAGCCACGCGATCACCCGTGGGCTGCTCCAGGGATCAGCGCGCTGACCCGGCGCCCGTCGCGTCGCGTAGGCGCGCCAGAGCGTCGTCCGGCACGAGCTCGCGTGGCAGCACCTGCAGCATCCCGGTGCCCGACACCAGCAGCACCGCTCCGCCGATGACGACGCACCGCCGGAGCGACGTGTACGCGAACGAGGCCCGGCTGAGGGCGCCGTCGAGGTGCACCTGCGTGTCGTCGAACCGCGCTCGCAGCGTGCCCTGAGCTTCGCCGGTGCGCCGCAGCGCACGGCGGGTGCTGACCATGACCGCCACGATCGCCACGAGTGCGACGGCTCCCACCAGGGCGGCGGCAAGCAGCCACCGGCCGGTGACGACGCCCAGCCACAGCCAGAACGTCGCTGCCACCACGGCCCGGACGAGGCTCGCGCGACTCACCAGCCGGTAGCGCACCACGGCCCGGGTCACCTCGCGCATCACCTCGTCGGTCAGCACCACCTCGTGGGGCCAGGCTGCGTGCAGGTCGGCCGGAGCGCCCTGCGGCGGGCGCGCAGTGCCTGCAGCGCCCGACGTCGTCGCGCGGGCGATCCGCTCGGCCAGCCACTCGACGTCCGGAGGTGCGAGGAGTCCGGCGGGCACGGTGAGGTAGGCCGCGACGCTGCGCAGTGGCACGAGGAGGTGGCCGGACACACGTCGTGGTGGGCCCAGATCGAAGTACGGGCACTCCTGCTCGCCGGTGGCGGTGCGCAGGAGGAGCGCGTCCGCTCGCAGCTCGACGGTGAACGGCGCGCCAGCGGGATAGAGCACGGTGGCGCTCTTCAGGGCCTGCCGGTACGCCGAAGCGACGACGACGCCGGCGATGAACACGATCGACAGCAGCGCCTGCACGAGGCCCCCGAGCGGGTCGCCGGCCACCGCGAGAGGAGTGCCGGCGAGCACGGTCACCGCGACGAGCAGCAGGACCAGGCGAGGGCGCGCCAGCCGCTCCCGAACGGCGGCCCGGGCCACCTGCCTGGCGGTGCCCCGGCCGCACGTCATCGTGCGCTCACGACGGGGGGACAGGTCGGGGTCGGCGTCCACGCGGGCAGCGTAGGTGACCGCCGAACGGGGTCAGCGCACGCCGCGCGGGCGGAACTGGATGCTCACCCGCGGGCCGACGGCCTTGGCGGTCTTGGGGATCGCGTGCTCCCAGGTGCGCTGGCACGAGCCGCCCATGACGACGAGGTCGCCGTGGCCGAGCGGGAAGCGCAGGGACTCGCCGCCGCCGCGCGGGCGCAGGGCGAGGGTGCGGGCCGAGCCCACCGACAGGATCGCGACCATGGTGTCGTGGGTGGCGCCGCGGCCGAAGGTGTCGCCGTGCCAGGCGACGCTGTCGCGACCGTCGCGGTAGAGGCAGAGCCCCGCCGTCCGGAACGGCTCGCCGAGCTCGGCGCCGTAGTGGGCGTCCAGGGCTCGCTTGGCCTCGCTGAGCGCCGGGTGCGGCAGCTCAGCCCCCTCGCCGTAGTGACACAACAGACGCGGCACGTCGACGACCCGCTCGTACATCTGCCGGCGCTCGGCGTACCAGGGGACGTCGGCCAGCAGCCGCTCGAGCAGCACCTCCGAGCCGCTGACCCAG
>JBQCES010000071.1:0-7485 GCA_051960055.1 Angustibacter sp. | reverse complement strand
CCTGCGGCTACGACTCCATCCCCTCCGGCCTCGCGGTGCTGCAGCTGCACGAGCAGGTGGCTGCGGACGGCGAGGGTGAGCTGGCGGGGTGCACGCTCGTCGCGACGGCGAAGGGTGGCTTCAGCGGTGGCACCATCGACTCGGCCCGAGCCCAGGTCGATGCCGTGCAGCGCGATCCCTCACGCCGCCGCCTGCTCGTCGACCCGTACGCGCTCAGCCCCGACCGCGACGCCGAGCCCGACCGCGTGGATGCAGACCTCGGCGACGAGCGCGACTCGTTCGCGGTGTTCCGCAACGACGCGCTGGGTGGCTGGCTCGGGCCGTTCGTCATGGCGAGCTTCAACACGCGCATCGTCCGGCGCAGCAACGCGTTGCAGCAGTGGGCCTACGGACGCAGCTTCCGCTACCGCGAGCTCTCGGCGTACGGGCGGGGGACGGCGGCCCGGGCCGCGGCGAACCTCGTCACCGCGGGGCTCGGCCTCGGGCTCAAGGCACTGGCCAGCCCCCGCCTGCGGCCGCTCGCCGACCGGCTGCTGCCGAAGCCGGGTGAGGGTCCGAACGAGCAGCAGCGGGCTGCCGGCCGGTTCCGCATGCGTGTCCACGGCGCGACGACCACCGGCGCTCTCTACGTCTCGACCGTTGCGGCGCAAGGAGATCCTGGCTACGCCGCCACCGCGGTGATGCTCGGTGAGGCGGCCATCGCACTAGCGGTCGGCGAGGACCTGCCCCCGGCCTCCGGTGTGCTGACACCGGCCACCGGAATCGGCATGGCCCTCGCCGACCGCTTGCGTGCCAAAGGTTTCGAGCTGTCGGTCACCCGGTAGCGCGGGGACGGTGCGCGACCGCCGAGAGCGGCGTGGCGACGTCCTCGAGCGACTTGCCCTCCGCGTTGACGCCGAGCACGACCTCGATCACGCCACCGACCACCATGATGGCGGAGGCGATGAGGTAGCCCATGAACAGTCGGCTGGGGTCGGGGTGCTTGTCGTTGCCGATCAGCGAGGCGAAGAAGATGGGCCCGATAGCACCGAAGGTCTGCGCGATGGCGAAGAAGACGGCGATGGCCTTGGCCCGCACCTCCTGCGGGAAGATCTCGCTGACCGTGAGGTACGCCGCGCTGGCCCCCGCCGAGGCGAAGAAGAAGATGACACACCAGCAGACCGTCTGGGTGATCGCGTTGAGCATCCCGGCGTTGAAGGCCACGGCCGTGACGGCGAGCAGGACGCCGGAGAGGATGTACGTGCCGGCGATCATCTTGCGACGGCCCAGGCTGTCGAACAGGTGCCCGATGGTCAGCGGCCCGATCAGGTTCCCTGCCGCGAAGGCGATGAGGTACAGCGGCGCGTCGGCCTCGTCGACCTTGTAGAAGCTCGACAGCACCATCGTGTAGGTGAAGAAGATCGCGTTGTACAGGAACGACTGGGTGATCATCAGTGCCGCGCCGAGTGTCGAGCGTCCGGGGTACTGCTTGAACAGCACGCGCACCAGTGACAGGTACCCGTGGTCGTCGGCCGGCTTGATGTCGATGGCCTTGGAATCGTCGACCTTCTCGAGTGTCTGGCCCGACTCCTCGACCTCGGTCTCGATGACGCGGATGTTCTCCTCGGCCTCCTGCTCGCGACCGTGCATGATGAGCCACCGCGGGCTCTCGGGCAGGTGCCGCCGCAGCCCCCAGATGCAGGCGCCGATGACCGGGCCGAGCAGGAAGCCGATCCGCCAGCCGAGGTTCACGTCGATCTGGTTGAGCAGGATGAACGTGCTGAGAGTGCCCAGGATGGCGCCGCCCCAGTAGGTGCCGTTAACCGCGATGTCGACGCGTCCGCGGTACTTCGCCGGCATCATCTCGTCGATTGCCGAGTTGATCGCGGCGTACTCGCCGCCGATGCCGGTACCGGCGATGAAGCGGGTGACGTAGAGGAAGATGAGGCCGAGCCCGTCGCCGCTCCAGGTAAACGCCGTGAGCGCGTTGCCGACGAGGTAGACAGCGAGGGTCACGACGAAGAGGTTCTTGCGGCCCAGCTTGTCAGAGAGACGGCCGAAGAACAGCGCGCCGAACACCTCACCGAGCAGGTAGACGGTCGCGATGGCCCCCACCTCGGTGGCCGTCATGCCCAGCGAGCCCTTCTCCTGCAGCACCGGGCCGATCGCACCGGCGATGGTGATCTCGATGCCGTCGAGCACCCACGCGGTGCCGAGCGCGATCACCATCCGGGTGTGGAACGGCGCCCAGTTCAGCCGGTCGATGCGGGCCGGGATGAGGCTCCGAATGGTGCCCGAGTCGGATCTGGTGTCCAGCGTGTCACTCATGACGACTCCTTGCCGGTCGTCGGCCCGACGCGATGCCCGCAAGGACCCGCTCGGCCGTGTTGCCCCATGTTTGCCACGTTTGGCGAACGTCGGAAAGTTACGCCCGCTGCAGCCTTTCCGCCCGTTGAAGCCCCCAGCGCCACGCCTCGGCAAATAGTTTGACGTCGAGATACTCCTCGACCACCCTGGACGTCATGTCCGCCAGCACGCCGCCCGCCGAGGAAGCCGAGGCCGTCCCGGCGGCAGTGCCCGAGCGGCTCACCCACCGCGGCGTCCCGCGCGACGCCAACCTCCGCGTCCTCGCGGGCGCCACCCTCGTCAACACCGCCGGCAACGGCGCGATGATGACGACCTTCGCGCTCTACTTCACCCACAAGATCGGCCTGGCCGCGACGCAGGTGGGTCTCGCGCTGTCGGTGGCCGCGCTGTGCGGCATGCTCGCGCAGGTGCCGATGGGCCACCTCGGTGACGTGCGTGGCCCGCGCGAGGTGCTGAGCGCACTCACCGCGGCCAGCGGCGTCACCGCGCTGGGCCTGCTGGTCACCCACAACCTGCTCGTGCTCTGCCTGGTGCTGGGCGTGCAGGCGGTGTTCGACCGCGGGTCGGGCGCAGTGCGCAACGGCTTCATCGCGCGGATCGCGGAGGGCGGCCGGGGGGTGGAGTTCAAGGCCTACCTGCGGGCGGTCACCAACGTCGGCATCTCGCTCGGTGCGCTGCTCGGCGGTCTCGCGCTGGCCATCGACCAGACCTGGGCCTACCTCGGCGTCTTCGCCCTCGACGCGGTGACGTTCCTCGTCACGTCGGTGGCGGTGCGCCGGCTGCCGCACCTCGACCCCGCTCCGGCCCGCGCCGAGGGCGCGCCGCGCCTGCAGGTGCTGCGCGACGTGCCGTTCGTGGTCGTGTCGCTGCTCACCGGGATCTTCGCGATCCACTTCCTGGTCATGGAGCTGGCGATCCCGCTGTGGATCGCCGGCCACACCAGCGCCCCGAACTCCCTCGTCGCCGTCGTGCTGCTCGTGAACACGGTGTCGGTGGCCCTGCTGCAGGTGCGGCTCTCGCGCGGGGCGACGTCGGTGCCGGCGTCCGCGCGCGCCCTGGCCTTCGCCGGGGCGTGGATCCTCGCCGGCTTCACGCTCATCGCCTTCGCCGACGGCCGGGCGGTCTGGGCGTCGGTGGTGCTCGTGCTGGCCGGTGCCGGCGTCCACGTCGTGGGCGAGATGGTGGGTTCGGGCGGCCAGTGGGGCCTGCAGATGGGCCTGGCTCCACGCGAACGGCAGGGCCAGTACCAGGGCTTCGCCGGCATGAGCTTCTCGCTGTCGAACATCGTCGGACCGCCGCTCATCGCGTTGCTGTGCATCAACTGGGGAACGCCGGGCTGGATCGTGCTCGGCGCGGTGATCCTGGTCGCGGGCCTGCTCAGCGTGCCGGTGTCGGCCTGGGCCCTGCGCACCCGCGAGCGCTACGGCGTCCTGTCGTACACGGGCTGAGCGCTCGACATCGAGTGGGCACCGGGGTCGGGGCTTGCGCCACTCAGGCCGCTGCGGCTGAGCGCAAACCGGCCTGGCTGGCGGAAAGCGGGCTGAGTGGCGGAAGCGGGGTTGAGGGGGAGGCAGCGGCCCAGGACGACTCAGAGCGGCCGCAGGAACAGCACGTGCGGCCGCCCGGCCACGCGGGTGAGCGCGATGGTGGCCTCCGCGTCACCGTGCAGGCGCAGCTGGCGGCGCAGCTGGGTGGGGTCGATCGCGCTGCCGCGCTTCTTGATGGTCAGGGTGCCCACACCGCGGTCGCGCAGGGCCGCGCGCAGGGCCTTGAGGTGGAACGGCATGACGTCCTCGACCGCGTACGAGTGCACGAGCGGCGAGGCGGCCGGCTGGTCGGTGGTGAGGTAGGCGATCGTCGGGTCGATGAGGCGTGCGCCCTGCGGGGTGGCCACCTCGCCGACGAGTCCGGCGCGGATCACCGCGCCGTCGGGCTCGTGCAGGTAGGCACCGACGGCACCGGACGCCGGGCGCCCGGCGTCCGCCTCACCCAGCACCTCGTGCGTGCCGCCCGCGCCGTCGATCACCAGCGCGCTGCGCGCGACGCCCTCGCGGGCGAGCGGTCCGCACCACAGCGCGCACTCGACGACATCGCCACCCACCGTCACCCACTGCGCCTCGGCGCCGTCGGGCAGCAGCCGGTGCGCGATGCCTGGCGCGAGCTTGGCGCCAGTGGCGGGGAACTGCCGGGCCACCTCGAGCACGAACGAGTACGGCGGCGAGAAGGCCTCGGGGTCGAACGTGCGCCTCGAGCGGCCGCCGGCCCCACCGGACGTCGTCCGGCGGGCGGGATCGAGCCAGACACCGTCGCGGGGCTCGAGCATGCCCGGCAGGTCGAGGGTCGTGACGTCGTGGCAGCGCACCTCGACGTCGGCCCAGTGCCGCAGGTTGACCGTGGCGAAGGCCGCGGTGAGCTCGTCGGCGTCGATCGCGAGCACCGGTAGACCGAGCGCGGCGAAGGCCATGGCGTCCGAGCCGAGACCGCACCCGAGGTCGGCCACCCGCCGCACGCCCGCGCCCACGAACCGGCGGGCGTGGTGCGCCGCGACCGCGAGCCGGGTCGCCTGCTCCAACCCGTCGGGCGTCAGCAGCATCGCGTCGGCGAACGGCCCGAGCTTGTCGTGGGCCTTGGCGCGCAGCCGCGACTGGGTGAGGGCCGCGGCCACCAGAGCGGGGTCGTGACCCTCACCGCGCAGGCGCTCGCCGAGCGCGATCGCGGACTGCTCGTCGTACGGCGGCAACGACTCCAGCAGCGCCCAGCCCTCGGGGGTGAGCAGCGAGCGCATCGCGGTGAGGTCACTCATGCAGCGGGACGACCCAGACTTTCGGGGGCTACGTGGATTACTTGGTGTCGACGACGACGATGAGGTCGCCCTCGTTGACGACGTCGCCCTCGGCGACACCGACCTCGGCGACCGTGCCGGCCCACTCGGTCTCGACCGGGATCTCCATCTTCATCGACTCCAGCAGCACCACCATGTCGCCGACCGCCACCTGGTCACCTGGCGCCACCAGCACGTTGATGACGTTGGCCACCAGCTCGGCCTCGACCCGCTGCCTCATCGACCCTCCGAAGACGTCCTGGGCCGCGGTCTGGCACTCGGGTTGACCGAGTGCTAACGCGCGGCATAGATTCTGCTTGGCACTCTCCGTGTGAGTGTGCCAGATCGTGAGCCCCGCTCCGACCCCCGCGACGGCGGTGCGACGGCCCACACCGCCAATCGTTCATCCGCGACATTCCCGAAGGGGGAGGTCAGCAAGTGTCGGTCAGCATCAAGCCGCTCGAGGACCGCATCGTGGTCAAGGCTCTCGAGGCCGAGCAGACGACGGCCTCCGGGCTGGTCATCCCGGACACCGCGAAGGAGAAGCCCCAGGAGGGCGAGGTCCTCGCGATCGGTCCGGGCCGCATCGACGACAACGGCCAGCGCGTGCCGCTCGACGTCAAGGTCGGCGACAAGGTCATCTACAGCAAGTACGGCGGCACCGAGGTCAAGTACGCGGGCGAGGAGTTCCTCATCCTCTCGGCGCGCGACGTCCTCGCGGTCGTCGAGAAGTAAGCCCAGCGAGCGCTGCTCGCACCACCACCGCCCCGGCGGCCCCGGATCGCCGGTGCCCCGGGGCGGTGGCGTTCCACCCCCGCGAACACCCCCGCGGACCCCCCTGCGAAAGGCACCTGACTTCACATGGCCAAGACCCTGGAGTTCGACGACTCCGCCCGCAAGGCGCTCGAGCGCGGAGTCGACGCGCTCGCCAACGCCGTCAAGGTGACCCTCGGCCCCAAGGGCCGCAACGTGGTCATCAACAAGGCGTGGGGCGCCCCGACGATCACCAACGACGGCGTCACCATCGCTCGTGAGGTGGAGCTCGACGACCCCTACGAGAACCTCGGCGCGCAGCTCGCCAAGGAGGTCGCCACCAAGACCAACGACGTCGCCGGTGACGGCACCACCACCGCCACGGTGCTCGCCCAGGCCATGGTGCGCGAGGGCCTGCGCAACGTCGCGGCGGGTGCGGCTCCGGCCGAGCTGAAGCGCGGCATGGACGCGGCCGTCGAGGCGGTCAGCGAGGCGCTGCTCAAGGCCGCGCGCGACGTCGACGGCAAGGACGACATCGCCCACGTCGCCACCATCTCCGCCCAGGACCGCGGCATCGGCGAGCTCATCGCCGAGGCCTTCGACAAGGTCGGCAAGGACGGCGTCATCACGGTCGAGGAGTCCTCGACCACCGCGATGGAGCTCGACTTCACCGAGGGCATGCAGTTCGACAAGGGCTACCTGTCGCCGTACTTCGTCACCGACGCCGAGCGCATGGAGGCCGTGCTCGAGGACGCCTACGTCCTGGTGCACCAGGCCAAGATCTCGTCCGTGCAGGACCTCCTGCCGCTGCTCGAGAAGGTCCTGCAGGCCGGCAAGCCGCTGTTCATCGTGGCCGAGGACGTCGAGGGCGAGGCGCTGTCGACCATCGTCGTCAACAAGATCCGCGGCACCTTCAACGCCGTCGCGGTCAAGGCGCCCGGCTTCGGCGACCGCCGCAAGGCCATGCTCGGCGACATCGCGGTGCTCACCGGTGGTGAGGTCATCAGCGAGGAGCTCGGCCTCAAGCTCGACCAGGTCGGCCTGGAGCAGCTCGGCCGCGCCCGCCGCGTCGTGGTGACCAAGGACGACACCACGATCATCGAGGGCGCCGGCGACGCTGAGCAGGTGCAGGGTCGGATCAACCAGATCCGCGCCGAGATCGAGCGCACCGACAGCGACTGGGACCGCGAGAAGCTGCAGGAGCGCCTGGCCAAGCTCTCGGGCGGGGTGTGCGTCATCAAGGTCGGCGCCCACACCGAGGTCGAGCTCAAGGAGAAGAAGCACCGCATCGAGGACGCCGTCTCCGCGACGCGCGCCGCGATCGAGGAGGGCATCGTCAGCGGCGGCGGCTCGGCGCTGATCCAGGCCTCCACCGTGCTCGACGGCGGGCTGGAGAAGTCCGGCGACCCGGGCACCGGCGTCGCGATCGTCCGCAAGGCCGCGGCCGAGCCGCTGCGGTGGATCGCCGAGAACGCCGGTCTCGAGGGCTACGTCGTCGTCGAGAAGGTGCGCGAGCTCCCCTCGGGCCACGGCCTGAACGCCGCCACGGGCGCGTACGGCGACCT
>JBQCES010000070.1:0-3013 GCA_051960055.1 Angustibacter sp. | reverse complement strand
CGACGACGAGGACGCGCGCGGGCGCCTCACGCTCACCGCGCGCATCCGCAACGCGCTGACGAACGGCGAGTTCTCCCTGCACTACCAGCCGATCCTCGACCTCGCCACGGGCGACGTCACCGCGCTGGAGGCGCTGCTGCGCTGGGACCACCCCGAGCGCGGCTTGCTCCTGCCGGCCGAGTTCATTCCCATCGCCGAGCGCACGAGCCTGATCCACGCCCTGACCCGCTGGGTGCTGCTCACCGCCGTGCGCGACGCCTCGCGGTGGCGGGCCCAGGGCCTCGAGGCCTCGATCGCGGTGAACATCTCCCCCGTGTCGCTGGAGTTCGGGCTGCTCGGCATCGTCGAGGAGGTGCTGGCACTGCACCGCTGGCCGGCCGAGCTCCTGGTGCTCGAGATCACCGAGAGCGCCGTCACCGACAACCCCGACACCGCGCGCGCCGTCGTCGAGGCGCTGCGCGACCGCGGGATCCAGGTGTCGGTCGACGACTTCGGCGCCGGCTACACGAGCCTCAGCCAGCTGCGCGGGCTGCCGGTGCACCAGCTGAAGATCGACCGGCAGTTCATCACCGCGCTCGAGCGCTCCCCCAACGACGACGCCGTCGTCACCTCGATCATCGAGCTCGGGCACCGGCTGGGGCTCACGATCGTCGCCGAGGGCGTCGAGACGGAGGCCACGGCGAGCCGGCTGTCGGAGATGGACTGCGACGACCTGCAGGGCTTCTGGTTCGCCCGGCCCATGATCGCCGCCGAGGTGCTCGAGTGGGCCAGTGAGCACGCCGCCGGCCGGCTGCGTCGTCCGGCCGTCGCCGACGAGGTCAGCGACACCGCCCACACCACCGACACCGAGGGCTCGACGGACGAGGCCACCCTCCGCGCCTGACCCGCCCCCGCCCCTCCCCCTCTGCCGTGATCATGCACGCCAGCGCACCCCACCTCCCGTGATCATGCACGCCAGCGCACCCCACCTCCCGTGATCATGCACGCCAGCGCCGGGGCTGTGGATGAACGCCGGGCCGACGGCGCCAGCTGCACCACGCTGGACCGATGCTCCACGACGGTCGACCCTTCACCGCAGCCGCCGCTCGCGAGATCTCTGGCCGCCCTGGCTACCGGCTGGTGCGGGCCGGAATGGCACGCGAGGTGCTCCACGGCGTCTACGTCGACGCGGCCGCGCCCGACGACCTGCAGACGCGGGCCGCGGCCACGGCGCTGGTGCTGCCTGCAGGTGCCGTGCTGTGCCGAAGCACGGTCGCGTGGTTTCGCGGCATCGGCCGGGTGTGGAGCCTCGAGGAGGAGTCGCTCCCGATGGTCGAGTGCGTCGTTCCGACGGGGCGCACCCCCGTTCGCCGGGCGGGCCTGCGCTGCTACGCCGCTGGACTTCCCGTGGGCGACGTTGTCGACGACGGCTTGCCGCGCACGACGGACCTGCGCACCGTGCTCGACCTGGCCCGGTGGCTGCCGCGGCCCATGGCTCTAGCCGCCATCGACAGCGCAGCTCATCTCGGTCTGGTCGACCTGGAGCACGCTGCCAGCGAGATCGAGCGCTTTGCTGGACATCGTGGGGCGGCCCAGGCTCGCGAGCTCATCGGTCACGGTGAACCACGCACGGAGTCCTTCGGTGAGTCGTGGCTGCGGCTGAGGATCCTCGAGGCCGGCTTCCCGCGCCCTGAGGCGCAGGTATCCATGCTCGACGCGGACGGCCGCGAGGTGTACCGCCTCGACCTTGGCGACCGCGATCGGCGGGTCGGGTTCGAGTACGACGGCGAGGAGTTCCACGGCAGCAGTGAGGCCGTGCACAAGGACCAGACGCGTCGCGGGGTGCTCTGCCGAGAGTTTGGCTGGCACGTCGTGGGCTTCCACCGCGGCCACGTCTGGGGCCCGTCGCTGGCCCTGGAGCGCGCCGTCGGAGAGCTGTTGGGAATGGCCCCTCAACTGGTGATGCGTCGGTGGTGAGCGCTGGCGTGCATGATCACGGGCGGTGGCGTGCGCTGGCGTGCATGATCACGGGCGGCGGGGTGGGTCTGGGGGTGCGGTCCTGCATCTCCCAGGCGTGGTCGAGGACGTGCCAGGCGATCCGCCGGACGCCGTAGCGCAGCGGCCAGGCAGCATCGGCGGCCCGGGCGCTCACCAGGTCCGTGATCGCCGAGCGCTGCCTCTCCCACGGCGTGCGGGGCGGGACGGCGACCCCGAGCCTGCGGGCATAGGCGCGCTCGGCCTCGCGGACGTGGTCGAGCATCTTCGTGCGGTCACGACCGCCGCCCCGCGGGCCCTTGGCCAGCTGCTCGGGCGCGTCGGCGGCCACGGCGTCGAGCGCCGTCCAGCACGCCCGCAGCAACGTCGCCTGCCGCGCGGCCTCAGCCTCGTCGATCGGCTCGTCGTCCCACGGACCCGGCACCGCCGGCGCGCCGAAGTCGGTGGTTGCGTCACCGTCGACCGCACCCACGACCTCGAACCCGGCGACGCCGACACCGGCGCCCACGACCGCGGCATAGCGGTCGGCGTACTCGAGCAGTGCCTCCAGCGCGGCCTCGTCACCCGCACGCGTCTTGGCGCGTCGGCACCACCCCGGCCAGTCCAGCGCGGACGCGAAGGTCCACGTGCGACCGCGTTCGAGAGCGACGCGGGTCGTCACGCGCGGCTCAGGCGGACTTCTCGCGGGGGGTGCGCTTGCGCGGCTCAGGAGTGTCGCGCCGCACGATCGTCGGGTTGACGTTGTCGAGCACGACCTCCTTGGTGACCACCACGCGGGCGATACCGTCGTCGCTCGGGACGTCGAACATCACCGGCAGCAGCACCTCCTCCATGATGGCGCGCAGCCCGCGGGCACCGGTGCCGCGCAGGATCGCCTGGTCGGCGACCGCCTCGAGAGCGTCGTCGGTGAACTCCAGCTCCACGCCGTCGAGCTCGAAGAGTCGGCGGTACTGCTTGACGAGGGCGTTCTTGGGCTCGGTGAGGATGCGCACCAGCGCGTCGCGGTCGAGATTAGCCACGGTCGTGATGACCGGGAGAC
>JBQCES010000069.1:0-5961 GCA_051960055.1 Angustibacter sp. | reverse complement strand
AGCGTCCGGCCGGAGAGCGCGGCATCCAGCCGCTGCGCGGTCCGCCAGACGACGTCGCCCTCAGGCACCGTGCTCGCCCCGCCTCATCGTCGCAGCCGGAGGCCGCGCGGGGTGGCGTGGAAGCCGGCGGACTCCAGGGCGCTGACCACCGGGTGGTCCGAGCCCAGCAGGCCCGCGCCGTCCGCCTTCTCGACGGTGAGCCGGCCGAGCGCACCGTCGCGGACGGCGAGGGCCAGCGCGTCGGCGGCGGCGGCGAGCACGGCGGGGTCGTCGGTGAACGACAGCAGGGTGCGGCCGCCGCGCTCGACGTACAGCGCGAGCTCGCCGTCGTGCAGCACCACCAGTGCGCCCGCCTTGCGCCCGGGCTTGTGGCCCGTGGTCGGCTCGCCGCCCGCGACGCTCGCCCGCTCGGGCCACGGCAGCGCCGCCCCGAAGGGGTTGGCGGGGTCGGCGGCGGCGACGACCAGCGTGCGGGCCGGGCTGTCGTCGGTGGCGCGCAGCCGGTCGACCGCACCGGACGTGGCGAACTGGGCCGCCCCCAGACCCTCGACGTAGTACCCCCGCCGCACGCGCCCCGCGTCCTCGAACGCCGACAGCACCCGGTAGACGCCGGCGAAGCCACCCGCGATGCCCTCAGCCATCACGGCGCCGCGCGTGAGGACGCCGTGGCGGTCGAGCAGCGTCTCGGCCATGGCGGCGGCCCGCACCGTCGCGTCGGTCTCGGGCTCAGGCAGCAGCGACCACCGGCCGGCACCCGTGGGTGGGCCGGTGCGCGAGGGAAGGGCGGCACGGCCGAGCGCCCCCGGCCGGCCCGCGTACCGGCTGCGACGCGGTGCGGCGCGCGAGGTGCGGTGGGCGGTGCGCCCGCCGGCGAGCCGCGCGCGCAGCGGTGCGAGCGTGTCACCCGTGACCCGGCCCGCCCACACGAGGTCCCACAGCGCGACCAGCAGCTCCTCGTCGTCGGTGGACCCCACCACCTGCGACAGAGGCCGGAAGAAGAACGCGCCGCCACCGGCCAGGGCGTCGAGCACCTGCTGGTGCAGCGGTGACAGCTCGAGGTCGGTGGGCTCGGGCAGGGTGAGGTGCGCGGTGTCGGCGAGGTGCAGCGACACCCAACCGTCGTCGCCAGGCAGCGCACCGTGGCCGCACCACAGCACCTCGCCCGACGACGTGAGCTCGTCGAGCAGCGCCGGTGACCAGTCGTCGACGCGGCCGGGCAGCACCAGCGTCTCGAGCGCGCTGGCCGGCACGACGGCCCCGGCCAGCTGCTCGACCGCGCGCAGCAGGCCGCCGGCGCCGCGGGCCTGGCGACCGCGACCGGTGAGGCCCTGCCAGCGCGGCAGGAACCGCGCGAGGTCACTCGCTGGTACGGGCTCGACCTGCTGGCGCAGGGCGGCCAGGGAACGGCGTCGCAGCGACCGCAGCACCTGCGCGTCACACAGCTCCAGCCCCTGCCCCGAGGGTCGCAGCTCGCCCTCGACGAGGCGCCCCGCCGCTACCAGGCGGCTGAACACTCCGGCCGCGACGGCCGGGCCGAGACCGAACCGGGCCGCCGCCTCGGCGACCGTGAAGGGGCCGTGGGTGCGCGCGTAGCGCGAGAGCAGCTCGGCCAGCGGGTCACTGACGGGGGCGAGGAACGTCTCGGCGATGCCCACCGGCAACGGCACCCCGAGCGCGTCGCGCAGGCGTGCGGCGTCCTCGACGACCGCCCAGCGCGCCTCGCCCGCGATCCGCACCGCGATCACCCGTCGGCTCTGTTCGAGCCCGGCGAGCCACTGCGCCACCGTGGCCTCGTCGGCCTCGCGCGAGCGAGCCGCGACCTCCGCCGCGCTGAGCGGGCCCAGCACGCGGAGCAGGTCGACGACGTCCTCGCCGTCGCGGGCCGCGCGCTCGGGTACGAGGTGCTGCAGCTCGGCCTCGGTGCGCTCGATGGCCGCGGGGTCGAGCAGGTCGCGCAGGGCGGCGCCCTCGCCCCGCCCGAGCAGCTCCGACAGCAGCGTCGGGTCGAGCGACAGCGCGGCCGCTCGCCGTTCGGCCAGCGGTGAGTCGCCCTCGTAGAGGAACTGGGCGACGTAGCCGAACATCAGGCTGCGCGCGAACGGCGACGGCTGACGGGTCTCGAGCTCGACCACCTGCACCCGCCGGGCGGTGATGTCACGCATCAGCTCGATGAGGCCAGGGACGTCGAAGACGTCCTGGAGGCACTCGCGCACCGCCTCGAGCACGATCGGGAAGTCGGGGTAGCCGCTGGCCACCTCCAGCAGCTGGGCGCTGCGCTGCCGCTGCTGCCACAGCGGCGAGCGTCGACCGGGGTCGCGGCGGGGCAGCAGCAGCGCGCGGGCGGCGCACTCGCGGAACCGCGAGGCGAACAGCGCCGAGCCACCGATCTGCTCGGTGACGACGTCGTGCACGTCGTCGGGGTCGAGGCACACCAGCGAGGCGACGTCGGGTGCGGGGCCGTCGTCGAGCTCGACGTCGGGCAGCCGGAGCACCAGCCCGTCGTCGCCGTGCATGGCCTGGACGTCGACGCCGTGCCGCTCGCGCAACCGCGCCGCCACCGCGAGGGCCCAGGGGGCGTGCACCTGGGCGCCGAAGGGGGAGTGCACGACGACGCGCCAGTCGCCCAGCTCGTCGCGGAACCGCTCGATGACGATGGTGCGGTCGTCGGGCACGTGGCCGCAGGCCTCGCGCTGCTCGTCGAGGTAGGCGAGCAGGTTGTCGGCGGCCCACTCGTCGAGCCCGGCTGCGCGCACGCGCTCGCGGGCTGCGGCGGGCTCGAGTGCCGTGACCTCGCGGACGAACGCGCCGACGGCCCGGCCGAGCTCGGCGGGGCGCCCGAGCGCGTCGCCGTGCCAGAACGGCAGCTTGCCCGGCTGCCCGGGTGCGGGGGTGACGAGCACGCGGTCGTGCGTGATGTCCTCGATCCGCCAGGACGACGAGCCCAGGGTGAACACGTCGCCCACGCGCGACTCGTAGACCATTTCCTCGTCGAGCTCGCCGACCCGGCGTCCTGGTCCCTCACCCGTGGCGAGGAACACGCCGTACAGCCCGCGGTCGGGGATGGTTCCGCCGCTGGTGACGGCCAGCCGCTGCGCTCCGGGGCGCGCGGTGAGCACGTCGGTGTGGCGGTCCCAGACGATGCGGGGTCGCAGTTCGGCGAACTCCTCGCTCGGGTAGCGGCCGGAGAGCATGTCGAGCACGGCCTCGAGCACGCTGCGAGGCAGTGCGGCGAACGACGCCGTGCGCGCCAGCAGCGCGGCGAGGTCGTCGACGGTCCAGTCGTCCATGGCGCACATGGCGACGACCTGCTGAGCGAGCACGTCGAGCGGGTTGGCCGGCAGCCGCAGGGCCTCGATGGCGCCCTCGCGCATCCGCTCGACCACCACGGCGGTCTGCACGAGGTCAGCCCGGAACTTCGGGAAGACGACGCCGCGCGAGACGGCGCCGACCTGGTGGCCGGCGCGACCGACGCGCTGCAGGCCGGACGCGACGCTGGGTGGGGACTCGACCTGCACCACGAGGTCGACAGCGCCCATGTCGATGCCCAGCTCGAGCGAGCTCGTGGCCACCACGGCGGGCAGCCGCCCGGCCTTGAGGTCGTCCTCGATCAGCGCGCGCTGCTCCTTGCTCACCGAGCCGTGGTGGGCCCGGGCCAGCACGGCCGGAGCGCCAGTGGTCGCCCCGGCCTGCGCCATCACCTCGGCCGGCGCGCGCCCGGCCGCCGAGCGAGCCGGCGCACCGCCGTCCGCGGCCTCGCCGTCGACCTGCTGCTCGGCGGCCTCCTGGCGCTCGGCCCAGACCTCGTTGAGCCGGGCGGTGAGCCGCTCGGCGAGCCGTCGGGAGTTGGCGAAGACGAGGGTGGACCCGTGGTCGGCGACGAGGTCGACCACGCGCTCCTCGACGTGCGGCCAGATCGACGTCCGTCGGGGGTCGCCGGCCGCCGGGCCGGACAGGTCGCCGGTGGGCTCGCCGATGTCGCTGAGGTCGGGCACCGGCACGACGACCTGCAGGTCGAGCTCCTTGCGCGAGCCGGGCTGCACGACGCTCACCGGACGCCCACCGGCGAGGTAGCGCGCGACCTCCTCGACCGGCCGGACGGTGGCCGACAGCCCGACCCGCTGGGCCGGCTGGGGGAGCAGGGCGTCGAGCCGCTCGAGCGTGAGCGCCAGGTGGGCGCCGCGCTTGGTGCCGGCGACCGCGTGCACCTCGTCGATGATCACCGTCTCGACACCGCTCAGCGCCTCGCGGGCGCGGGAGGTGAGCAGCAGGAACAGCGACTCGGGCGTGGTGATGAGGACGTCGGAGGGAGCGCGGGCGAAGGCGCGGCGGTCGGCGGCCGGCGTATCACCGGACCGCACGCTCACCTCGACCTCGGGCCGCGGCAGTCCCAGGCGTGCGGCGGCGTGCGAGATGCCGGTGAGCGGCGCGCGCAGGTTGCGCTCGACGTCGACGGCCAGGGCCTTGAGCGGCGACACGTAGAGCACGCGGCAGCGCTTCAGCGGCTCGTCGGGCCGCGGCCGGCTGGCCAGCCGGTCGAGCGCCCACAGGAACGCCGACAGGGTCTTGCCGGAGCCGGTAGGCGCCACGACCAGGGCGTGCTGGCCGCTGCTGATCGCGTCCCACGCGCCGGCCTGTGCGGCGGTGGGCGCGGCGAACGCCCCCTGGAACCACTCGCGGGTGGCGGGGGAGAACCGCTGCAGGACGTCGACCACCCCCTGATGGTGTCACCGAGGTCCGACAGCGGCGCGCGTGCGATGCTGGCGGGCGTGCGACACAGCGAGTTCTGGCAGCTGATGGAGGACGAGTTCGGCGCCGGGTACGCCCGCAGCGTGGCCCGTGACCAGGTGGTGGCGGGGCTCGGCGGCCGGACGGCGGACGAGGCGCTCGCCGCCCACGTGCCCCCGCGTCAGGTGTGGTTCGCGCTGTGCGAGGTCATGGACGTGCCGACCGAGCGCCGGTGGGGTCGCCCCGACCGCAAGCCCGAGGGACGCCGGTCGGCTCAGTAGACCCAGACGGTGCGCCCGATCGGCGCCACGCCGGACGACCACAGGAAGTCGATGGCGGGGTTCGACAGCCGCACGCACCCGTGCGAGGCCGGGTAGCCGGGCACGCTGGGCGACCCGTGCAGCGCGTAGCCGCCCGTGAAGTACTTCGGCCGCCACAGCTCACCCAGCCGGCTCACGCGCGGGCCGTCGATCTGGCGCTGCACGCTGAACCGTCCCTCGGGCGTCGTCGCGATGTACGTGTGCCCGTCGGAGGTGTACGGCTGGCCGCTGCCGGTCGAGGTGTTGAGCACGTAGCGCAGCCGGCCGTCGAGCACGACCAGCACGAGCTGGTGGGCCTTGTCGACCTCGATGGCCGAGCCCGAGCGGGTGCGCACGGCCGGTCGCACGCCCCGCTCGAGAGCGGCCTTCGTCTTCGGGCCGAGGATCCCGTCGCGGCCGAGCCCCGCGGCCTTCTGCAGGGCCATCACCGCCTGGCTGGTGAGGTAGCCGTACTCGCCGTCGGCGCCGCCGAGCCAGTACCCGAGCTCGCTCAGGCGCTGCTGGGCCTTGAGCACGTACGGGCCGCTCATGCCCGGACGCAGCGTGGTCTTCTCGGTGACGGGCGGCGGCGCCTTCGTGGTGGTGGTGGACGGCGTCGCGGTCCCGCTCGTCGAGGGCGTCGACGTGGTGCTGGTCGAGGGGCTCGAGGTGGCGGTCGTCGGGCTGGCCGGGCTCGTCGTCGGGGCGCTCGAGGTGGGCTGCGTGCTCGCCGGCGACGAGCTCGTCGTCGTCCCGTCGGCCACCGGCGTTCGACCCGTGCCGCAGGCGGACGCGGTCAGCGCGAGCGCGGCGGTGGCCGCGGCGGCGAGGGCGCGGGTGGTGGTGCGCATGAGCTTCCCCGATCGGTTCGACGGTGGTCGACGTGGTCCGTCGCAGTACCAGACGCCCCAGGCGGCTCACCGGTTGCATCGAGCGT